>DEKS01000096.1:11182-12224 GCA_002354005.1 Bacteroidales bacterium UBA2716
AGTTTTTCGTAGTCTGTAACCATGGCGTTGAGATATACTTTTAGTTGTTCTTCCTCAAATTGTTCCGTGCGTGCAATCTCGAAGATGGGCGCAAAATCGGATGCATCACGGGGGACTCCTGCAAATTTATACAAATTTCTGAAAAGATAGCACCATCGTTCCGCATTTGTTTGTGCCGCCTCCCATCCTTTTTGGAAGCGGGGCAGTTCCAGGTAGTAGAATTGAAGTTTGGTGGTCATGACATCCTCTGGCCACCGCTCGTCCATGTCCGACTCCGGGAGTCGCTGCATCTCGCAGAGGAACTTTTCCTTGGTGGTTTTGTTGGTGCAAATGACATCGAAGACCGCGCGTTTTTCTTTCTCGCTGCGGACGGGGATTTCATTCGGCAGATACTCAAGGGTGTCCACGTGCACGGAAAGGATGTCGTTGAGGAGTTTAACCATGGCTTCCTCGTGCCCCAGAATGTACTTGAAGCTCCAGTCTACGCGGAAGTCCATGAAGGGGGGAATCTGGCTGGGGTTGTCCAGGAGTTCCTGCACGCGGGCGTCCAGTTCGGAGGGGGTGGCAAAGAGTTGTTTTTCTATTGCCGGGTCCAGTTTGTACGTTTTGTGTTTCATAGATGACAGGTTTAAAAATGGTCATCTGCAAAAATATACAAATAAGGGGGACATGGCAGGTAGAAACGTGAATATTTTCATATTGCCTGGCCGCCAAACGGCTGATTCTCAGCAAGATGCTGATAATCCTCGGCGCAAATGGGACCGAGGATTATGCGTATGGTGTTGTGTGACAAGGAGTTAGCGACCAGTCCGCTTGTGCCGTCCTAGGTCGTTCACACGGCAAAAGCCTGTGTGGTCCCAAGTGGGGGAAGGAGGTAGGGACGAGTGGGCAATCAAATCCCACCTTGCCCATCCATGGCTCCCGCCTTGCCCGCCGATGGTCACCACCGCTGCATTTATGCACGTCTCTGTGCCTATGGCGGGCTTCCCAGGCTGCGAAGGTCCACGCGCTGGACCCTCAGCGCCTGTTTGGGCCCCATTCC
>DEKS01000138.1:0-2613 GCA_002354005.1 Bacteroidales bacterium UBA2716
GCGCTCATCCAGAAGCACCCGGACCGCTACCGCAGAAGCTCCTTCGGGCAGGTTCGCGGCGGGTTTACGCCCAACCTGCAGAAAACCTTCAACCGCGGGTACACGGAACTGTTCCTGGACGGCGAACGTGGGCAATGGGCCGCCATGGATGCCCCCAAGTCCATGGGCGAATATGTGGGGACGATTGCCCGCGTAACGCCTGGCGGACTGGTTTTGCAGCCCGCGGCGCCGGACCTGGTGCTGTCCAACGGCGACGGTTTTGCCTTTGTAAACAAGGACGGCAGCATCACCGGTTTCCGGGCCGATGTGTGCCAAGGTTACACCCTCTTCTGCCGCAGGCCGGAGGGCCTCAGGGAAGGACAAAAACTCTATCGGAACATCTCTGCGGCCTTTGAAAAGCAACTGGAAGCCGCCAAGCCGGTGCGGGAAGTAGAGGTAAGCCTGTCCGTGACCATTCAAGCGAGCACCCTGTTTGTTGAGGCGCGGTCCGAGGATGGTCGCCAGGCCGTAGAACAGCTCCCTTTTAGTGCCGATGCTGTTGCCAAAGACCCGGACCGCATGCGCCAAACCCTTCGGGGCCAGTTGAGCAAGCGCAGCGGGCATTATGCCTTTCTGCCGCCGGCCATCCAGGTGAGCGGCCCGGTTCCCTTCCTGCCGGTATCGGCTATCAATGGCATCCGAAGGGCTCTGGCGGAGCAACTGGATAGCCAGCCCGTGAACGCCTTGCCGCTGTACCGGGGTAAGGTAAACCCAGACACGACCTTCCAGCTCACCTACGCTTCCGACGGGGAGCTCATGCGCTCCAAATACTGCGTGCGCCATGAACTGGGCCTATGCCCCAAACAAGGGAAGTCAAAAAAGGCAGAACCCCTCTTTCTCATCAACGGAAAAGAGCGGCTCCGCCTGGATTTCCACTGCGCAGTGTGCGAAATGACCGTGCGTCAATCCTGAACCCCGTCTCCAGCTTGACCTAAATGAGTTCCAAAACCAGTTCCACGTCCCCGAAACGGATGGGCTGGCCACTGTTTTTCTCAATGAAAGCATGGGTAAGGGCCCCGCGCCAGACAATGTCGTCCCGGCTGTTCAAGGGAATTTCCAGCTCAAACCCGTAGCTTTTGGAATTGTACTTAACAACAGCCGCACATTTCCAGGTTGTCTGGGTTCCCCCGTCGTCTTCCAACATCATGTAGGCTGCGCTGGTCAGCTGCTGGGTCCACTCCGACACCAGGATGGCGTTGAACGGCTGCTCCACCCCTACCTGGTCCCGCCGGACCACCAGCATAAAGTCTGTGATGCTGGGCTGATACAGCCGCAGCTCCGGCTCCGTAGCCGCCGTAAAGTCCTCCACGGCGCCAATTTTGATCCAAAATTCGCTGGCCCCACAGAACCAGGTGTCGAATTGCCGCAGGGCCTTGAAAGAGCGCAGCACCAGGGTGCGCAATTCCTCCGTCTCCCCTTTGACAATGAGCCCGCCGCCGCCCTGTCCCCAGGAAGGATCCTCCCGTCGGAGCAGTTCCAGGCTCTTGTAATCTGCGTCCGAATTGCGGTTCACCACCCATACAGGCCTTTCTGCGGCCATGGGCTCATCCACCATCACCTTCCGGGCCGATCCGTCCGGCAACAGTTCATAGCCCTCGTTCTCCAAGGCGCCGTCTCCGGGATCGTAGGTGATTACCGGCAGTTGCCGTCCGTCCCATACTCCCGCCCCCGGCCAATAGATTTGCACATCCGAGAGGGCCAGCGAGTCCAGCCAGCCGTCATCCGCCGCCTTGGTAGCGAGCGCCTCCCGCAGGAGGTCCCTGAGCGGCCGACCATACTTCCCCGCTTTGGTATCGGCCGTCTCTCCTACCCCGCGCCCCGGCGAGGCAAACAAATCCCGCATGCGGTACTCTTCGTCGTACCCGTTCCCTGCCGATGCCCCGGTGGCGTCCTGTACCTCTACCATTTGCTCCACGCCCAGCGGCAACGTGGAAAGCAGTTGCGCTACATCCTCCAGCATGATTACGCTGCGAGGGCTCTCCTGAGGAAGCAACGGAACTTCCTCCCTCTGTTTGTCACAGCCTTCCAAGGCCACGAACAGGACGCTTAAAGCGCCCACAAAAAAACTTCCGTACTTCATGTTGCAAAGTACGGAAGTAGTTTCGGTGTAACCAAAAAACAAACGAATAAAACGGAAAATAGGCCTCTGGGGCTAGCAGAAGGCCTATTTCTTGTAAAAGACGAAACGGTTTTTGTCGTAAAAATCCGTTACGAGCGATGTCTCCGAAAAGCCCGAATCGCGGAAAAGACCCTCGGTCTCCTTTCCCAGAACCTCGTTGATTTCCGTCAGGCCCTTCCCTTCCGGCGACAGGAAACGATGCGACCAACGCGCCACGGCCCGGTAAAACAGAAGCGGATCATCGTCCGGGACAAAAAGCGCGCGCGAAGGCTCATAATCCAGCACATTCCGCCGCAGCAACCCTTTCTCCTTTTCCATGATATAGGGCGGATTGGACAGGACAAGGTCGAACGGGCCGAAGGAAAACTCCTGCTCCGTATCCAGGATATCCGCGGCAATGAAGGTGGGCGCCAAGGCCCCGGTCGTTTTAAGTTCGGTGGAAAAATCCTGCCCGC
>DEKS01000138.1:2702-9697 GCA_002354005.1 Bacteroidales bacterium UBA2716
GCCAGCGACCAGGCGATGTTGCCCGACCCCGTGCACAAATCCAGTACCCGCACCGGCTCTGCCGCCTTTCCATAGGGGCTTCGCATGCGCTTGATCCGGCTGGCAATCTTGATGGCCTCCCGCACCAGCAGTTCTGTCTCCGGACGCGGGATGAGCACATCCGGCGTCACGTGGAACACGCGGCCGCAGAACTCCGCGCGCCCCGTCACATATTGGATGGGTTCCCCCTTCTGCAGCCGCGACAAGCCGTCCAGCAGGGCTTTCTCCCCCTTCGTGTCAATCTTGTACTGCGGCTCTACAATATGCGTGTAATTTTTGGTGCCGATGGTTTCCTCACACAGCATCAGTACCATATTCCGCGCCTCCGCCGTCGGGTACAGCGGTTCCAGGGCGGCAATCCCCTCCTTCAGAAAATCCACCAGCAGCATGCTTTACGCGTTTTCGATAATGGTAGAGAGGAAATTGGTAATGCCGATACCGGCGGTACGCACCATCTTGGGCACCAGCGAGGCGTTGGTCATGCCGGGAATGATATTCACCTCCAGGAAGTAAATGCCATCCTTGGCGACAATATAGTCCATGCGGACCAGACCCTTGCAGCCCAGGTACCGGTAGATGCGCTTGGAGATGTCCTGCACCTGGTCACGAAGACTATCCGGAATCTCTGCCGGGCATACCTCCCGGCTGAAGCCGTTGTACTTGGCGTCGTAGTCGAACCAGCCGGTCTCGGAAATAATCTCAATTACGGGCAGGGTCTGTACCTGATTCCCATCAAAATAGACGGCGCAGGTGAGCTCATGCTCCGCCTTGACGGCCGCTTCCACAATGACGGTATCGCCCTCTGCAAAAGCGAAGCGGATGGCAGCAGGAAGGTCTTCCGCTTTTTCCACCTTGGTGATGCCAAAACTGGAGCCGCCGGAGGTGGGCTTGACAAACAAGGGCAGGCCCAAGCGCTCCACCGCCTGCTTGCTGAAGGACTCCACATCGTCCCCCTGACGGACAAATGCATCCGGTGCCATTTTCACAAAGTCTGCCGTGCGCAGGTAGCTCTTGCAAGAATACTTGTCGAAGGCCACGGTGGTGACAAAGGCGCTGCAGCTGGAGTGCGGCACGCCCAGCATTTCCAGGTACCCCTGCAGCAGACCGGTTTCTCCGGGAGCCCCGTGCTGCATGATGTAGGCAAAGTCGAACTTGATTTTTTCTCCGAGTACCATGACGGAGAAGTCCGACTTGTCAATCTCCGGCCGGGCACCCTCCGGGAAGGGCTGACGCATGGCGTTGGCCTTGCGCATAGCCACCAGGTTCCATTTGCCGAAACGGGCAAAAATCTCATAAACGTCGTACTGGAATTCGTCGATGCGCGAAGCAACGAACTCACCACTGCGACATGCCACCTCCCACTCGGAGGAATCGGAGCCGTAAATCACGGCTATGGATTGATATTTGGCCATTTTATCTATTCGAAATAATAATTTTCAAGTTCATCCTTTTCCTGCAAGGCGCCCGTTTCCTGGGAGCCGCCGCAATAATCTCCTTTGAGTTCCTCCGGGAACACATCGTTCTGGGAAATGCCCAGGGTGCCGTCCTGAAGGACTTTCTTCATCCACAGGCCCCAGATGGGCAGTGCCATGTTGGCTCCCTGGCCCAGGTTGTTGTTGGAGAAGTGCACGTAGCGGTCCTCTGCGCCAACCCAGACGCCGGCAGTAATCTTGGGCGTATAGCCAATGAACCAGCCGTCCGAGTTGTCGTTGGTGGTTCCGGTTTTACCGGCAATCTCTCCCTTGAGGCCGTACTTGAAGCGCAGCCGCACACCGGTACCATTGTCCACCACGGCGCGCATCATCTGGATCATGGCGCCGGTGGCCCGCTGGGACAGGGCCTCCCGCTTGCGTCCGCTGAACTGGCCCAGGATGTTGCCGTCCCGGTCCTCAATGCGGGTAACAAAAAGCGGATAGGTATACGTGCCGCCGGAGGGATAGGTGTTATAGGCGGTGACCATGTCAAAGACGGACAGGTCCGCTGCGCCCACGCAAAGGGACGCCACAGGGTCGATAAAGCCGCTGATGCCCAGTTTTCGCATCATGGCAACCATGGAGGCGGGGCCCAGTTGTTTCATCAGGTACGCTGCCACGGAGTTGGAACTGTGCGCAAGGCCCCAGGTGAGGTCTACCATGGTGCCGTCCGCGTGGGTGTCCTGCGGCGTCCAGGTTTGGTCTCCGTTCACCACAATGACCACGGGCGAATTGAGCACCGGGTCACAGGGCGTCATGCCGGACTCCATGGCCAGGGTGTAAATGAAAGGCTTTACGGTGGAGCCCACCTGCCGACGGCCCTGACGGACATTGTCGTACTTGAAGTAGCGGTAGTCCGGGCCACCGACATAGGCCTTCACATTACCCGTTCCCGGCTCTATGGCCATGAAGGCCGCGCGGAAGAAGGACTTGTAATAGCGGATGGAATCGTCCGGAGTCATGACGGTGTCCCGGTACCCGGGTTTGTCCCAGGTAAAGACACGCATCTTGACGGGCTCGGAAAAGCTTTTGTCTATCTCTGACTGGCTGCAGCCGGAGGCTTTCATCATGCGGGTGCGGTCGCTCCAGCGGCGGGCCTGCTTGAGGGTGGTTTCAATGATGGAAGGTTCCGTGTCCGAGGTGAACGGAGGATTGCGCCGATACTTGAGTTCCCGGAAGAAGGCCTTCTGGAGGTCTTTTCCCAGATGCTCCGCAATGGCCTCCTCCGCATAGCGCTGCATCTTGTAATTAATGGTGGTATAGATGCGCAGGCCGTCCTTGTCCAGGTCATAGGCCGAGCCGTCGCTCTTGAAATTCTTGTTGAGCCAGCCGTACACAGGGTCGTCCTCCCACTGCAGGGAATCCACCTGATAATCCTCCACGGACGCATAAGAAGAACGCTTGGGCTTGGTGGCACTCATGATGTGGCGGAGCATGTCGCGGAAGTAAGGGCCCACACCGGTGGTACGGTCCCCCTTACGGGTGTGCAGGGTGATGGGCAGCGCCTGGAGGGAATCGCATTCTGCCTTGGTAAGATAATGCATTTCCTCCATGCGGGAAAGCACCAGATTGCGGCGGCGCAGGGCGTGCTCCGGATTCAGAGAGGGATTGTAGCGGGTGGGCTTGTTCACCATGCCCACCAGCACGGCGCTTTCCTCCGTAAGCAGTTCTGCGGGCTGTTTCCCGAAGAACTGATTGGCGGCCGAAGAGATGCCGTAGGAGTTGGAACCAAAGAACACGGCATTCATGTACATGTCCATGATTTCCTCCTTGGTGTAGTTGCGCTCCAGCTTGATGGCGGTAATCCATTCCTTTAATTTAATCCAGACCATGCCCAGTTTGCCCCTGTGGGCACCACGGGGATACAGCGTTTTGGCCAGCTGCTGGGTGATGGTGGAACCGCCGCCCTGGGAGGAATCCCGGGACAGGAGCGTGCGGAACAGCACACGGCCCAGCGACTGCAGGTCCACGCCGGAGTGGTCGTAGAAGCGTTTGTCTTCCGTGGCCACGGCCGCCTGTACCAGCGACTGGGGCAGTTCCTCATACCCCACGAAAGTACGGTTCTCTATATGATAAGTGGTAAGGATTTCTCCTTCCTCTGCAATTACCTGCGTTGCCAACTTGGAGTCCGGGTTTTCCAGCTCCTCGATGGAAGGGATATCGGCAAAAGCCCATACCGCACCCAGCAGCAGTGCCAGCAGCACTACCGGGGTTACCAGAAGAATCCAGAACCACTTGCTGATTGTCTTCTTTGCGCTGTCCGTCATGCGATAAAAATTTTCACTGTGCGCAAGACCTTAGGTCTTGTCAAAAGTTCAGTCTACAAAATTAAACAGAAAATTTGGATTTATCCGCGAATTCTGCGTTACTTTGCAGAAAATTATCGGGCCTTGGGTCCGCAAATGCAATCGATATGGAGGGAAAAAACTTAGTTATTGTAGAGAGCCCCGGGAAGGTGAAGACCATCCAGCAGTACCTGGGAAAGGAATATCTGGTAAAGGCATCCATCGGCCACATCCGCGACCTGGAAGAGCACAAGCTCAGCGTAGACGTAGCCAACGGGTTCACCCCGGAATATATTGTACCGGCCGACAAAAAGAAAGTGGTGGCCGAACTCAAAAAACTATCGGAGGCCGCTTCCACCGTGTGGCTGGCGTCCGATGAAGACCGCGAAGGAGAGGCCATCTCCTGGCACCTGAAGGAGACGCTGGGCCTTCCGGAGGGCAAAACCCGCCGTATCGTCTTTCATGAAATCACCAAAAATGCCATCCTCAGTGCCATCGAGCACCCCAGGGACATTGACATGAACCTGGTGAACGCCCAGCAGGCCCGCCGCGTGCTGGACCGTCTGGTGGGCTTTGAGCTCTCACCCATCCTGTGGCGCAAAATCCAACCCAAGCTCAGTGCCGGCCGCGTGCAAAGCGTGGCGCTGCGCCTGATTGTGGACCGCGAAAAGGAAATCATGGCCTTCCGCCCGGAGCCGTACTACCGCGTGGAAGCCACCTTCCAGCCGGAGGGCACGGACACCCGCGTAAAAGCCACCCTGGATACCCATTTTGCCTCGGAGGAAGAGGCATGCAGGTTCCTGAAAGAGAGCATCGGCGCCAACTATACCATTGTTTCCGTGGAGAAGAAGGCCGGTGTGCGGGTTCCCGCCGCCCCTTTCACCACCTCTACGCTGCAGCAGGAGGCTGCCCGGAAACTCCACTTCCCGGTTTCCACCACCATGCGTGTGGCGCAGGGGCTGTACGAGCGAGGCCTCATCACCTACATGCGTACAGACTCCACCAACCTGTCGTCCCTGGCCCTGAACACGGCCAAGCAATTCATTCTGAACCAGTTTGGGGCCGACTACTCCCATCCGCGCCAGTACAAGACCAAATCCAAAGGCGCTCAGGAGGCCCACGAAGCCATCCGGCCCACCTATATAGATAATGTGTCCATCGACGGAACGGCGCAGGAGAAAAAGCTGTACGAGCTCATCTGGAAGCGCACCATCGCCTCGCAAATGACCGAGAGCCGCGTGATGAACACCACCCTCAAAGTGGGGCTGGACAAACGCACGGAGCGCTACGGCCTGCAGTCGGTGGAGCTTCTCTTCGACGGTTTCATGAAGGTGTACCTGGAGAGCCGGGACGATGACGAATCGGACCAGGAAGAGGTGGTGCTGCCGGAGCTGCACCAGGGAGACCGCATGCTGGAACAGGGGGTATCGGCCCTGTGCAAATATACCACGCCGCCGGCACGCTACTCGGAGGCCACGCTGGTGAAAAAGCTGGAAGAACTGGGCATCGGCCGTCCTTCCACCTATGCCGCAACGGTGGATACCCTCACCCGCGGCCGTGGCTATGCCGTCAAGGGCGACAAAGAAGGCCAGAGCTTCCAGGTGACCAACCTAACGCAGAAAAACGGCACAATCAAGAGCAGCACCAAGAAAGAGACCGTAGGTGCAGAGAAAGGCAAGCTGCTGCCGCAGGAGATTGGGCTTATCGTCACGGATTACCTGGTGAGCAACTTCACCGACATCCTGGATTACGACTTCACGGCCAATGTAGAGGCCGATTTTGACGAGGTGGCGGAGGGCAAAAAGCAGTGGAACGCAGCTATTGCGGCTTTCTACGCCCCTTTCCATGCCCATGTGGAACAGGTGCTGTCGGACCATAGTTACAGCAAGGTCACCCGCGAGCTGGGCGTGGCGCCGGACGGCGAAAAAGTGGTTGCCGCTTTTGGCAAGTTTGGACCGTACGTCCAAAAAGGCGAGGGCGAAAAACGCCAGAGCGCTTCGCTGGGGAAGGGCCAGCTCATCGAAACCCTTACCCTGGCCGATGCTTTGAAACTGTTAGAGCTTCCCCGCACGGTGGGCCGGCTGGACGGCGTGGACATTGTCGCCACCCGCGGCCGCTTTGGTCCCTATCTCAAATACGGAGACCGCAACGTCAAGCTGCCCAAGGGCGCAGACCCGCTGAAAATCACGCTGGAAGAATGTATCAGCCTGATTAAGGAACAGGCCGAGGCCACGAAGGCGGCCGCCGCTCCCATCGCCGAATTTGGCGACATCAAAGTACTCAACGGCCGATACGGTCCGTATATCAAACAGGGGGTTACTAATTATAAGATTCCCCGCGGGAAAGATGCCGCCCAGCTCACGGAAGCTGAGTGTCAGGCGATTATCGCAGCTGCAGGCACTACAAAAAAATATACGGGAAAGCGTTAGAATTAAAAAAAAGTTGTACATTTGCAGTGGTTAGTTAAAAATTGAAAGCACATGGCAACTTATCACATCGACCAGATCGACCAGAAAATCCTCTCTTACCTGGTTAAAAATGCCCGTATGCCCTTCCTGGAAATTGCCCGCGAATGCGGTGTTTCCGGCGCTGCTATCCATCAGCGTTTCAAACGGTTAGAGGCCAATGGCGTAATCACCGGCTCCCGCCTGCAGGTGAAGCCGCAGGCCCTGGGGCTCAACGTGTGCGCGTACGTGAGCATCTCCTTGTCGGAATCCACCAAATATCCGGAGGTTATTGCCAATTTGAAGAAGATTCCGGAGATTGTGGAATGCCACTTTGTAACGGGTAAGTATGCCATCCTGGCCAAACTCTACTGCCTGGACAACGACCACCTCATGGAGGTGCTCCTGAACACCATCCAGAAAATCCCCTACATCCAGTCCACGGACACCATGATTTCCCTGGACGAGCCCATTGAGCGTCAGGTGTGGGTGAAGGATTTCAAGAGCACATCGTACTCCGGCCGCGACTAGGTCATGCCGTGAAACCCCTCCGTCTTATCGTTCTTCTGTGCCTCGTGGTAGCTTCTGCCTGCGGTATCGTCCGGAAAACCCGTCAGCATCCACTCGATAAGGGTCGCGGGAGACACGCTCACCTCCTATCTCCCCTACTTCGGGGAGGCCCGGATGGTCCCCTATGGCGGCGGCAAGGGGCTGAACTTTGAGGAAAAGATTACCTCGTACTCGGACTCCGGCGC
>DEKS01000091.1:0-368 GCA_002354005.1 Bacteroidales bacterium UBA2716
GTGAAGGTGTCACCCTGGCACACAATGGTGGCGCTGGAAGGGTTCTCGACGCCCAGGAGGGTCGGAGGGATAACCACTGGCTGGCCGCCGCAGGCGACAATCCAGTAGTTCAGGCGGGTGAACAGGTTGGCTCCGGAGATCTTGGCGCCGGTGCCCAGGACGCTACGGCCCTGCTGAGAGAGCGCGAGCTTGTTCCACGCGAGAATGTTCTCGTTGGAGAGGGTCTTCCACATGGTGGTCAGACGCTTGAAAATACCCTTGACCTTGGCCTGGTCCTGGGTCCTGACAGAACCGCCATAGCCGCGGTTGCGGATATACTTGCGGTTCTTCATCTTTGCAGCGGTCACGCCCTTGGCGCTGCCGCTCAT
>DEKS01000091.1:403-5396 GCA_002354005.1 Bacteroidales bacterium UBA2716
ATGGAAGGAATGTACTTCATAGTCAGAAGAGTTTAAGGTTAATAAATTGAGTAATAAGGAAATAAAGTCCAATCAAAATCACAGCAAAGAAGCAGAAGCCCCCTACCCTCAGCTTAGCCTGCTGCCAGCCGGTCAACTTGCGCTCCACTTCAACCGTCACCGTCTGCACCCGGTCCTTATATATTAAGGAATCCCGATACACAATCTGTTTGTCAACAACCGCCGGCATCTTCACGGGCTTCGTCTCCAGGCTGTGCTTCAGGACTCCGCCGGAAACCACGGCCGATGAAGCCGCATAGGCGTTCTCCAGATGCGAGACCGTATCCAGGACTGCAACCCGTTCCACAACAAGCGGCAGATCCACAAAGACCGTATCCTTCTGGTAAACCGTCTCCGTCCGCACCTCCACCTTGGTACTGTCCGTCGATGGAAGCTGGCGGACAGTACTGCAGGCAGAAGCAGCGAAGAGCAAAAGCAGTGGCAGACAGTGTTTCATAGGTTAGGTTTAGGGTTTAGGTTTGTTTTCGTTCTCAATGACATCCCGGAGCTCTGCTTCAAACTTCCGGAACTTGACGTCGTAGGAGGCCTTCACGCCCAGGATGGCGCCGCATAGGACCAGGAGTTCACTCACAATGCTGATAGCACTGTTGGCCATTTCTCCCTTGGGCTCTATCCAGAACAGGCACACCGCCGCGATAATCACGCCGGCCGTGAAGCTGGCGATGGCGATGCCGCCCTGCAGGCGAGTCAGTTCTATGCGTTTCTTCTCGGACATAAGGCCTTGGCTACTTGGTAGGTATCACAACCTTGAAGAACTTGTAGGAAGCGCTGGAGGCCTCGGTGATGTCGCCCTTCTCGATGGTAAGGACGCCATCGCCGATATCCGCGCTGTAGAACTTGCTGCCGGCCTGGAAAGAGGAATTCTCGGAAAAGCACACCGGGAGGTTGCACCTGACCATGGAGTCCAGTCCCTCGATGGAAATCTTGATTGGGGCAGCGTCTTCCCCGAAGTCCAGTGTCTCTGCCTTGAACACCAACTCCACGTAGTTGGTGTCCAGGACGGCGTACAGTTCCAATCCGGTCACGGCACCCTGGGTGACGGTATAGTTGAGCAGCTTCCGAGTCCCCGGCGTCATGGTCAGCTTCCGGTTGGCCGGGGTGAGCAGGCACATCAGGAAGATGACATACGAGCCTGCGGCATCGTAGCCGTGGAGGGGACGGATGCGGAGGGTGTTCTTGTCCTTCAGGAAGGCCTCGGTGATGGTGATTTCATGCGTCTCCGCGTTTCCGCGAATCACATAGACTGCCGCCTCACGGCTCTTGCCAATCAGAAAGTCCTCCTCCACCGTCACCTCAAGGAACGGAGCCCGGCGATACTCCTCAGCGGTGGTGGTTACATTGATTTGGCCAAACAATACAGCATAATCGTTGGTCTGCTTGGGCATCAGGATGATGTCGCTTTCGCTTGCGCCGAAGTTATTGCTAATGACTGTGAACATAGTTATTCAAATTCTAAGGTTGCACACACGCCCGTATCCTTCGCGATGCCGTAGAAGTAAGGCTCATTGTTGACGTTGGTCAGCTTGATGCTCTTGGCTCCAAGCTGCGTGTTCAGGGACACCTCCACCAGGCCGAAGGAGAGGATGTCCTCGTTGCCATTTTTGGCCAGCAGGAAGGCATCGCAGGACGGAGTGCCGTCAGGGATAGAAGGGACGGTGAAGTAGGCCTCGCGATTGCTGTTCAGGTTGAAGGTCATCCGGCCGTTGAGAATTACCCGTCCATCGACCAGGTCCATATCCACTTTGTAGATGTAGGTATAGCGGACACTGCCCTGGATCTGGGACGTCACCAATATCCTGATGCGGCCGTCCACATCCGGAGCCGGGCCACTGCCCCCGTCACGCACCAGCCAAGCGTAGAAGAAAGGAACATAACCGGTACCGTAGGACATGGCCTCGGGGACGCCGGAGAGCAGCAAGGCGCTGTCTTTGAACCGGCCCTCGATGATGGCGCAGCCGGGCTTATTGTCGCACTGACAGGTCACGAATGGTACCACGGCGTCCACGTCATCCGGAAAGTCCTCGTCCGCATTGGTAATCAGGTCCACCTTCTCGTAGGGCTTGGAGAAGGTAAGTTCGCTGAAGGAGAAGGCAAGCAGCATGAAGTGCTCGTTGGCATAGAAGTACTTTTTCTGGACATAGCCCAGGAGCTCCGACTGAGCCAGCTGGGGCGTCTTGAGCGTCTCAAGGGTCACCTGCAGGTCGTGGAAGCCACGGAGGCCGAACAGGGCGAAGATCCAGATCTTCCGCTCCGGACGGTCCGTCCAGACGTCCAGCTTCTCGATGCAGAGCGTGTTCCGGTTCTTAATCCAGCACTTGGCCGTGGTGCCCATCCAGGCATAGGGACCCTTGGCCGCGCAGTAGCAGCCGGAGATGGCAGACCGGCTCAGGCTGAGGTCCGGAAGATAAATCTCCAGGACGTCCGCTTTCTTGTATGCATCGGTGGTGTCCAGGTACTCAAAGCTGCCGTTCAGCACAATCTCGTGCTCACTCTGGTAGTCCTTGAAGGTGATGACACCGGCTCCGAAGTTATTTCCTGTACTCTGTATCATGGTTAGTTCACGAATTCAAAGGTTAAACTGGTTCCGAACACCTCACCAATCTTGTCCCACAATCCGCCCCCTTTGGCGCATACAAACCTGTATTCGCTGCCCATCTTATAGGCGTAGGTGCGGAAGAAGTGCGGCATGTAACCGGCATTGGCATTGGACCGGCCCAGCATGAAACTACAGAAGTTGCTGCCAATCCGGTCATAGGCTTCCTTGGTAATGTGGCAGAGGCCCTCCTGGACATTGTGCTTGGTGGCGTCATACTTGATATCTCCCGTAATGATGGTGGAGCCCTGTGCGAACTCCACGTCCAGGTCCGTGATGAACTTCTGGTCGTCATCCACGATGTCGGAGTTCTTGAAGGTGGTCCTCTTGGCCATGGCTCGGCCGGTGTGGGCGCTGCCGTCCTGACAGATCCAGGACACCTGCACGGGAACACCGGTGAAGCCGGTCACGGGGTCAATCCAGTACAGCTCCACAAAGTACTTCTGCCCGTTGATGGGAGAATGGCCCAACACGGCCTTGAAAGCATCCGTGAGGTCAATTTCGCCCCAATCCGGCACCTTGTCCGGGGAAATGATGACGGTCTTGCCCCAGGCATTGGAAACCCCGCTGCTCTGACCGTCGGACATCTTGGCCACGAGCTTCAGTTCTCCCTCCGGATCAGGAACACCGATAAACATCACACAGTTCTCGGAAATGCAGAAGTCCGTGAAATCCACGGCAGGGATGGCCACCAACGACGCCGGAGGTGTCGAAAGCAGTTCACCCTCCCCACAGTAAGCCCGGTTCGTATTCAGCCGCACAAACAAATTGTGCGCAGAGAGTTTGGCTTTTTGCCCAAACACGGAAGACCCGGCAGTATGCTCCGCCAAATTCTCCCAGGCCATCATCTCCTCTGGAGACAAATTCTTATATGCTTTGGAAATCTTCGAGAGGGCCCCTCGCCGCACCAGCTGTGCAGCCGTCGCATACCCCGTCGGATAGCATTTCAGCGAAAGGATGCTACGACCGCCTACCTGGCGAGCCGTAACACCCTTTGCCGACCCAGAAAAGCCCCCGAAAGCAATGGAAGGAAGCGCTATCATAGTTTAAGTATTGTTTTAATCTTGTTTTCGTAAATCTTTGATTCAAATTTACTTAACTAAAGAACGCCAGTCAATCCCCCAAACTTTCACCCTTACAACTATTTGACAGAGTTAACCGCCATTATAACCAAACCATACTAAAACAAACCAAAACCACACATCAACTGAACAGATTCGCAAAAAAATGTCAAGTTGAAGTATTACTTGAATCTATTTAAGTATTGTTTCTTATTGTAAAGTTCACTCCAATTCGAAAGGTGTAAACCATACTATATCAGCATATTGCGCTATCATAAAAACTGATATACCTTTGCCTTCGAGCTCAGCGAAATTATCGCACAACCGGTTGTGTTTTGTTTAACTCTTAATCATCAGAAAAATGATTATCGAAAACACAACACCCATCGCCGCCCTTACCGTTGGCGACCTCAAAGAACTCCTGATGGAGCTCGGAATGCAACCCAAAGCCGGTGCGGAAAAACCCACATCCGGAAACAACCGCCGTTACGTCTATGGCCTCAAGGGAATCCAGTCCCTGTTCAACTGCTCCCACCTCACAGCGCAGCGTTACAAGGATACGTTCCTGGCACCCGCCTGTATGCAGCAGGGTCGCAAGATCGTCATCGACGTAGAGATGGCTGTGGAACTCTTCAAGACCCATAAGGATGGAAACAACTGATAGCATCAATCCCATCGAGGCTATCTCGGCAGCAGTGGAAGCCCAAGCGCACACGACCGACATCGACATGCTTGCCGTCAAGAGTGTCAACGACACACTCATTGATGCCTCCCGAGAGCCCGACCCAGAGCCGCTTTACGATAAACTCTGGTACCAGGGCGAAGTTTCCTGCCTCTTTGCCGATTCCAATATCGGTAAATCCCTCTTCGCAGTCCAGATCGCCGAAGGAATCGCCCAGCGTTTCCGCGTCCTGTATCTCGATTGCGAACTCTCTGCAAAGCAGTTCCAGGACCGCTACACCAACAAGAAAACCGGCCAGCTGCACCGCTTCCCCGACAACTTCTTCCGTGCCACCATCGTACCGGCCCGCATGGATCTCAAAGACTGGGAAGACCGCATACTCGGCAACATCGAGAAAGCAGCCCTGCAGATGAAGACCCCCGTCATCATCGTGGACAACATCGGCTACCTCTGCAACAACGCCGAGAAAGGCCAGGATGCCGGCACCTTCATGATGAAACTCCTGAAACTCAAGCAGCAGTACGCCTGGTCCATCCTCATCATCGCCCACACGCCCAAACGGCACGCCTGGGCGCCCATCACCCAGAACGACCTCGC
>DEKS01000110.1:0-1763 GCA_002354005.1 Bacteroidales bacterium UBA2716
ATGATGTTCACGAACTTACCCTTCAGGCCGTTGAAGAAACCGGTAACGGTGATCTTCTTGCCGTCGAAGGAGGCGGCGTTCAGGCTCTCAACAGGATAAACGATGGAACCCTGTTTGGTTGCGGTATCCACACCGTCGAATTCGATGTTCAGGTAGTTGCCGGACACTTTAAGGGTACCGGAGAACTTGATATACTCAGCCTCGGAAGCGGTGTATTCAGCCACGGAAGCGGTGATATCTTTGGCCTCGGGATAATTCACTACATTACCTTCGCTGTCCACAAAGACATTCTCCAGGTCCGTAAGTTCGGGAACGCCGTTGTAGGTGGTCTTCGTGGCGTCCATGCTTACACCGTCACCCACCTTGAGCGCAGCAGCGGCGTCGCCGTAGGCATAGACACTCTTGGTACCGTCGGAGAGCACAGCGCCCTTGGTGGTCAGAGCCACAACAACGGAGGTGGGCAGGAGTTTCACCTTGGATTTGTCCTCCATGGCGACAACCTCGGTCACGCTGGAGCCGGTGGCCTTGATGCCCTTCTGGGTGATGGCCACGGTCTTGAGGGCGGTCGGGCCCTGGATCAGGATGGTAGCGGTGCGCTCGGCGGTCTTGAAGTTTTCGTCGGCGTGCAGGATGTAGCTGCCGTCGGTTTCAACGCCGGCAATCTGCAGCCATTCGGAATCGCAATTGAGCAGCAGCGGGCTTTCCTTGGCGGTTACCGTCATGTGGAAAGTAGTGTCGATAGCAGGGAGCTTCTCAAAGTCGAAGGGCGCTACGTCAATGAGGGACTTGGTGATGGAAACCACGTAAGCGGTCTTCTCCTTGGTCTCCGGCGTGCCCTTGTAGTCCATGAGCTGGCCTTCCACGACGAGTTCATCGCCGATGCCGAATTCATCACCCTTGGTGAAGGCGCCACCGTTCAGCCACAGGCCGCGGTACACCTGGATCCAGTTGTAGTCGGCCTTGGAGGTTCCGCTCATGGAACCGTCGTCGGACAGATAGTAGGTGGCATTGCCGTACTGGGTGCTGATTTCGGAAATTTTGCAGACGATACCCTTGATGCGGAAGGTTCCGGGGGCAGTATCGCCTTCACCGAGCGGACGGATGACCTCCAGCGCCTCGGCAATGGTCATCACGGTCGGTTCCGGTTTTTCGCCGGCTTCCTGGGTCACTTTGATAATTTGCTTCTGACCGTTGCAAACAACGTAAATCTGAGTCTCGTTGCCTTCTTCATCGGGCAGGGCCGTGAGGACAACGTCAAAGTTACCGGCAGCGCCGGATGCGGGGGTAGCAAGCAGCCATTCCTCATCGTCCTCAGAGATTTCGATGGTCCAGCTGGCTGCAGCGGTGAGCTTGATGGTCTGGGAACCGCCCTCCTTGGAGAAACCCACGTAGGACTTGTCCACCTTGATATCGCTCAGGTAGTGATCGGCTTCTTTCTCGCAGGCGCTGAAAAGAGTTACGCCGGCAAGCAGGGATGCAATGATATATTTGAGTTTCATACGATTGCCGATTGTAGATTAGTTAAACATGTACTTGATACCGATGGAAGCATACCAGCACTGGCCCAGGCTGTGGTAAGGGACGAAGGTCTGGGTGCTGCCGTTGATAACAGCAGGAGTAGAGAAGGTAGCATAACCGTCTGCATCGGGTCCTTCGTATTTGAGGATCTTGGCCTCGGAACCAATCTTGGGATTCAGGTATTTGGCTACGCCCCAGCTGCTGTTGAACAGGTTCAGGATGTTCTTCACATCCAGGCTGAGCTG
>DEKS01000110.1:1825-2595 GCA_002354005.1 Bacteroidales bacterium UBA2716
AGCCAAGGGGAATACACGCTGTAAGCCTCTGCGTACTGGCCCTGGTGCGTGCTCAGGTAAGGATCATTGTGCACATAGTCCATGAAGCGGTCGCGGTCGTCGTTGGAAACGAAACGGAACTCGTTGGCGGCAACCTGCTTGTCCGTAGGGATGTAAACGGCGTCGTAGTTGTACCCGTCACCGTTCATGTCGTTGGTAGTCATGAAGGAGTAGTTGTAACCGCCTCTGGTGGCCTCGTAAATGAGGGAGTAGTGGTTACCACCCTTGTCATGGGCCGTAGCGGAAGCCACAATACGGTCCGGAGTCACATACTGGGAGTTGTGCAGCGGAATGTAGTTGGGGCCTTCGGAGGTGGGCACATACGTGAAGGCAGACTCAGCAGCGGAACCCGGCATACCGGTCACTTCCTTGCTCACCGTGTGGGTGTAAGCGGCCATGAGGCTGATCCACTCCGCAGGCTGCATGTTCATGGTTACGTTGGCGCTCCAGCCATAACCCTTGCTGGTGTTCTCCAGCACGAAGGCGGAAATCTGACGGGACTTGCCATCTACGGTATTGCTTACGCGGTAGGCACCGGCAGGATACATCGGACGGTTGTCGGCGCCGTTAAAGCGGGCGAAACCACCCACGTTCACCATGCTCCAGTCGGAGATGGAAACGGCGTTGACGGTCTTGTTGAAGATACCCTCTGCGGTGATGCTGAACGGGAAGGAAGTGGGGAAGCTGTAGTCAATGGCCAGGGAAGTCTTCCACACCTGCGGCATCTTGAA
>DEKS01000110.1:2646-3092 GCA_002354005.1 Bacteroidales bacterium UBA2716
GTGGGATAACCCATGCTCGCGAGTTTGCTCAGGAGGGCATCCACCGTGGGCTTGCCGTCAGCATTGGTGATGAGGCCGGCGAACTGGGCCATATCCACACCCTTGTTGGCGTTAAGCTGTGCCTGATACTGCACCAGACCACCATTGGTGGGCATGTTGGTGAAGAACACCAGGGGCAGACGGCCGCTGAACAGGCCGGTACCACCACGTACTTTCAGACTCTTGTTGCCCAGGACATCCCAAGTGAAGCCCACGCGAGGAGAAACAGTCACGCTGGAGTTGGGCCATCTACCGGTGTCGATGTGGGTCTCCTGGTAGTTCTTGGCCTTGGGATAGAAGGTAAGCGCCTTGATGGCGGCGTTGGTCATCAGGTCCTTGTTGTCGAAGAACAAGCCGTCCAGACGCAGGCCGTAGGTGAGCTTGAAGCGGTCGGTGGCGTTCCACTC
>DEKS01000094.1 GCA_002354005.1 Bacteroidales bacterium UBA2716
GACTATTTCAATTCCTTCCGCCTGACATCAGCTACGGTAAAAGCTGTCGGTAAAGGACTTGGAACACGCGTACTGGTGATGGAAGCTGTGGGCATCCGGCAGGAAGAGCAACGGAAAGGGAAAACCTATGACCAGTACTGGGTGGTCTTTGACAAAGATGATTTTCCAGATGAAGATTTCAATTTGGCCATACAGGAGGCAAAAGCCGAAGGTTTTCAGGTGGCATGGTCCAATCAAGCTTTTGAGTTCTGGTTTATTCTCCACTTCCATTTGTACCAAGGGCCACTTCACAGGAGCAAGTACGCCGAGATGCTGACTAAACTAACAGGAATGCCCTACTCTAAGAAGGCGGGCGTCGCATCGGCGCTGTACAATTTGTTGTTCCCGAAAATGGACACGGCTATTTCCCATGCGAAAACGGTCCTTGCCAGCTTCAATGAAGGTACGACTCCGGCGAAAGCAGAGTCGGCGACAACAGTGTTCGCTCTTGCCGAGCAGTTGCGGGTCTATATGTGATATACCTGTTTATTTGTGGCCAAAATAGTGCGCCCAGTACTAGCCAAAGTAAATTTCCAAGAAAGTTCCTAGACGATTTAACGTAATAATCTACGAATCTGATACTCCTGTCATCCCAGGATTTTCATGAGCACTTTGTCTGGGACATCACCGCACGACTCCCGGATGGTTTCCTTGAGGAATTCCAGCGATTCGGCGGGTGTCAATGAAGAACGGAGCGTTCGGGGCTTGTAGCCGGGAAAAGGGAAATCCATATCTTCGAACAACGCCTCCGGCGTGCAGAAACTGCTCCGCTGCCAGCCGCTGTATTTAAGGTCCGGGCCGCGGTATACCCGCGTGATGTCGCCGGTAATGAGGCGCGCCTGCATCTGTAACTTGGAGAGCAAGGCATCTGCGCCGGCTTTGTTTATTCCCAGCAATTCACGTACTTCCGGGACGGAAACGCTGCCGTGCTCATCCACGTACTCAAGCACCTTCTGCTGATGGGCATTAGGCCGATATTTGGGCAGGGAACGCCGCCAGTTGATGATTTCCCGGTAAACGTCAACTGTGGCGAAGGCAGCCTTGCCGCCGTAAAGGAACTTCCCGTATGCGATGTCCCCGCTCCGGACGCATTCGATTTTCCAGTCCCATGGGCCCAGATGCTCCTCCGTGAGCCAAAACTCGCTCGGCGTATGCTCTTCGATGGAGAAGCCGGGGACCGGATTGACGAAAAAAGGTATAAGCCGATACTTTTTGATCAAACGGAGCATGCCCTCCTGGTCCTTGACGGCCGGGCTGCAGACTTCTCCTTGTGTACGGTTAACAGGCATGACTACTTTTTATATCCGTCTTTGGTGACGTTTCCGTAAGGAGATTCATCGTATTCTTTTCTTGAATGTCAAATCTGTCTTTTGCCATGATGAATTCAGTTTAGCCAGACAAATTTACATATTTTCTACGAGACTAATAGCAAGGCCGCGGATTACTCGCACAACCCGGACATCCTCCTTATTGACGGTGAGCGCGACCCAGAGGGTGTTCCCCTCGACAAAGGCCTTGGGGTAATTGTAGCCCATCGTCTTGTAACGGCCCTCCTTTCTTCGCGGGGGCAGGTCCCCGGGACCGGCGAGGAGACAGGCCCTGTCGAAGAGGTAACCATCCTCGGAGAGGGCCAGCACGAGGGCGCGGCGGGATTTCGTGCCGGTGGGATTGCCTACCCAGAAGGCCCGTCCATCCGCGAACGTTCCGGCGCACTGCTTGGAGCGGGAGTCCGGGATATTGCTCAGGCGGGGCGCGCTCCAGGATGCTCCCCTATCGTCCGATACAGCATAGAGCTTCCGGAAGGAGGACTGCTGGTCCCGGAAGAGCATGACCAGGCGCCCGTCGCGGGCAAGGTACTGGCTGGGCTCCAGGGGCGTTCCCTCCCCTTCCGGAAAGACTGCTTTCTTCCATCCTCTCACACAGGAGGGGTCATCCGTATAGACCGGGCAGAGGGTTGTCCCCGGGCGGAAGTGCGCGGCTCCGACGGTCCTGCCGTCCGGAAGGCGCAGCGGGTCCTGCTCGAAGATACCCCCGACAGGCGTCCCGTCCGCCATGAGAACGGGCCTCGGGGCTGTCCATGACTGCCCGTCGGCGGTAGAGATGAAGTAGGCGCTCCCTCCGGCCGAACGGTCAGGCGCATAGATGTAGTTCACCAGGGCCGTAAGCGAGTCTCCCCGGGGAAGCCATCCTCCGGGCGAGGCGAAGTGGTCCTCCGTGGGCGGGACGAGTGTGGAAGGCATCTCCCATGACTTCCCGTCGGCGCTCACTGCGTACATGATACGGGTGTCGGGCGTGTCCTCGTCTCTTGCGGACTCCTGCCACATGCAGTAGTATCGTCCCTTGAAGCGGGTGATGACGGCGTTATTGACGTATCCGTCGGAGCGGTGGACCTCCGCCCACTCGGCACCCGCGCAGCGGGGAAGACCGAGGGAAAGCGAGTCTTCGGGGACAAGGATTTCGCCCTCCATCCTCGGGATTGGCCATGAGTTGCCACTGCGGCAGCCGTAGAACAAGAGGATAGCCAGGAAGAGAACTGTGAATGGCCTTCTCATAAAAGTTAGCATTTTCTGAATTGGGTCGCCTCCTTCCTCTTTGATGATATCCCGGATGGCATCGTGGAGGCCTTATTCAGCCGAATCCTCGGCCTTCCCTGTCCACAACAACTCCGTGAAACGGACACGGATATCGGCAAGAATGGAGCGCCAGTCCTTCAGGTTTCCGTCCAAATTGTCGGAAACCGCCTTGAGGCAGTAGAACGGGATATCGTACATCTGGCAGAACCGGGCTACGGCGTAGGCCTCCATGTCAAAAAGGTCGTACTGCTGCGAAAGCGCCCTCACCTGCTCCGGGCTGAAGGTCTGGGTGCTCATGAAATAATCCCCGGAAAAGATGCTGGCACCATCGCCCGGAAGGTCAATGCAATCATGCACGAGTTCGCAGCCGCCGTTGAAGATCCGGGTACAGTTGACAATGGTGCCGATAGGATATTTGGCCGACCCGGCGCTGCCGATGTTTAGGACGACGGGATGGCTTCCTTCAGGCAGCGTTTCGTGCCATTTCACCAGGGCGCTGAACATCCGCATCTTTCCCATCCCGGTGAAAACGACGGGAAATGGAACTTCGGCAGGAGAAATTTCATCTTGGTCGGCCACAAACAGGACCACGTCACGGCCCTTGAGTTCTTCTAAAACCAGATTCACATCCATCGTTGTATCGTACTTGGCGGGTTCATCATTGACATGTTGGCTTTTGCAGGCAATCAACGGGAGCGCCCCCAAAAGCAGGGCTAGCGTTTTCTTCATATTCTCGTATTGTACGTGTTGGTCCTTTTACTTTATCTTTTTCACTACTTTGCAGGGATTGCCCACGGCTACGCAATCGGCAGGAATATCCTTTGTTACAATGCTACCGGCCCCAATGACGGCATTGTCGCCGATAGTGACCCCGGGCAGGACATGGACGCCGGCGCCGAACCAGACGTTATTTCCCACGGTAATGGGCTTGGTGTATACCAGCCATTGTTTTCGCTGGTCCGGGTCAATCGGATGGCTGGCAGTGTGGAAATAGCATCCGGGGCCGATGAGAACGTTATCGCCAAAGTGCACTTTCGCTCCGTCCAGGACTGTCAGGCCATGATTGGCAAGGCACCCCTTACCCATCTCGATGTTGTAGCCGTAGTCGCACCAGAAAGGCGGATAGATGACGCTGTCGTCCCCTATCTTTCCCAGCAGTTTCTCGAGGATCTCGTGCTGTGCCTTGAAATCCGTCGGCCGAATCTGGTTATACTCATAGCACAGGTCTTTGGCCTTAATTACTTCGTCAAGGAAATCGGAGTCTTTTCCGGCGTAGTAGAGCTCTCCGTTGTCGCGTTTTTGTTTCTCGGTCATGGTTTGTTTATTTCTTCCCTTTGAAGGTATAGCCCGCTTTCTCGACCGCCGTTCGGATGGTATCTTCAGCAGCGGGTCCTTTGATGGTGAGGGTTTTTCGGGAGGCGCTGGCACTGGCCGATTCAACGCCGGGGATCTCTTCAACGGCGCGGCAGACAGCGGCCTCGCAGTGGCTGCAGTGCATCCCTTCAACGGTATAGACGGCCGTGTCGGGATCGGCGGCCTTGCGGGTGAAGCGTTCGAATAGTTTCATGAAAAGAGCGAATAATATCAGAAAAGTTAACATAATGGCACAAACGAGCTTGAACGTGCCGGGCATCGCCGCCCCCGCCGCATGACAAGAGGCCGCAGCATCCGGATGCATGACAGGAAGTCTAGCAGCATTGACCAGAAAGCCAAAGAGGATAGCAAAGCATACAATAACCAGCAGATAAATCCAGGTAAAGCGTCTTCCCAGTGCTTTACGGACTACCAGGATGGACGCCAGGTTGACAGCCGGTCCGGCCATCAGCATCACCAGGGCGGCGCCCGGAGAAAGGCCTTTTGCTATTAGCGCAGCAGCAACGGGGATACTGCCAGTAGAACAGATGTACATGGGCACGGCCACCACCAGAATCACCAGCATTTGCAGTAGCGGCCACTTGCCAAAGTGCAGAAAGAACGCATCCGGAACGGCCACCTGGATGAGCGCCGCCACCAAAAGACCGATGAGAAGTCTGCCGCCAATATCCTGCATCATCTGGAAGTAGGCGTATCGGAGCACGCGCCAGAGCCTGCTACCCGTCTCTACGCCACAGGATGGGCCCGATGTAACCGTCACATCGTCTTCCGGAACCAGCCGGTTCACCAGCCATCCGCCGCATACGCCCGTCACGAGCGCCGCCACCGGACGGACAACGGCAAAACCCAGCCCCATCAGCGAGAAGGTGGCCAGGATGGAATCGATGCCTGTCTGTGGCGTAGCAATGAGGAAAGAAGCCACAGCCCCTTTGGAGGCCTTTTCGTTCCTCAGGCCTATAGCGGTAGGAATTACTCCGCAGGAGCACAGCGGCAACGGGATGCCCAGCAGGGCCGCCCACAGGACAGCCAGTTTGTTGTCCTTGGACAAATATTTCCGATAGAAACCCTGCGGCACAAAAACATGTAGGATTCCTGCGATGAGAAAGCCCAGCAGCAGGTAGGGGGCCATTTCGCATACGACGTTCAAAAGTGACAGCAGGTATTCTCGCATAATCTTGATTGAATCAGACAAAGATAGAAAAAAATTTATTCTCCTATATCGTTAGATTCGTTGAAATCGGGTCTAGGGACATGTACAGCTTCCGTGAAATGTAACCGGCTGAAAAACAATTCCATTTTACAGGTTGCCGCATCCGGGCACGCCACGGTCAATCTCCCCCCTTCCCTTTCGATTCCAAATAGCAGGCAATGCCTGCCTGGACATTGGAGATAATGCCTTCGGAGGAATAAGTTGCGCCGGTGACGGCATCCACCTTCACGCTACTGACTTTGTCGGCGGGAACTCCGTCCCAGGCATGGGACAGCTTTTCCACGGCCATTTGCCAGTAGGAAGGCGTTTCGTCGTTGGGGAGGAATTCAATCCCGCTCACCTTTTCATGGGAATCCAGATGAATGATGATGGGCGTGGGGCCGAAGTAGCCTTCGGCGGCTTTCAGCGTGCTGGTATTGATGGTAACAATCCCGTCCGGCCTCTTTTGGACAGGAGAAGTGGTTGCGCATACGGCGACCAAAAGTGAGATAAGAAGAATTGCTTTTTTCACGGGTTCTGAAGTTTTCCGGATACAAAGTTAGCCACTTTCCCTCTGTCAGGCAATCCCCAATTGTTGTGACTTGTTGGGAATACTAGCGAAAAGATTCGTATCTTTGGGCATGCGAACTGCCATCCTCATAGGAGCGGATGACCTTCATCAAGACACGATAGCACACTGAAAGAAGAGCTATGACAATACAGGAATTCAGAGAGTACATGGCATCGGGCCAGCCGGTCGTCGGCGGCTCGGATGTTCACATGATGTTTCATCAGCTGTCCCAGGAGGCGCTGAGGATAACGGCCGAGATCAACGGCAAGTACCATACGCCCGAGGAGCTGCATACGCTGCTGGAGGAGCTCTGGGGGCGCGAGGTGCCCACCTCGGTCGGCCTGTTTCCGCCGTTCCACACCGACTGCGGTAAGAATACCATCGTCGGAGAGCGCGTGTTCATCAACATGGGCTGCAAGTTCCAGGACCAGGGCGGTATCACCATCGACGAAGGGGCGCTCATCGGCCACAACGTCGTGCTTGCCACCATCAACCACGACCTGGACCCGGCCAGGCGCCAGAGCATGAGCTATGCACCTATCCACATCGGAAAGAACGTATGGATTGGGGCCAATGCAACCGTGCTTGCCGGAGTGACCATCGGCGATGGCGCCGTGGTGGCTGCCGGTGCCGTCGTCACAAAAGACGTGGCTCCGAACACCGTGGTAGGCGGAGTCCCGGCAAAGCTTATCAAGGCCCTGTAACCTACTCGGGCTATGACGCGTTTCCTGCATATCGTCGGGAGGACGTTTCTTCGAGCCGGTAAGACCCCGACCGGAAGTCCGCCGATGTGGTGGGTGGCCACTTTTAGCCCAAACCGCAAAATTTGGTGCGCGCATTTGGGCTGAGCCACAATTCACGTTAAATGGAAGTTATTGGCAATCAGCAAATTACAGAAAATCACCTATGCATATCGACATAGACGATTTTGCATAATGGACTGTTTATCAATCGGTTATATTTCACAGTCCTCAGAATCCGGCCCAAAGGAAACAAGGGTAACACAATAGAACGGGGATTGTTATGGTTTTATTGCTCACGGACAATAAATTTGTGCTATCTTTGCCTTAGCCCGCTACGCGGCAGCATGAGTTAATAGCTGAAAGTATGGAAAAGAAGTCGACTTATAAAAAGATTGACTGGCAGGAGTTCTTTATCTCTGTCATAGGAACGGCCATCGGCATAGCGATCACCTTTATCGTGGACGGAATGCTGGAGCGCCGGAACAAGGCGCAAGCCCAGCGGCTCACGGCCATTATGGTCATTCACGACATAGACAATTCCATAGATATCGTCAAAGAAATGAGGGAGGAAGAAGAGCGGAATGGCGAATTGCTGCGTCTCGCCCTGAAACAAAGGGACCATTTGGAAGGAATGCCGTTTGACACCCTCAACAGCGTTCTGGTCGTTCTGACAGATTCTCGTTCGGAATTCAGCTTCGATACATCCAAGGAGAAAATTTTCAACAGCGACCTGGACACCTGGCAGAATCTTGGCAACATGGCGTTTCTGGACAATGTTCAGAGTTTCTATCATCACAGGCAATGGTTTCAGGATGGCGTGAATCAATCGACCATGTGGAAGAAACCCATTTCTGACGAAGAGTACATGCAGTTTATCATGGGAACCGGCTGGGTAACGAGAGAAGCGTATGCCGCCGCCCTGCTGCCGTAACTGAAAGAGAAACTTTACTCAAACAGGGTTGCCTACTATATCAATATTTCTTCAAGCCGAATAGACTATCTGACGCAATTGATTGACTATTGGACCGGGCTTAATGATGAGAACAAGTTCCTGATGGGCATCGCGGACCAGGAACTGGAAGACTATGTCAGCAACATTAGCAAGAAGGGTACTCCCTTGAAGCGGCCGACACTGCTGGGCCATTGGGTCTTGACCATCGGAGACCAAACCAACGAATATGACTTCCACGGCGACCATAGTTACGACTTTACGATTGACTATGCATCTGCTTTCATGAAGACGATGACTTTTTCCGGCAGGCTGAAGATGAAGATCTCGTATGGCGGGGATTGGTCTTTCCAGGGTGATTCGCTGGTTTTGACCCCCAACTACAACACGGTGGATGTGAGCGTGGACCCGAGCGCCCTGGTGCCTGATGAAAACATGCAGGACAGCTTGGACGCCTGGGTAATCCGATATCGGGAGCAGACGATGGACAACTTCAAAGAAATGGCTGACAAAGGAGATAAGCGTACCTTCAAAGCCCTACTGGATTCTTCCCATGACAAAATGGAATGGACCGAGTCCGATGGCACCGTGCGTTATCTGAAACGGAAAAAATAATCCTCCTTGTCGGCGTTGTGATGATGTGGATGGATCCCAGCGGAATGAGCTGGGGAGGAGAACCGATGCTGGGCCTGCGCAACGGCCGGAAAGTTATACCATTCTAAGCCCGATTACGGACGCAATCAATGTAAAAATAAAGAACAGCCGCCAGAAACTCGCAGGCTCCTTGAATACCAGGATGCCGATGAGCACCGTGCCAATGGCCCCGATGCCCGTCCAAACGGGGTAGGCCGTGCCGATAGGGATGGTCTTTGCGGCTTTCGCCAGCAGCAACATGCTTAGCGCCGACACCACCACAAATCCCGCATACCATCCGGCAGCCTCCCATCCGGTTGCGAGTTTTGCTTTGCCCAGGCAGAACGTGAACCCACATTCGCACAGCCCGGCGACAATCAAAATGATCCAGTTCATAATCTTTGTTGTCCCTTCCGAGGGCTGCAGCAATACCCGGCGTCTCCTTCTGAGGGTGCACAAAGATAGTCATTTTTCCCGGGTAACTCATCTTTTAGAGACACTTGTGGCAGTGTTGCAGACAGCTTCCCCCCTGCCTCATGCGCCGCATGCCTGATTTCGTCCGGTTCAGGAACTCCTCACCTAAGGAGCCATTTCCTCCAGCCGGAGGGCGAGTCTCCGGACAAGCTCTTCGTGGCGGAGAAGTCCCCACGGGGCGTCCGTGAAGGACGGAGGAACGCTGCTGGCGATACGGGCGATGGCGATATCCGGCCTTAGGCGGATGATCATCTCCGCCAGAAGGTCAATGTACTCCTGAGGTCCGGGACGAAGGAAGTCCCCGGGCCTTTCTCTGTACTCGGAGGCCATGGGGGTCCCTTTCAGGATCTGGAGCTGGTGGAACTTGAGATAGTCAAGGGGCAGGGCGCTGAGAATCTCCGCCTCTTGAAGGAGCATCTCCCGCGTTTCCCCTGGAAGGCCGAGGATGATGTGACCGCCGGTGGCGAGCCCCTTTGATGCCGTCGCCATGATAGCCCTTCTGGTGCAGGCGAAGTCGTGCCCCCGGTTGATGCGCTGGAGCGTGAGGTCATAGACGGATTCAATGCCGTACTCCACTTCTACAATCTTTCCGCGTTCCTTGATGGCAGAGAGGTAGTCGAGTTTTTCTGTGTCGATGCAGTCCGGTCGCGTGCCGATGACAAGCCCCCTTACCGCAGGGTGGGACAGGGCGGCTTCGTACCGCTCACGAAGGACGTCGATGGGAGCGTATGTGTTCGAGAAGGCCTGGAAATAGGTCAGGTAGCCATCAGCCTTCCTGCCCCTTGCAGTGTGGAAGGCGATACCGGCGTCTATCTGCTCCGGGATGGATTGCCCTTGGGTATAGGAAGGGTGAAATGCAGCGTTATCGCAGAAGGTGCATCCCCCGGTTCCGAGTGTCCCATCCCTGTTCGGACAGGTGAAGCCCCCGTCCAGGGTGAGGCGTTGAAGACGCATCCCGTACCGCTCGGTGTAACTGTATGGTTTGAACAGCATGACTGGCCCTATCTCTGAAAAAATTCTGAAAACATACCGCTAATTTACCACTTTTTCGGGTATTTGTTGTATTTTTGCTTCGTATGGTCACTCTCATCATCATCGCCGTCACCTGCCGCCCGGACTTTTTCCAGCACTTCCTGGCACAACTCGGACTATGACGCGTTTCCTGCATATCGTCGGGAGGACGTCATCCCTCGTCCTGATTCTTGTCCTTCTGTTCTCCTGCGGGGCTCCCCGTCATCTGTCCAGGGAAAGCCTTGTGGATGCTGTCTGGACGTTCAGCCAGTCTCATCCGAAGGGATTCACGCTCGATGTCCGCACGATGACTGAACCCACGGAGGGAATCAGCGTTGCGTATTGGGCCACGCAGGACAGCCACGGAAGGCAGGCGCTGGATGCCGTGGTAAGCCATGCCACCACGCACGATGGCTTCGTGGGCGGATGGCTGGATCCGTCGGACAGCCTCTACTACTTCGACAGTGTCCGTCTCTTCCCGGAAGACTCGCTGGAGGCGGCCGTCAATTTCGGGAAAGCTAACCTCCAAAAGGCGATTTACAAACTCTCCACCGGTGAGGAGATAATTCTGAAGGAGGACGTTTCTTCGAGCCGGTAAAACCCCGACCGGAGGTACGGTGATGTGCACATTGGCTCACTTTTCAAAGAAAATATGTACATTTGCTTGGGATTGGAACAATGAAACAGGTTCTTGGATACATACTGGGATTCTGCATCTTCATCATCGGCATACCCGCGCTGATGTGGTGGGTGGCCGGGATGCCGGCCATCTCCGACATCCCTGTCGGGAGAATCTATCTCGGCGCCTTACTCGGGATCGCCGGGATGGTGATAAGCATATGGAGCATCATCTACATGAAACGCGTCGGCAAGGGGAACCCCTTTGACGCGATGGGACATGAGGTGGCTCCCAGGACCCGGCACCTGATGACGGAAGGGCCATACCGGCTATCCCGTAATCCCATGCTGTCCGGGACATATCTCTACTATTTCGGAGTCCTCATCGGCCTATGGAATGGCTGGGCTTTGCTCGTATTTATCATTCTTGCGGGACTGATGATGCTTCAAGTACACTCCGAGGAGAGACGCCTTGAGGCGGACTTCGGAGACAATTACGTCGACTACAAGAAACGCACAGGCCGCTTCATCACCTTCAAGAAATGAAACTCACCGACCTCAAAGACCTCCGCGTCATTAAGAAAAGCCTGGAACCTCAGCCGGAGCCGAAACCGCAGCAAAACCAGCCGCGGAAACGCTCTGTGGAGCTTAGGAGCAAGGAGGAGGAGCATGCCCGGAACGAGGGCCTTTTCAAGGGCCAGAAGGTCCGCATGATGGACACCAATGACACGGCGACCCTTATCGGGTTCGGCAAGGACTTCTATGAGTTGGAGCTGGACGGTCTCACCATCCGCGCTGTCCGGAGCGAGTTCATCCCCATCAACCCCGACGAGGACCGCAAGCTCTGCTCCGCCATCCCCTCCCGCTCCGCAAAGAAGCCCGCGGACGAACCCCTTCGCAGCGAGGACCCGTTGTCCGACCTCACCGTGGACCTCCATATCAAGCGTATCCCGGGAAGCGACGGCATCCCCGAATGGGCCGCCCTGGAGTTCCAGATGAACTACTTCCGGCAGGTCCTGCGCCAGAACCTCAGGCACAAGGGCAAGCGTATCGTCTTCATCCATGGCGTCGGTGACGGCATCCTTGCCCAGGCCATCCGAAAGGAGCTGGACGAGGTCTTTACCCTCAACTGCTCCTACACTTTCGGCCCTATGGGCGCCACCAATGTCACTATCCGATGAGAGGAATCCTCATTTGGCTCGCGATTGGCATCCCGGCCATCCTCTCTCCACTTGCCATTCTGTCAGTCCTGATGGGCTGCCACGCTTTTTGAAGTAAAGGGACGAAAACCGAAACAAAAACTATGTTCAACAAACATGATATCGCCCGTGATGCCTGCCAGCTCTTCGGGGCACAGGCCCGGAAGGGCTACGACTGGTGGTGGCACTCTTTCACCGGCCACGACGCCGAGACCGGCGCCGCCAAACCCTTTTTCATTGAGTTCTTCCTGTGCAATCCCGCCCTGGGCGGCGACGAGCCCCAATTCGGGCAGGTTCCCGGACAGAAGCAGAGGCCTTCGTACCTCATGGTCAAGGCCGGGGCCTGGGGCGAAGACGCAGCCCAGCTGCACCGTTTCTGGGGCTGGAAGCGCATCCGGGTGGACTGGGGCGTGCCCTTCAGCATCGAGGCCGACGACTGCTTCCTCACTGAGGACCGCACCCGCGGTCATGTCAAGGTGACGGATGCCGCAGCACATCCTGAGTGGATGTGCCAGGATGGGGAGATGTCGTGGGACCTCAAGATCAACAAGATTACGGCCTTCAATGTCGGTTTCGGTGCTGATGAGGTCTTCCGCAAGGCTGAAGCCTTCGAGATGTTCTGGCATGCGGAGGGTATGAAGAGCACCTTCGAGGGAGAAGTCATCTGGAACGGCCGTCGCTACCTGGTCCGCCCGGAGGACTGCTACGGCTACGCCGACAAGAACTGGGGCAAGGACTTCACCAGTCCATGGGTGTGGCTCTCTTCCAACAACCTCACCAGCGAAATCACCGGGAGGAAGCTGACGGACAGTGTATTCGATATCGGCGGAGGGCGACCCAAGGTTGGCCACCTTGCCCTTCCCCGTAAGCTCCTTTCCGCCTTCTGGTATGAGGGGAAACCCTATGAGTTTAACTTCTCGAAGGCCTGGACGGGGGTCCATACGGAGTTCGACTGCAAGGAGACCGACTCGCAGATTATCTGGCACGTGGAACAGCGCTCCCTTTCCGGCAGGATGGTGACCGACATCACCTGCGAGAAAAAGGACATGCTCCTTGTCAATTACGAGGCCCCGGATGGGGTCAAGCGCCACAACCGCCTCTGGAACGGCGGCAATGGCAGGGGTACTGTGCAGCTTTTCGACATCAAGGGGAACCTTATCGACCGCATCCATGCCGAGAATGTGGGCTGCGAATGGGGTGAGTATTGCTAGTAGCAGTCTCACTTAATTTCAAGGACTGAAATTCGATAGCGTCTCCTTCTTATATGTTTCTAAGATGGACCGTCCGGATCCCATGCGAGAGGGCCATATCCCGGAGACCGTTTTCTACCATCCAGCGGCAAAGGGCGGCAACCTGCCCCTCGGAGTCATTCAGGCCAGTGACAAGAAGGTTCGTGATTTCGACATGGATGCCTGCGCAGCATAGGGGGCGT
>DEKS01000092.1:0-6156 GCA_002354005.1 Bacteroidales bacterium UBA2716
TGGTCTTGGTGCGGATAAAGCGAATGTCCTCGCCCAGGTTCTTGACGCCCTTGCGGTCCACTACCAGCGTGTTGCCCTGGGTGGCAGCCGGGGCGCCGGCATTGGCCGAACGGGCCACCTTCAGCGGCAAGGCCGGGGTGGAGACGGTCTCGTAGCGGCGCTGCTTCACGTCATAGTAACTATAGTGGAGCGGACCCACGGTGAAGTCTCCGTGGCTGCGCGGAATAAACGGATACTCAAAGGTTTTGCTGCCCGTGGTGCCGCTCTTGTCGGTGTTCACGGTAGTTTTCACGTCATACACCTCGAAGTCAGGCGGGAAGTTCACCTTGGGGGCTTCCAGCAGGGCGATGTTGCCCTTACCGGAAATGGTGACAAGGAGCGACGCGGCGTCGTGCGTTTTCAGAGAATCCTTGCTCAGGCTGGCCTTGACGGAGAAGTCGCCCACACCGCCGCCAAAGGAGGCCGGAGCCCCGGCGGGAAGCGCCTGCACATGCAGGGTGGCGGCTTTGGTGGACACCCGCTGGCGGGTGGTTACATAGTCGTTGCCAAAGAAATCGTCAAAAATGGAACCGGTGCTTTGGCGGCGGCGCTGTACGTTTACCAGACAAACAATCTCTGCAGGGTCGATGGGCTGGTCGCCGGCCTTCTGCGGGATGAGTACCCAGCGGCGCAGCACGGCGGCGTTGTACATGACGCCGTCCACCTGCTCCCGCTGGAACTCAATGTTGGACGGCGTTTCCACCTCCTGGCTCCAGAAGCCCTTGAAGGCGGGGAACTTGGCATTCTCGAAGCCCACCAGGTTGGCCCGATGGTAGATTTTCAGGGTGGCGGTGACGGGTTCGCCCACCACCACGGAACTGCGGCTCAGGGAAAGGCGCATGAAGATGTCGCTCTCTCCTCGGGCGGTCTGGGCCTGCTGCTGCGAGCCTTGGGCTTGCCCTTGCGCGGGCTGTGCCTGCTGCGTGGAGGAGCCTGCTCCGCTGGCTACCACCTGGATGGAAACGGGATTGGACTGCACCTGCGTGCCTTTTACCTTGGCAATGGCCGGCCGGATGGTGAGGGTGCCGGTTTTGCGTGCCTGCAGGATATAGGTATAGGAGGTCTGGGACGAACGGGTGGTTTTGCCGTTAATCATCTGAATGCTGGTGGAAGAGCCTTTCTGCGGGCCCCACACCACGGTGAAATCGTCACCGGCTTCCCACTGGAAATCCGAGGGGGCGTGCTCTCCTTCTACCACGAACACCACGTTGAAGCGTTCGTCCTGCTCCACAATGTTGTGTACTTCTACCCGCATGCTGGGCTGCGCCCATGCGGTGAGCACGACAAAAAGGGCGGTTGCTATTGCAAAGATTCGTTTCATACTCTACCAATTCTTTTCCTTCTGGCGGGACTTCAGGGCCTGGGCCTTTTTCTCATCGACCTTTTCCTGGGTCTGTTTTTCCTTGTCCTGGATGGCCTGGAGCAGCTGCTGGGCCTGCTGAGGGCTCAGTTGTTGCTGCTGGTCCTGCTGGCTCTGCTGTTGCTGCTGCTGGTTCTGGTTTTGATCCTGATTCTGGTCCTGCTTGTCGTTATTCTGATCTTGATTCTGATCTTGATTCTGGTCTTGGTTCTGGTCTTGGTTCTGGTCTTGGTTCTGGTCCTGTTTCTGGTCCTGTTTCTGGTCCTGATCCTGGTTCTGCTGCTGTTCCATCAGCTTGTTGCGGGCGTAGATGTAGTTTTCCTTGGCCTCCAGATCTTCCGGACGCCGGCGCAGGCTTTCCTTGAACATGTTCACGGCCGTCTGCCAGTCCTGTTGGGCCAGGGCTACATCGCCCCGGTTGAAATAGTAATCGGCGGCGAAGGGTTCCTCACCGGCGGTGAGCTGCACGGCCTCCAGCTGCTTGGCGGCTTCGTCCAGGTTTTCCTGCCTGTAAAGGTTGTTGGCCAGGTTATAGTGCGCCGCCACGGACGCGGTGTCCAGCATCAGGGCCTTGCGGTAGCTGATATCGGCCGCGGCATAGTCTTTCTTCTTGAACTGCCGGTTGCCCTTGCGAAGGTCGGCCTTTTGACCGAAAACGGCCACGGAGCAGCACAGCGCCAGGGTTATGCACAAAAACTTCCTCATACTTCGAACAGTTTGCGGCGGGGCTTGCGCTCGCCGATAAGCATCTGAATCACAAACAGCAGCAGCGCCACGCCAAAAAAGTACATGTACTGCTCGTCGTACTCCTCGAACACCACGCTGCCAAATTCTTCGTCCTCCATGCGGCGGATATCCTGGACGATGGGATTCAGGCCGAATTCCTCGCCGCCCGCATGGATATAGGCTCCGTTACCGGCCTTGGCCACGTCCCGGAGCATTTGCTCATTGAGCTTGGTGACCACAATCTCGCCGTCTTTGTCCCGCAGCAGGCCGCCGTCCATGGGGATGGGCTGACCTTCCGCCGAACCTACGCCGATGGTATACACCTTGATGCCCAGTTCCGCCGCCTGCTTGGCCGCACCTACGGCGTCGTCCTCGTGGTTCTCACCGTCGGAGATGACCACAATGACGCGGCTCTTTTCGCTCTGCGCGCTAAAACTCTTGATACACAGGCGGATAGCGTCCCCGATGGCCGTTCCCTGCACGGGAATGGAACCGGTGTCGATGCTCCCGAGGAACATCTTGGCGCTTACGTAGTCGGTGGTGACCGGCAGTTGCACAAAAGACGTTCCGGCAAAGATCACCAGGCCGATCCGGTCTTCCTGCAGGCGGTCCGTCAGGCGCGAAATGGCCAGCTTGGCACGTTCCAGGCGGTTGGGGGAGTAATCCTGGGCCAGCATGGAATTGGACACGTCCAGGGCCACGATAATCTCTGCGCCTTTGGTCTTGCGTTCCGCCAGGCGGGCGCCGGTACGCGGCCGGGCAAGGCCCACCGCAAAGAAGGCGAAGGCCAGGCAGAACAGCCCCATGCGCACCCATCCCTTGCTGCGGGAGCGGGAAGGCATTAAGGCCTCCACCAGCACAGGGTCTCCCAGGGCTTTCACCCGTTTGCTGCGGAGGTAACGCAGCACGGCATAGCCCACGAGGAATACCGGAATGAGCAGCAGCAAATACAGATACTGGTAATTGGCAAACATTAACATTACGGTAACCTCCTCATGATGGCAAGCAGCAGCACTTCCAGTAACAGGCACACGAGCGCTGCCAGCGCGTAGTTGGTGAACAAATCTTTGTAAACGGGGAAGGAATCCACCGACGTGCGGGTCTTTTCCATCTGGCCGATTTCTGCGTAAATCTCGGCCAGCTTGGTGTTGTCGGTGGCGCGGAAATAGCGTCCGCCGGTGCCGTCGGCAATGGTTTGCAGCAGGGCCTCGTCAATCTCTACGGGGATGTTCTGCAGCTCAATGCCCCAGGGCGTTTGCACAGGGTAGGGAGCGGTACCATTAGCCCCCACGCCAATGGTGTAAACCCTTATGCCGTAGGTCTTTGCAATTTCCGTGGCCATGGACGGGTCAATTTCGCCCATGTTGTTTACGCCGTCCGTCAGGAGAATCACCACGCGGCTCTTGGCGTCGGAATCCTTCAGGCGTGCAACCGCCGTGGCCAGGCCGTTGCCGATGGCCGTGCCGTCCTCAATAAGGTCTGTCTGCACTTCCTTCATGAGGTTGATAAGGGTGGCGCGGTCCGTGGTGAGCGGGCACTGGGTGTAGCTTTCTCCGGCAAAGACCACGATGCCCATGCGGTCGCTGGGGCGCTGTGCAATGAACTCAATGGCAATGTCTTTGGCGGCGCTCAGGCGGTCCGGCGTAAAGTCGCGGGCCAGCATGGAGGTACTTACATCCATGGTGAACATGATGTCGATGCCCTCCGTATCCACCTTTTCCACCTGCGTGGATGAGCGCGGCCGGGCAATGGCCACAATAATGAGGCAGAGTGCGGCGATGCGCAGCACAAAGGGAAGGTGGCGGAGAAACTCGAAAATGGAGCGCCCGCCGGCGGTCCAGGCATCCAGTTTGGATACCCTCAGGTGCACGCGGCGGTTCCTGAGTTCGATGTACAGGTAACGAAGCACCAGCAGCACCGGAATGGCCAGGAGGAACAGGAGGTAGGGATACTCAAAATACATAGCTTATGCCTCCTTTTCGTCACTACCGGCCTCACCGGCAATCTCTTGCTGATAAGTGGCTGTTACAAAGCCGATTGCCTGTGGCAGCACCTTGGCGTTTTCTTCTTCCGTGGCGGTGTACTTGGCAAACTTCACAAAGTCTGCCCGCTCAAAGAGCGCCTTCATCTCCTGATAGAGCTCCGGCGGGATGTCGCTGCCTTTGAGGTCTGCAAAAATCTCGGCCGTGGTCATTTCCATGGCGCTCACCCCGTAACGGGATACGATGTATTCCCGCAGGGCGTCCGTGACGCCGGAATAGAAGAGCTTTTGCTGGTCCGGTTTCCAGTATTTGTCGCCCCGGTAGCGGTCCAGCTTGCGCAGGGCCTTGATGTGGGCGGGCTCTGCGTCTTCCTTTTCCCGTACGGCCTTCCTTCTGTGAAGCAGCCATTGGATGAACAGGTAAATAAGGCCGATGACTACCAGCGCCCCCAGTACCCAGGGCGCCACCTCCTTGAAGGTGTAGGGGAACTTCACCTGGTCCTTGATGTCGTGGGCCTGGAAGTTTTCCATGTCTACCGGTAACTCGTTGACTACAAGCGGCTCTGCGGGGGCTTTGAATACCAGGGTGTCGCCGCCGAAGAGCACCGGAATGTCCGGAAGCTCATAGCTGCCGCCCCACCAGGCGGTGAGGAGGCGGGAGGCTTTGATGGTATACAGACCCGTCTTTTTCACCTTGACAGAATCCAGCTGCCAGTCTCCCACAAACTCGATGGGGCTGTCTTTCTCCGTCTGGATTTCCGGGAGGGCGAGGGGAGTGCCTTCCGCTACGTCCTTGAGCTCTACGCCATAGCGGAACTGGTCTGCCACCAGCACTGAATCCCGTTTTTGCAACGGCTCCAGGAAGGCTTCTCCGCCTTCTTTGCGGAGACCTTCCGCGCCGGCTGTAAGGCTTCCGACGAGCAGTAGGAGAGGTATGATGCGTATAGTAGTTTTCATCATCTTCTGTGGAATAATGCCATGAGGCTGCGCACGTAATCTTCGTTTGTGCTCACATCCACATGGTCTACCTGGTATTTGAGCAGCAGGCGGTCTGCTGCGCCCGTTGCGGTGCGGAACCAGTTCTCATAGGCCGAGCGTACGCTACGCGAGCTGGTGTTGATCCAGCGGGAGGCACCGGTTTCTGCATCTTTGGCATGCACCAGGCCCACGTTGGGGATGCATTTTTCCCGCGGGTCGCTCACGCGGATGACGGAGACGTCGTGGCGGTTTACAGCCACTTTCAGGGCATCTTCGTAGCGCGGGGAGCCATCGGCCCGGGTATCCAGCATGTCGCTGAGCACAAAGGCGGTGCACTTTTTCTTGATGGCATTGGTCAGGTAGCGCAGGGCTTCGCCAATGTCCGTGCCGTCGTGCTGGGGCTGGTATTCCAGCATTTCCCGGATAATATGCAGGAAATGCGTGCGGCCCTTTGCCGGCGGGATGAACTTTTCTACGCGGTCGCTGAACAGGATGCAGCCCACTTTGTCGTTGTTGAGGATGGCGCTGAAGGAGAGCGTGGCGGCAATTTCCGCAATTTGCTCGCGTTTGGTCCTGCCCTGCGTGCCAAAAAGGCCGCTGCGGGAAATATCCACCAGCAGTACCACGGTGAGCTCGCGTTCCTCCTCAAAGACCTTCACGTACGGGGCGCTCATGCGGGCCGTGACGTTCCAGTCCATGTTGCGGACATCGTCCCCGTACTGATATTCGCGCACCTCGCTGAAGGCCATGCCGCGTCCCTTGAACGCAGAATGGTACTCACCGGCAAAAATCTGGTGGCTCAGCGCTTTGGTCCGAATCTCAATCTTGCGGACTTTCTTTATTAACTCTTCTGGTGTCATTACGGAACGATCACCGCGTTGATAATCTTCTCGATAATTTGCTCAGGCGTAACATTCTCTGCCTCGGCTTCATACGTGAGGCCGATACGGTGACGAAGGACCTCGTTGCAGACGGCCCGGACGTCTTCCGGAATTACATAGCCGCGGCGCTTGATGAAGGCATAGGCCTTGGACGCCATGGCCAGGGAAATGCTGGCACGCGGGGAGCCGCC
>DEKS01000092.1:6220-6648 GCA_002354005.1 Bacteroidales bacterium UBA2716
GTGGCATTGACGATATCCACAATGTACCGCTCGATTTTCTCGTCCATGTAAACGTCTTTCACCACCTCGCGGGCGCGGATGATGTCTTCCGGCTTTACCACGGCCTGGGCGGTGGGGAAGGTACCGGCGTTGTTCATGCGGATAATCTGGCGTTCCTCCTCCTTCTGGGGGTAGGAAACCACTACCTTGAGCATAAAACGGTCCACCTGGGCTTCCGGCAGGGGATAGGTGCCTTCCTGCTCAATGGGGTTCTGGGTGGCCATCACCAGGAACGGTTCCGGCAGTTTGAAGGTGTTTTCGCCAATGGTGACCTGGTGCTCCTGCATGGCTTCCAGCAGGGCGCTCTGCACTTTTGCAGGGGAACGGTTGATTTCATCGGCCAGGATAAAGTTGGCGAAGATGGGGCCTTTGTGGACCTCGAAGCTTTC
>DEKS01000058.1:0-2087 GCA_002354005.1 Bacteroidales bacterium UBA2716
GCAACACTTGTCAATAACTTTTTCATAAGAGGTTATATTTTTAGTTTATCAATTATTCTACTACACAACGGACAGAGCCCAGACGGGCCTTGGGGGCGGAACCGAATTTGAACGTACCTTTGTCGTAGCGGAGGTCGGCACCGGCTCCGGCGGCATCGGAAGCCGCCCGGGCAAACCAGTACAGGGTACGAACGCCCACCTTGGCCATACCGCCCACGCTGTAGTCGTCGCGGTAACCGGCGATGGGGAATACGGCGGCAGGCGAACCAATCTTCAGCCAGCCGGCGGTGGCGTTGATGCCCCACCCGGTCTGTGCGCTCAGGTCACCGGCCCAGAAATCGCCGGTGCGGTTGGGCACGCGGTATCCGGGCGGGCAGGGGTCGTAGATGGTCTTTTCCAGCTCGTTCCAGAAATCGTTGTTGGGATCGTTAATCCAGTCGCCATTGTTGATGTGACCCATCAAACGAGGATGGGCGATGGCCTCTGCCAGCGTAATCTGGCCAGGAGCCACTTCTTCGGCCTCGCCGGCATACGTAGCCTGCGTCTCGGAATTGAATTCTCCTGCGGCCGTGAACGGATCCTTGCGACCCCACTGGTAAACCATACCATAGGACAGGACGTCAATCTGGGTATCCGACTCGGTGGTGGCCACCAGGGCACCCAGGTTGCGGTCCATTACGTCGGTACCCATGATGTTGCCATAGCTGCCGGTCTGGATATCCGTTGCCGGAATCCAAATGTGCCAGCTCCAGAGGATATTCCCATCCTCGTTGAGGACGGCCACCACGGCGTTACCGGGCTTGAGTACATCAGGCGTATGGATGATGATATAGTCCTCGGCATAGGAAGCGCTGGGAAGTACGCTGCCGGCTACCACCTCGGAGTTGTCGTTCAGGGTTTCCCAGAGGACAACGGCATCGGCGGGATCGGAGACATAGGCCAGGGGATTATTGCCTATAACAGCTTTGAACTTATAGGTGCCGGGCTCGGTGACGATGTAGCAGTTGGCATTGCCGTCCGTGTCGAGGTCAAGGACATCGGCACTGAACGGATTGTCGTAATGCTCCAGTTCATCGGTGATGTCGCCGAAATCCACAACGGCTCCGCGTCCAATCTCCACAGGCTCAGTGTACTTGAAAATCTGGGTATAGTCTCCGTCCTGGGACATCTTCAGGGTGAAACCACCGGTGAACGTGGTGCCGTCCGGGACGTAAACCAGGATTTCGGAACCGCTCATCGTGCCCGTAATCTCAATCACGGGATCACCCTTGTACTGGGTGAAGATCTGCTCCTTGTCGGTGAGTTTCACCTGCAGGAACTCGTAACCCAGAGCGTCCTTCTTGGGGGTAGAGAGGAGGAAACCATCGTATTCTCCCTCCACGGACATCGACAGGATACCGCAGATGCGCTGGAACTGGAAAGTGTCCCCGCTGTTACAGGCGGCCATGAGGTCGGCGTTGGTGGTGGAGAACTTGCTATAGAAGAAGCAGTGATTCAGGTTGTCGGAGAGAGCAGCAGGATAAGATGCATACAGGGTGCTGGTGCAGTCTTCCCGCTTGTAAGGATAGAGGTTGTCCACTGTAACGGTAGCCGAACGGCCGTCGACGGAGATGTCTCCCGCACCGAGGGTTACAGTAACCTGGTTCTTGGCATATTCACCGTGCACCACAATCTGGTCGCCGGCCACCCAGGCGGTCTTCATGGCCGCAGGGGCTTCTTCGCCCTCCTCCAGAACAATTTCGGGGAGGACGAAGGTGAGCGTGCGGGTTTCGGGCTTGACCTCGGGAGTCACGGGCTCCGGAGTAACAGGCTTCTGGCTGCAGGACGCCGCCAGGGCCAGGATGCAAAGGATCGCTATTTTATCGATTGTCTTCATAATCAGATGCGTTTAAAGGTCCTTTGTGTTATTCGTCCCAGTTCATCGGGGCCGTGTACTCGTACCATTCGCAGATGGCGCTGCCGGCCACGTCCACGCCGAAGTACATGTTGATTCCGGCGTTCCAGGTCACGGTGCGCAGCATGTCGGGCGCCGTGTCAAAGCTGCCGGCCTCTACGCCGTTCACCAGATAGGTGACATGGCAGTGCTC
>DEKS01000058.1:2162-2761 GCA_002354005.1 Bacteroidales bacterium UBA2716
AGGCTGGGCTTGTTGCCGTCGCCGGCCACATTGAAGTCGAAGCCTACCTTGGCGTCTGCCGGGCGGATATCGGCCTTGAGCTCGCAGCCTTCACTGAAGCAGAACCAGTGACGGATACGGGGACCGCCCAGTTCGGGGTCGGTGACGAAGTTGCTCCAGCGGAAGGTGTAGGAGCCGAAAGCCATGCTGCGGTTCAGGCGGGCCTTGCCCACGAAGGTGGTGCCCACGCCCTTGGCATAGGTGGGTGCATTGGCCCAGTCGCTCTTCCACAGGGAGAGTTCGTCGTTGTCCACCACCACGCGTACGGGCTCTATCCGGTAGGCCTGTTTTACCACAACAGTCTTCTCTACCTGGAAGTCTTCGGGGTTATCTACCACGTTCTTCACCAGGATTTCGGCCTTGCGCAGGCCTTCTTCGTCGTTCTGGGTGAAGGTGAGCTGGATTTTTCCGTCGCCTTCGCCGGCAGGATTCACGATGGTGAACCAGTCGTCGCCCTCGGAAGCCTTGGAAACCGTCCACTTGGTATTGGAGACAATCTCCAGTTCTCCGGAGAGCTGGTCGTAGCCAGCACGGATTTCCTCGCTGGCAGGCACCAGCTG
>DEKS01000058.1:2853-7211 GCA_002354005.1 Bacteroidales bacterium UBA2716
CCGTTGCCCTCGCCGGTGGCGCCGTCGGTGATTTCAATCCAGTCGCCGTCGGTTACCTTGGAGCTCCAGGGCTGGTTGGAAGCGATATGGATGAAGTAGTCGCCACCCGCCTTTTCCACGGCGAGGTCCAGGTCGGCCTCCGGGATGGTGAGGAAGGCGATACCCTTCTGGTTCACGGTGATGGTCTTGCCCACCCAGTAGTCGGACTTGATGACAATCTTGTCCGTGCGGTCGTCCAGGAAGGTGTTGTCATAATACTGGACGCGGATGGTGGTAGGGGTAGCCTTGCCGGTGTGCACCAGCTCGGCATCGGATGCGGCACCTTCTTCCTCGGAGATGATGCACCAGTCGGGATGTTCGCTGGTGACGGTCCAAGGGTCGGTGGAGGCCACGAGGATGGTGAAGGCCTGTGCGCCCGTGGCCGGCAGGTCGTAGCTGTCGTTGCACCGGTAGCGCAGGTCCACCGTCTTGATGGATTCCGCCTTCTTCTGGCAGCCCCACAGCCCTGTGACGAGGGCTGCGGCTGCGCAGAGTATGTAGATTAACTTTTTCATAAGCTATTATTCAGCAATGAAAGTAGGAGTGCAGGATTTCACGATAAATACGGCGGTGGAGCCAGCGGACGCATCCTCGGTTCCGAAGAAGTAAGTGGCCGTAGCTTCATTACCGACAAACGGGGAAGGAGCGGTGATCGAGGCCCTCGGGGTGCCATTGTAGGTGAACGCAACATCAATATTGGCGGGATTCTCGGCGTTGGGCACAAAGTCCATCCGGTAGGTCGTGAGGGCATTGAGCTCGGCAACCGTCATATTGATATCGGCAGTATTGTAGCCGGTGGCGCCACCATTGGTGCGCAGACGGTTCTTGCCTGCACCCAGTCTGATCTGGCACTGCATCTCGGAGCCGTTGGCGTCGTGGGTGCTGAGTACCAGTTCGGCCTTGTCGTCAGCGACGACATCACCCAGCTCCAGAACGAAGGAGGCATAGCGTGCGGGATCCAGCAGGGTTACGCGGGCCTTGTTCTTACTTTCAATCTTCACGGAACCATCTTCCAGGACCTCTACGCCGGAGAAGGAGAAGTTGATATCCTGGGTGAGTTCCAGTTCATCGACGACACCGGCAGCGGTAATCTTCACTACACCGGTCTTCGGGATGAAGATGTTGTTGAAGTCGGCCTTCACCTTGAAGGAGGAGGCGTCGATCTTCTCGACACTCCAACCAGGGACATCGGTAGACGGTTCCCAGGCCAGAGCGGTATTCACCGCAAGGACCATTTCACCGCCCAGACGAGGCAGTTCGGTGGAAGCAGGGGCCACAATCTCGAAGGTAAAGCCTTCCTGGCTCACCTCGAAGGTCTTGTCCAGGCCGCCGGCGGTCACGGTTACGCTGGCCTTGCGCAGGGCGCCTTCGTTGGCTGCGGCCGTGGCAACAATGGTCGCATTCCCGGAGCCGGAAGTCTGGTCAAAGCTGATCCAGTCCTTATCGGCACTGATCTCCCAAGGCAGGTCGGACTTGATGGTGAAGTTCTGCGAACCACCCTCGGAGGCAAAGGCCTGGGAGAGTTCCGTCAGCATGAACGATCCTTTTTGGATAACATCGAAGCTTTCTTCGTCGTCACCGGCCGTTACGGTAATGGTAGCGGTACGCTCCAGCACGGAGGAAGGGGCTGCCGTGGCGATGATGGTGAGGGTGCGGCCTTCCGGATCGGGCTCGCCGCTCTCGCGGTTGAAGGTGAGCCAGCCTTCGCTGGAACGTACCTCCCAAGGCAGGTTGGTCTGGATGGTGAAGCTCAGGGGGCCGCCGGCGGCGGAGTAGTCGCTTACCATCGGGGTCACATACAGCCTTCCGGCGCGGCCCTGCTTGATGGTGATGACTTTGGTTTTGGCGATATTCTCACCCCGCAGGGTAAGGGTTGCGCTCCGGTCTTCCAACGAGGTGTTGGATTTGGCTATTACCACCACGTCGGTGATAAGGGAGGAGGCTGCGCTGGAGGCGGGGGTGACGTCCAGCCAGTCCGCGCCGCTGGACAGGGTAAGGGTCCAGGGCGTATTGGCGCTCACGTTGAAGGTGATGGCATCCGGATCCTGGGACGCCAGGGTGTACACATCGACGGCGCTGCACTCCATGCGGATGGACGCGGCCGCCTTTTCCGGGGTCATCTGCGTGTCAATCTTGTACATCTGGCAGGAAGCCAGTGCACCAAGCACAGCCAGAGGAGCGAAGATTCTTGTTAACGTTTTCATATCGGTATTGTTTTTATTCAGAGGTTAGAGAGTCCATCCGGTATTTTGTGTGAGGTTGGGATTGTTGAAGGTTTCGGCCTGCGGAATGGGATACAGGTTCATCTTGTCGGACCAGGTACGGGTTTCCACCACTTTTCTCTTGTAGGAGAGCGTGGCGCCGTTTTTGACAATCTCCACACCGTCCAGCTGGCCCATCACGCCGGAGGCGATTTTCCAGCGGCGGATGTCCCAGAAGCGGTGGTCCTCAAAGGCGAATTCTACCCGCCATTCCCGGCGTATAGCCTCACGGAAGGCACTCTGGGACGTAGCCGTCACATTGGGCATGCCGGCGTTGGCGCGTACCTGGTTCAGGGCCTCCAGGGCACTCATGCCCAGGGAGGCATCCGTAGGACTGCCCAGCGCCTCGTTGGCGGCCTCCGCAAAGGTGAGCAGCACCTCCGCATAGCGGTACACAATCCACTGGTGCTTGTTGGTCACGGTGTTTTCCGGCGTGAAGCTGGTGCTTTCCTGGATGTAACGGCGCAGGTAGTAGCCCGTTACGGTACCCAGGTCGCTGCGGGTGGCGCTGTAGTCCTTGCCGCCCACGAACGTCTCAATGGCGGTACCCTTGAACGACATGCCGTTGGCCAGGATGGCGCGGGCAAAGCGCGGGTCGCGGCCCTCGTAGGGCTCGGCCAGGTTGAAGTCGGGATCGGTGGTACGCCAGCTGTTCCCTTCCAGGGTGATGTCGTAACCGCCCAGCGTCTGGAAGGCATCCACCAGCTGCTGGCTGGGATAGGTGCCGCCAATGGACGTCCGGTTACCCTCGGTGAAACGCACCGGGAAGTTGTACCGCTCGAAGCTCTGGCTCTCGGAACGGGAGATGGCGAAAATCACCTCCGGCGAAGCCGCGTTGTTAGCCTTTTCCGCCGGATCCAGGCTGTACTGGTTCAGGTCCATGATGTCCTTGGCAGCCTGGGCGGCTGCACGCCACTTTTCCCGGTCTCCGGAAGGGTTGTGCAGCGGGGAGGCGGCATACAGCAGGGCCTTGGCTTTCACGGCCAGGGCAAAACCGTTGGTGATGCGTCCCACTTCGTCGTCCAGCAGGCCCACATAGGTTGTAGGAAGCTCCTTGGCGCTCTCTTCGCATTCTTTGACAACAAAGTCGATGACTTCATCAAAAGGCGTTTTCGCGATAGCATTGGCTTCTTCTGCCGTGAGCATGGTCAGCGGCATGGCGATGTCGCCGTAGCGGCGGGCCAGCTCGAAGAAGAAGTACGCCCTGAGCACACGCGCCTGAGCGGGATAATACTGCAGGTGCTCCAGCCAGCGCTGGTACTTGGTGTCGTACTTGTACATGCTCAGGTCCACGGTCTTGATGGACTCCAGGAACTCGTTGGCGCTGCGCACGCCGTTGTACAGGCTCCATTTGTCGTCCACCGTGGCGATGGGGCTCCAGTTGCCGTTGGTGAAGCGCTGGACGGAAGCGTCCGGGTCGGCGTACTCGGCGTCGTCGGAGCCGCAGTCACGCAGGGCGCTGGACACATCGGCAATATCCTTGTTGGGCAGGTATCCGTAGATGTTGGCGAGCATCTTCTGGATATTGCTGTAGGTCTTGTACATATCCTCGCGGGAGTACTGGCTGGAAGACTCGTCAAAATCCAGGAAGTTGCAGCTGGCAGTCAACGCGAGAACACTCAGAATATAAAGTAGTTTTTTCATATCTCGTATCCTCCCTGTTTAGAAGTTAAACTTGATTCCGGCCCAGAACGTGCGGGTGGAAGGATAATAGGCACCCAGCTGTTCGGGATCGGCAAAACCGATGTTGTCGGCGCTGAACAGGTTGGTTGCGGTGAGGGAGATGGTAGCGTCGCAAATCTTCATGGCCTTCCTGGGAATGGTGTAGGAAATACCCAGATTCCGCAGTTTGATGAAGGAGCCGTCACGATACCACAGGGAGTTGGAACGGTAGTTATTGTTGTTCTCCTGGGTGGTCAGGCGCGGCATGGTAGCCACGGATTCCCGCCCGGGGGCCCAGGTGATTTCGCGGTTGAGGAAGGTCTTGGAAATGGTTCCGTTCCCCACCAGCGGCTGGTACAGCGGGCTGTCCAGCAGGCTCACGGTAACACCGGTTAC
>DEKS01000058.1:7262-7786 GCA_002354005.1 Bacteroidales bacterium UBA2716
CCGAACTGCAGGAGCGGCGTTGAGCTGCCGAACATCTTTACTACGTCCTGGCTGTCCACAACGCCGTCGCCGTTCTGGTCACGGTATTTAAGGTCGCCGGGGCGAACCTCGCCAAAGGTTTGCTGGGGGCTGTTGTTAATCTCCAGCTGGCTCTGGAAAATGCCAATCACTTCCAGGCCGTACTTCTGGCCCACGGGGTTACCCTTGCGGTACAGGTAGTCGTACATCTGATAGGCCTGGCCGTCGTTAATCACCTTGGTGAAGAGCCAACTGCCGTTGGCATAGGCGCCATAGTTGAAGTCTCCGCGGGTCTCGTCCCAGTTCAGGGCCAGGTCAAAGCCCTTGTAGGACTGCTCGCCCAGGCTCTGGTCCTTAAGGCCGATACCGATGACGCCGGAAATGTTGGACGGGGTAATAAGGATGTTGCTGCGCTTCTCCAGGAAACCGTCCACATTCACGCCCAGGCGGCTGCCAAAGAATTTGGCATCCACCCCGACGGTCACCTTGGAGGAGAGCTCGGGAGC
>DEKS01000157.1 GCA_002354005.1 Bacteroidales bacterium UBA2716
AGCGCGGAGCAGACTTCCTGGATGAAGATGTCGTAGCTGCGGCCGTCGAAGACCAGGTGGTGGAAGTCGCTCAGAAGGTAGGTGTGGCCGCCTTCGGAAAGGATTTCCACCTTGCCGAGGGGGCCTTTCCCCAGGTCGAAGGGGCTGGTGAAGCCTTCCCGTGCGGCCTGCAGGCTGCCTTCCCGCACGGTGACGGGAACGGGAATGTCTGTGGGAACCTGACAAATCTGTCCGTCCCGCTGCTCAAAGCGGCTCTGCAACGCCGGGTGGGCGGCCAGCACCTTTTCCACGGCCTGTTTGAGCGCCCCGGCCGACACTTCTCCGGGGAAGGTCCACAGCATGGGAATGTTGTAGATGGTCTCGTGGGGGGCCTTCATGCAGTCCAGGTACACGCCGGCCTGCTGGTTGGTGAGGGCCTGGGGGTGGAGAGATTCTTCGCTTCGCTCAGAATGACAGGAAGCTCGCTCAGAATGACAGGAAGCATCCCCGGCCATCCAGCTTTTAAGAATCTCGTTCTCAATGCTTTGCAGGGTGGCTGTTTTGGCAAAGCTGTTCATATCGGCCTGAACGCCGTAGCGCTTAAACAGCTCCGTTGCCAGGCGTAGGCCGCTCAGGGAGTTTAGCCCGTACAGCATCAGGGGTTCCGTGAGCCCGGCTCCTTCGATGCCGGTGGTTTCCTTCAGGAGGGCCGCCAGTTCTTGTTCCAGGATGTTCAGCGGGGCGGCTTCCTGCCGGTCGGCCTTTTGCACCTGCGGCTTGGGCAGGGCCTTGCGGTCTACTTTCTGGTTTACGTTGAGGGGGATGACGTCTATCTGCATGGTGACGGCGGGTACCATGTAGGGCGGTTTGCGTTCCAGGATAAAGGCGTTAAGCGCCTGGATGTCAATTTGTTTGTCGCTTACCACATAGGCGGCCATGAACTTGCCGCCGCCCTCCTGGTCGAAGGCCTGCACGGTGACGTCGCGGATGTCCGGGAATTCCCGGATGACGGCTTCCACTTCCTTGAGTTCAATGCGGAATCCGCGGATTTTCACCTGGGCGTCCTTCCGGCCGATAAATTCGATGTCTCCGTCTTCGCGGTAGCGCACGATGTCTCCGGTGCGGTACAGGCGCCTGTAAGCGGGGTTTTTGTCAAAGGGGTTGTCCAGGAAGGCCTCGGCCGTTTTTTCGGGCTTGCCCAGGTAACCGTCGCCCACCTGCTGTCCGGCGGTCCAGAGTTCGCCGGCGGCACCGGGAGGCAGCAGAGCACCGCCTTTGGACACCACATAGGTGCGGATGCCCGGCAGGGCCTGGCCGATAGGGATATTCTCTTCGGACACCTTCACTTCCTTGCTCAGCGTATAGCACAGGCTTTCGCTGGGGCCGTAGCAGTTGAACAGGCGGTAGCCGGGAAGCTGGATCCGGGGCATTTTCTCGCCGCCGGTAAAGAGCACTTCCAGGCCTTTGCACTGCGGATAGGCGCTTACGAACTGCACGGCCACCTGTGTGGTCATCAGCACATGCGTGATGCCGTTTTCTTCGTAATATTGGTGCAGGGCGGAGAGGTCCAGGCGGATTTCTTCGGGGACGATGTAAAGGCTGGCGCCGCTGACGCAGGCGTCGGCAAAGTCTCCCACAAAGGCGTCAAAGCCGAAGCTGGCATAGGCCGCCAGGCGGGAGCGGGAGCTGATGCCCAGGTTCACCGCACAGCGCCTGGCATACAGGGATAGGCTTCTGTGCGGCAGCATGCAGCCCTTGGGCTGTCCCGTGGTGCCGCTGGTGTACAGAAGCGTGGCCAGCATGTCCATGCCGGGCTTTGCCTTCGGGCTGCCTTCGGGGAGGGCGGCAATCTCTTCCGTTTTCAGGACGGGCCCTTGGAAGCCTTCGACCAGATGCCCGTCGGTGATGAGGAGGGCCGCATCGGCATCCTGAATCATGTATTGCAAACGTTCCGCGGGGTAGGAAGGGTCCAGCGGCTGGTAGGCGCAACCGGCTTTCAATACGCCAAGGGGCGCCAGGAACATGTATTCGTTGCGTCCCAGGATAATGGAAACGACTTTTCCGCTGCCGATATGCTGCTCGATATAGGCGGCCAGCTTGTCGCTCAGCAGGTCTGCCTCCCGGTAGGTATAGCTGTGGTCTTTGTACTTTACAGCCGTCTGGGAGGGCGTTTTCCGGGCGTTTTCACGGAACAGGTCAAGCAGGGTTTTCTCCGGGTCAAGCCGGTCTTCCTGCGGCTGGAAGCCGTCCAGGGTTTTGATCTGGGCGGGAGAGGCGAAGTCCAGCCGGCCCACGGTATCGGCCTTTTTGAGCGAGAGGACAGCCGTCGAGAGGCTTAGGGCGAAGTTTCTGAGGATGCTTTCCGAGTATTGGTCCGGCCTATACCAGAAACGCATTTTGTAGGGACCTTCCGCGGGCGTGAAGAATTCTGTGGACAGGCCGCCCAGCCCCGGAGGATTGGTGCGGAGGTCTTCTCCCGGGATGGTCTCCCCTCCCAGGACAAGGCTGGGATTGGCGGGGACAAACTGTCCCTGGAAGCCGAAGTTGATGCCCGGGGTGAGGCCCAGGTAGGTGCTGCAGTCGGCTATCGAGAAGAAGGGACGGGCCCTGAGGCCCACAGCCTGGGCTTTCATTTGTTCCAGGACGTCTTTCAGCGGCGTTTCGGGGCCGGCATTCACATAGGCCGGCAGGGTGTGTACGCACATGGTGAAGGCGGTGCGGGAATCTGCGCCTTTGCGGCCGTTCCAGATGGTGGAGAAGCTGGCGGCGGTATCGGCGTTCCAGGCGGCCAGCGTCAGGCCGAAGAGGGCCGTGAAAAGGACGCTGTCGGCATAGCGGTAGCGCTCCAGCACTTCGCGCATGGCGGCGGCGGAGAGCGGCAGGTCCACGGTGAGCTCCTTGTAGGCCTGTTTCGGGGCGTCGTAAACGTCCGGGATTATGCGGCTTTCGGTGTCGGCGGCCGCGCCGAACTCGGCGGCAAACCACGTCTTGGCCTCCTCGAAGGCCTCGCTTTCGCGCAGCTTCTGTTCCTCAAGGGCAAGTTGAGCGCCGCTTATCTTCTCGGCCGGAACTTCCCTGCCGTCGTAGGCGGCACTCAGGTGGTTCAGGATAATGGGGATGCAGGCCCCGTCGGCAATGATGTGGTGAAAGTCCACGTAAAGGTATGCGTCCGTGGGCGTTTTATAGATTTCCAGGCGGAAAAGCCTGTCCTGAAGTAGGTTCATGGGCATGGCAAAGCCCTTTCGGGCCTCCTCGATGCTGCCCACCTCCTTAATCTCGGCCGTCCATTGCTCTCCGGACTCCACCATGGCGGGGGCGCCGCTTTCGGTGCGGATGCGCGAGAGAATGTAGGGATGGGTGGATACCAGCGACTCCAGAGCCCCTTTCAGCTTTTCCAGCTCAATATGGCCGGGAAGCTTGAACAGCAGCGCCTGCTGGTAATTGCCGGAAAAACGGTCCAGTCCTTGGCTGGCAAGGAAAATGCTCAGTTGGGCTTGGGAAAGGGGGGATGTCATGTCTTTTTCTTTAGGTTTGTACAAATTTAGAATTTTCATTTGAATTATGTATCTTTGCCGCATGAAAATCGCCAAAAGAAACTGGCTCTTCCGTTTGGGGATTGTGGTGATTGCGGCTTTGCTGATGGAGTTAATCTCCTTTATCCAGTACAGCCAGACCCGTAAGATAATGGAAGAGGAGATGAATATCAGGTCCCGCGTGGTTCTGGGAGCCATGGCCGACAGGATAGACCACGTCATGGAGCTCACGGAAGCCACCATGCGGGAGAACCTGCTGTATCTGAGGCGTAGCCTGGACCAGCCCGATTCGGCCTCCCGGGCACTTGTTTACCTGATTGACGACAATCCGCATGTGGTGGGAGGGAGCCTGGCCTTCATCCCCGCTTATTATCCGTCCAAGGGGCGCCTGTTCGAGCCTTACGCCACCAAGGAAAACGGCCGGATTGTGCTGCGGCAGATTGCCGGCGACAAGCACGACTATACCCGGACAGACTTTTACATAGACGCGCTCAGCTCCGGAAAGGCCGATTGGTCCGACCCTTATTCCTACACCGACGGACAAACCCGCAACCTCATCTCTTACTCCTGCCCCGTTACCGACGCTTCCGGCCGCATCGTGGCCGTCTGCAGCCTGGACATGGACCTTTCCTGGATGGGAGACACCCTGAATGCCAGCCAGCGTTTTCCCTCTTCCTTCGGCCTGCTGCTCACGAAGGATTTCAGGCTGGTGGCCGGTCCCTCGCCCGACAAGATTTCCCCCGCCCTGGTGGAGCAGGCCCTGGGCCTCCTTCGCAGCGGGATGGAGAAATCGGCCGACGGAGACGTTTTCCTGCGTACTTTGAGCCTACGGAGAGACGCCTACTGGCAAATTGCCCAGGTTTACAAGTCGGACGAGGTTTATGCCCATATCCGCCAGATTCGCTCGCGGCAGGTGATACTCCTTCTGCTGGGCCTGGCCGTGCTCTTTTTTATGATAGATCGCTTTGCCCGGAGCGAGCGGAAGCTGAGGTCGGCATCCGAGGAGCAGGCCCGGATTTCCGGCGAGCTGGCCGTGGCCCGGGACATTCAGCGGAAAATGCTGCCTACCGATTTCCCCGAGGGTGTTTTCGGCCGATTGGAACCGGCCCTGGAGGTGGGCGGAGACATCTACGATTTCTATATCCGGGACGGAAAGCTGTTTTTCTGTATCGGCGACGTGAGCGGAAAGGGGGTTCCGGCGGCGATGGTGATGGCCGTGACGCACTCTTTGTTCCGGATGGTTTCCAGAAAGGAGGAGAGTCCTTCCCATATTTTAGCCGCCCTGAACGGGCAGCTTTGCAACAGCCGGGAGTCCAATATGTTTGTCACCTGCTTTGTGGGCTGCCTGGATTTATATACCGGGAAACTCCGCTTTGCCAACGCCGGGCACGACAAGCCTTTTGTGCTGTCGGCCGGTGTTTCGCTCCTTCCCGCCAAGGCCAATCTCCCGCTGGGTGTTTTCCCGCAGACGGCCTTTGTTGAGCAGGCGCTGGAACTTTCTCCCGGAGACACGCTCTTCCTTTATACCGACGGCCTTACCGAGGCAAAGAACCTTTCCCGCAAGGCTTTGGGCCGTGACCGCGTCCAAGCGTGCCTTGCCGCCGGTCTTTCCTCCGGTGCAAATTCCGCCCCGCAGCTGGTTCAGGCCATGGCCCAGACGGTGCGTGCGTTTGTGGGAGAGGCGCCCCAAAGCGACGACATGGCCCTTCTTGCTATCCGTTACCTGCCCGGCGATTTGTTGCGTGAGCATATTGTCCTTACCAATCAAAAATCCGAAGTATCCCGTTTGAGCGACTTTGTCAAGGCCTTTTTTGAGCGCCTCTCCTTGGACCGCAAACAGGCTTCCGGCCTCCGTCTGGCCTTGGAAGAGACGGTGGTGAACGTGATTAATTACGCTTATCCCGCCGGAGAAGCAGGTGACGTTGCGGTTTATGCCGACAGCAACCACCGCGAGGTCCGTTTCACCGTTGTGGATTCCGGCTTCCCCTTTGACCCGACGGCTGTTTTGTCGGCCGATACCACCCTGGATGCTAAGAATAGGCCTATCGGCGGGCTGGGAATCTATCTTACGCGGAAGCTTGTAGATTCGGTCTCCTACTGCCGCAAGAACAATCAGAATGTATTAACTTTAACCAAATCCATATCATGACAACCCGCATTGAAGAAATTGACGGCAAGCTTGTCGCTACGCTCATAGGCGAACTGGACACGGCTGCCGCTCCCGAGACGGAAAAGGCCCTGCAGCCCCTTTTGGACAGCAAAGGAAAGGATATTGTTATTGACTGCACGGAGTTGGAGTACATTGCCTCCAGCGGCCTCCGTCTTCTTTTGGGAATACTGAAACAGGCTCAGGAGGTAGGTTCCCGCGTTGTCCTGAAAAACGTGAACGACGTGGTTAAGGATGTGCTGGACTTAACCGGTTTTGTAGCCCTTTTCGATATAGAGTAAATGGTTTCCTACTTTACAGAGGACATTGCGTTTCCGTTCAAGGAAAAGCGTCTGACTTCCCGTTGGCTCAAGTTTGTTGCAGAGAGTGAGGCCAAGCGTCTGGGAGATATATCGGTTATATTTTGTTCCGATAATTATATTCTGGATGTCAATATAAAATATCTGAAACACGATTATTATACAGACATCATCACCTTTGACTACTGTGAAGGGAATCGGCTTAGCGGAGACCTCTTTATCAGCATTGATTCCGTACGCGAAAACGCCGCTTTTTACGGGACGGAGTTTGCGGATGAACTGAACCGGGTCATTGTCCATGGCGTGCTGCATCTGATTGGCTACGACGATCATACGGAGGAAGATATTGCCGTTATGCGCGCCAAGGAGAACTACTACCTCTCCCAGCGTACTAAGGTATGAATAATCGGTTCGATGTCATTGTGATCGGTGGAGGCCATGCCGGCTGTGAAGCGGCGATGGCCGCTGCCAGTATGGGCTCTTCCGTTTTGTTGCTCACGCCGGACTTGAATGGTCTGGCCAAGATGAGTTGCAACCCGGCGGTGGGCGGTATCGCCAAGGGCCAGATTGTCCGGGAGATTGATGCCCTGGGCGGATACTCCGGCCTGGTCACGGACGCGGCAACGCTTCAGTTTCGCATGCTCAACCGCTCCAAGGGCCCGGCCATGTGGAGTCCGCGCGCACAATGCGACAAACAGCGCTTTTCTGCCACCTGGTTAAAATTTCTCCTAAGTAATTGTAATTTAAGGATTTATGCAGATTTCGCGGCCGATTTTCTCTTTGAGAATCAAAAAATTACCGCTGTTCGCACTGTTACAGGGGCAATTTTATATGCTGGCGCCTTTATTTTGACAGCCGGCACCTTCCTGAACGGGCGGATGTACATTGGCCAGCATTCCTTCGAAGGCGGCCGCATAGGGGAAAAGGCGTCGTACGGAATCTCCGACCAATTGGCGTCACTGGGAATTCCTACTGCCCGGATGAAAACGGGCACTCCCCCGCGCATCGACTTTCGGTCCGTGGACATTACCCGCCTGCAGCGACAGGCCGGGGACGTGGAGCCGGAGCGTTTTTCCTTCCTGGATGTGCCTTCTGCAGTACAGGAGGGTGGTTCCCAGATGGATTGTTACCTGCTCCATACCAACGAAACGGTACACGACATCCTTCGTACGGGTTTTGACCGCTCTCCCCTGTTCACGGGCATGATTCATGGAAAAGGGCCGCGTTACTGTCCCAGCATCGAGGATAAGCTACGCACGTTTGCCGACAAAGATTCGCACCAGATCTTCCTGGAGCCGGAGGGCCGTGAGTCTCCGGAATATTACCTGCAGGGATTCTCTTCTTCCCTTCCGCTGGAAGTGCAGTTAGAGGCCATGCATGCCATTGAAGGCCTGGAAAATGCCGTGGTCTTTAAGCCGGCCTATGCGGTAGAATACGACTACTTTGACCCGCAATATTTACACTATTCGCTGCGCTCCAAGGTGGTGGAGAACCTGTTCCTGGCCGGTCAGGTGAATGGTACCACCGGTTACGAGGAAGCGGCCGCCCAGGGCATTGTGGCGGGTATGAATGCCCATTTGTGGTTGCAGGAGAAAGACGCACTGGTGCTTCGCCGGGACCAGGCCTATATTGGCGTTCTCATTGACGATCTTATTAATAAGGGAGTGGATGAGCCTTATCGCATGTTTACCTCCCGCGCAGAGTATCGCATTCTTTTGCGTCAGGACAATGCAGACTTCCGTCTCACGGCCCTTTCGCATAAGCTGGGCCTTGCTTCGGAAGCCCGTTATGCGGCCATGATGCATAAACAGGAGGCCGTTGAATCGCTCTCAGACCTTTGTCGTAGTACTAAAGTAAAGCCTGCTTCTGTGAATGCCTACCTGGAATCTATAGGTTCCACTCCCCTTTCAGAGGGGAAGCATTTGGAAGAGTTGGTCTCCCGTCCGGAGATTTCTTTGGGCGAAATGTTAAAAATTGTTCCACGTGGAACACGAGCCGATTTTTCCAATGAAGTAGTGACGGCGGTGGAAGTTGCCATCAAGTATGCTGGCTACATTGAGCGGGAGAAGCTACAGGCCCAGAAGAATGCGCGCCTGGAGTACATTCGGATTCCTTCGGACTTTGATTTTGACCAGATTCAGAGTTTGTCCATCGAGTGCCGCCAGAAATTGAAACGATATAAGCCCGAGACCATTGCTCAGGCTTCCAGGATCTCCGGGGTCTCCCCCGCCGATATTTCTGTTCTGCTGGTTTATTTCGGTCGTTAACTTGAAAATTGTTCCACGTGGAACATTAAAGTTTTTGCAGGGCAGACTTGATGATGTCTTCCACCTTTGCGTTGGGGTGTTCTTTGAGTATGCCCGGCATGACCTTGCTGATATTGGCTTTGGAGAATCCCAGCATGGTGAGGGCGGTTGTGGCTTCGTCCACCACAGCGGAATTGTCGGCCTTGAAGATGGCCGGAGTTTCTGCTCCCTCCCCTTTTGCTACTTTGTCTTTTAGCTCCAGAATGAGCCGCTGGGCACTTTTGAGGCCAATTCCTTTCACGCTCTTGATCCGGTTTACATCCCCGGCCAGAATGGCCTGGCGGATCTCTTCCGAACTGAGCGTGGACAGCATCATACGGGCAGATGCTACGCCTATGCCGGAGACGCCAATGAGGAGGCGGAAAAGTTCGCGCTCATCCTTGGTGGCAAAACCGTAGAACAGTTCTTCGTCTTCCCGGATGTAGTGGTGAATGTATGCTACGGCCTGGGTTTGCAGCTGAAAGGCCTCATAGGTTTGCAGCGAGATGAGGATGCTGTAGCCGATACCGTGGTTTTCCAGAACGAGCTCCGTAGGAGTTAATTCAATGATTTGTCCTTTAATGTAGTCTATCATAGGTATAAGATTCTTCGACTTCGCTCAGAATGACATCAATTATTGAGCAAAAATATGTAAATTTGCAGACTTATCCAAAGATATGCTAGAAGAGATTCGTAAACAGTTCCCCGCCCTTTCCGCACACGTGTACGGTAAGCCGCTGGTGTATCTGGACAACGCTGCCACCGCCATGCGCCCGCAGTCGGTAGTAGATACCTGGTCGCAGTCCGTGCTGACGGGAAATGCGAACATTCATCGTGCCGTCCATTATTTGGCTGGTGTCGCTACGGAGGCCTATGAAGGCGCTCGCGACGGCGTTCAGGCTTTCATCAACGCGTCCAGTCGGGAGGAGATTGTGTTTACCTCCGGCGCCACGGCAGCCGTTAATCTGGTGGCCTTCTCTTTCGGGGAGGCGTTCATCGGAGAAGGCGATGAAGTAATTGTTTCCACGGCGGAGCATCATTCCAATATTGTCCCCTGGCAATTGCTTTGTGAGCGCAAAAAGGCCGTTCTTAAAGTGCTGGACATTCGCGAAAATGGCACCCTGGCTGTAGAACAGTTGGAAAAACTGCTTTCTCAGCGCACCAAAATTGTGGCTATCTCTCACATTTCCAATGTGTTAGGTCTTGTAAACCCCGTGCGGGAAATCGCTCAGATCTGTCATGCCCATGGGGTTCCGGTGCTGGTAGATGGTGCGCAGGGCATTGTCCATGAGCCTGTGGATGTCCAGGCGCTGGACTGCGACTTCTATGTGTTCTCCGGACACAAACTGTATGCGGCAACGGGAACGGGCGTCCTTTACGGTAAGCGCAAATGGTTGGACGCCATGCCTCCGTATATGGGTGGTGGCGAAATGATCAAAAGCGTGAGTTTTGCCCAAACCACCTTCGCTCCCCTGCCGGAAAAATTTGAGGCCGGTACGCAAAACTTCAATGGGGCCCCTACCCTGGTTCCTGCCATCCGTTTTGCGCAGGAAGCCCGCGCTAATGCGGCCGTGCAAGCGGAACAGGCTGCCATCACGGAATATGTCTATACGAAACTAACTGAGGATGAGCGCGTTACGCTATACGGGACCTCTCTCAAGCAAAAAATTCCGCTCTTCTCGTTTGCTGTTAAAGGCGCTCACCATGAGGACCTGGCCCTTATTATGGATAAGATGGGTGTAGCCCTCCGCTCCGGTCAAATGTGTGCAGAGCCGCTCATGGACCGGCTGGGGGTGACGGGGCTTTTGAGGGCATCCTTCGGCCCGTACAATACCCTTCAGGAAGCGGAATATTTTATCAAGTGCCTGGATAAGGCCATTAATATGCTACTATGAGTTTAGAGGAAAAGAAACAGCAGATTGTAGAGGATTTTTCCGTCTACGACGAGTGGCTGGACAAATACGAGTATCTGATTGAACTGGGCAAGGGCCTGGAGGCCTTCCCGGAGGAGAAAAAGACGGAGGAGCGGCTCATCAAGGGCTGCCAGTCGCGCGTGTGGCTGGACAGCGAAGAGCGGGACGGCCGGCTGTATTTTACGGCCGACAGCGATGCCATCATCACCAAAGGCATTATTTCGCTGCTTATCAGCGTGTACTCCGGCAGCACCAAGGAAGAGATTGTCGCGGACGATTTTGGCTTTGTGGCGGAGATAGGCCTAAAGGACAACCTCTCCCCTACCCGCGCCAACGGGCTGGTGTCCATGATAGAACGGATTAAAGAGATTGCCGGTCAAGGCCGGCAATAATGTCATTCTGAGCGAAGCCGAAGAATCTTATGAGTGAAGAGAATAAAGACATACTGACCGCGGAGGACGTGAAAGCCCTGCAACCTCTTTACGCGGCGGTGATATCGGCCCTTAAGGAGGTCTACGACCCGGAGATTCCGGTGAATATCTATGACCTGGGGCTCATTTACGAACTCACCATCAACAAGTCTCGCGAGGTGTCCATCCTCATGACCTTCACCGCACCCAACTGCCCCATGGCTGACCAGGTGCTGGCAGAGGTGCAACAGGGCGTGGAGGCTGTCCCGGGCGTCACCAAATGCAGTATCGAGCTCACCTTTGAGCCCGAATGGGACCGCAGCATGCTCTCGGAAGAGGCCCGCGTGGAACTGGGACTGGACTATGAGGAGGACGATTACAGCAAACTGAATTAATGGAAAGAATCAATGTATATCTGGGGCTGGGCTCCAACCTGGGAGACCGGGATGTGAATCTGCTGCGGGCCGTGAATCTGCTGGACCAGGCGTTTGGCACGCATCCGGAACGCATCTCCCGCATTGTAGAAACGCCCGCCTGGGGCTTTGAGGGGCCGGATTTCCTGAACATGTGTGTGCTGTACCGTCTCCCCCGCGTGGGCTCCCCTACGGAACACGGCCTGGAGATTTTGCGACAGGTGAAGGCGGTGGAAAAGGCCATGGGACGGGAAGAAGAGCCACTGTTCGATGCAGATGGCAAGCGCCTGTACCACAACCGTATCATAGACATCGACCTGCTGTGTTATGGCGCGGAAACTATTCATACAGAGGAGCTTACAGTCCCCCACCCGCTGATCGGCCAGCGGGACTTTGTGAAAAAGCCGCTGCTGGAGATTTCCAAACCGGAGATCCGCACGGCGTTTCCGGAAATTTTTGCGTAAATTTGCAAGATAATGAGATATACTCGGCCCATTGGGCCTCGATATGACATCCCTGTCATTTCGAGCGAAGCGAGAGAATCTCAAAATTGAAAACAAACGTTATATATAATGACACAAGATGAACTTTTTAAGGTGCTGGTAGCCCACTGCAAGGAGTATGGATTCATTTTCCCCTCCAGCGAAATCTACGATGGTCTGGCTGCCGTTTATGATTATGGCCAGATGGGCGTACAGCTCAAAAACAACATCAAGAACTACTGGTGGGAGGCCATGACCCGCCTGAACGAGAATATCGTGGGCATCGACTCCGCCATTTTCATGCACCCCCGCATTTGGGAGGCTTCCGGTCACGTGAGTGCCTTCAACGACCCGCTCATCGACAACAAGGACTCCAAAAAGCGCTACAGGGCCGATGTCCTTATCGAGGACTTCCTGGGCAAGATTGAAGAGAAGATTGAGAAAGAAATGGCCAAGGGCCGCAAGAAGTTTGGCGATGCCTTCAACGAGGAGCAGTTCCGCGCCACCAATCCCAACGTGCTGCGCGAAAAAGCCAAATGGGAAGAGGTACACAACCGCTACGTGGCGGCAGAAAAAGCCAACGACCTGGCCGAGTATCGCCAGATTATCATCGACAACAATATTGTATGCCCTATCAGCGGCACCTGCAACTGGACGGAGGTGCGTCAGTTCAACCTGATGTTCCAGACGTCCATGGGCAGTACCGCAGAAGGCGCCAACACCATTTATCTGCGTCCGGAGACCGCCCAGGGCATCTTTGTGAACTACCTGAACGTGCAGAAGACCGGTCGCATGAAGATTCCTTTCGGCATCGCCCAGATTGGCAAGGCGTTCCGCAACGAGATTGTGGCCCGTCAGTTCATCTTCCGCATGCGGGAGTTCGAGCAGATGGAGATGCAGTTCTTCATCAAGCCCGGCACGGAGCTGGAGTGGTTCAAGAAGTGGAAGGAAACCCGTATGAAATGGCATGTGAACCTGGG
>DEKS01000148.1 GCA_002354005.1 Bacteroidales bacterium UBA2716
ATAGTGCTCCAGAGCCCAGAGCATATCCAAATCGTCTATTCCGACAATATGGGCTATCTTGCGCAAAAAGCGGAACAAACCACAGAACTCATTATAGTCGACACCAAGTTTTCTCAACGAATAAGCACAGTCAATTATACTTTGTGTACTGACGTAGAGTTCATAGGTGTCCGGTCCTGCCGATGACAGGATTGTCTTGGCAAAAGGATTCCCTGTGCGGTTTTTATCGCACCAATCCATAATAATATTGGTATCTAAAAAAACTTTCATACTTAGAGGCCTTTATTGTAGATGTATGCCAGGCGGTCATCTGCTGCCAACTGTTCTTGTGTGGGAGTGGGCATTAACCCGGAAAAACGCGCGATATCCGGGTCAATCTTGAAATCTTTGGGAAGCTTGGGAATACGTGGCTTGACAGCCTGTGTAACGACTTCCTCCAAATACGCATTCAGGGACATGTTTTTTTGTTTGGCCTTGAAGCGTGCACGGTTCAGAATATCCTCCCTAAATCTGATTACGGTTTGTATTCTTGCAATCGTTTCCATATCAGCTATCATTTTTGCAAATGTAATCATATTTTTTGTATTTGCAAAATAATGGTGTGCGTGGAGGTAACATTTTGATACATATACTATTACAAAAAACGACTTATCCGGTCCGGGATAAGTCGTTTTCCGTAATTTTCTGTTAATCAGTGCGTTGTGCTTACGCTGAAAATTTTACAGTGTAAGCTCCCCGCCACGGTAAAACTCTACCAGGTGGGTCTGGAACAAGTACTCATAGGTGGCCTGGGCGGCGTCGGACTGGCTCTTTACCAGGCGGTTGCGGGCTTCGTTGAATTCGGTGAATGTGGCTTTCCCGTTCTCATACTTGGCCTCCTGCAGCTCAAAGGCTGCCTGCGCGGCTTCCTGGGCCTGACGGGCGCTTTCCCACTTGGCCTGTGCTGCTACAGCACCGTTCCACGCCTGGACAATCTCCTTGTACAGGTTGTTTTTCACCCGTTGCAGTTGGATTTCCTGGTTCACGCGGTTGAGCCGGGCGGTGCGCAGCTGGTTCCGGGCACTGAAGCGCGTGAACAGCGGCACGCTGAGCCGCAGGCCCACGTACTGGCTGAAGTTGTTGCTCAGTTGCTCCAGAAAGCCTGTCGTACTGGTACTGTAGTAGCTGGCGTTCAGGCCGCCGGAGAGGGAGATGGAGGGGAGGTGCTGGGCATGCGCAATCTGGATGGAGCGCATCGTCCCTTCCAGCCGCAGTTCTTCCGCGCGGATGGACGGCCGGATTTGCACGGCATCGGCAAAAATGTCGTCCGGACTGCTCAGCAGCACTTGTTCCAGTTCAACTTGTGGCCGGTCGATGTGGAAGCCCTCCCACACGTGGAGGTCCAGCAGCTGCGCCAGGTCCAGCAGGGAACTGCGCACGTTGTTGGCCGCCTGCACCCAGGTGAGCCGGCTGGAGGCCTGCGAGGCCTTCTGCTGCGCCAAATCGGCCGCCGAGGCCTTCCCGTTGTCAAACATGCCCTGCAGGCGCGCTACCTGCAGGGAGTCAATCCGCAACTGCCGGCGCGCAACGCCCTCAATCTCATAGTTATACAGCACCTGCACGTAGGCCTTGGCCACGGATACGCGGATGTCGTCACGGGCCTTCTCCAGGTCCTGGGTGGCGGCTTCCAGGTTCAGGCGGGCCAGCTGGATGCGGCGCGGTGTGGCCAGGCCGTCGAACAGCGGCATGCTGCTGCTCAGGCTGAAACCGGTATTGGAACTGTTGCCATACTCATAGGTGTTGAAGTCGCCCAGGCCGCGGCCAAAGTTCCAGTTCTGGCTCACGGAGCCGCTTGCGTCGGGCACCCAGGACCATTCAGCCGTGTTTTTGTCCACGGCGCTTTTCTCCCGGGTAATGCTTTGCGTGGCAACGGTAAGGTTGTGCTCCAACGCCCAGTCCATGCACTCCTGCAGCGTCCAGGGGTGGGAGAGGTCCGGAAGGGAATCCGTAGGCGCCTGCATCAGCAGGGCCAGGGTAATGAGCAAGGTTTTCATGGCTTACTTGGTAGTGATGATTTGCGGACCACGGACCACATCGTCCAAGGACAGGCCGTGCTTGATTTCAATGTTTACGCCATCCGAAAGGCCGGTTTCCACCTCCCGGCGCTCGTACTCCAGCCCGTTTTTCACGTACACGAACGTCTGCTCGCCCTCGTACTGGATGGCGCTTTCCGGCAGGGTAATCACGTCACTGACTTCCTGGAGCACAATTTCCGCATTGGCGCTGTAGCCGCTGCGGATAGTGACATCGGCAGGGACTTTGACGGAAGCCTTGATCTCGAAGAGGTTGGTGCCGTTGTTTTCGGTGGCTTTGGGGGCGATGTATTCCAGCGCCGCATCAAAGGTCAGATCCTGCAGGGCACCCACGGAAATGCGCACCGGCAGGCCCAGGTGCAGGCGGCCCACTTCGGTCTCGTCAATATTGCCGTCGAAGATGAGGTCGTTCATGTTGGCCACCGTGGCAATGGTGGTGCCGTCGTTGAAGGTGTTGGAGTTAATCACGGAGTTACCTACCTTCACCGGCACGTTCAGGATGAGGCCCGATATGGTGGAGCGGATGAGGGTGGTGCTCCCGGTTTTGTTGGACGATGACACGCCGTCGCGGATAATCTCCAGCGCTTCCTGGGCAATCGCGTGCTCCTCCTTCGCCTGCTTGAGCGACTGGCGAATCTTTTCGTACTCGTCGGCGCTCACGAGCTTCTTGTCGTACAGGGCTTTCTCGCGGTCGTAGTTGGTCTGGGCCTGCTCCAGGTTCACCTCGCTCAGACGCACGCGGCTCTGGGCGCTGGCCAGCTGGTTCATGTCCGGAATTACCTTGAGCTTGGCAATGACCTCGTTTTGCTGCACGGTTTGGCCGGCCTCCTTGTAAATCTCGGCCACAATGCCGCTGATTTGCGGTTTCACGTTTACCTCGTCCCGCGGCTGGATTTTGCCCGTCACCACGGTGCTCTTGGAAATATTGCCCAGGACGGGGGTGAGCTCCTGGTAGTGGATTTCCTTGGGCTGGGAGCGCTTGAACAGGTAGCCGAAGGTGCCCACAAAAATGAGGGCCACCAGGACGATCATCAGAATTTTTCCAAACTTTTTCATATCTATAAACTTTTATATTCTATCATGAGATACGCTCGCTTCGCTCGGTATGACAGGACTATTCGTCTCGCATAGCGTCTACGGGTTTGATTTGCATGGCGCGGGAGGCGGGCATCAGGCCGGCCACCACGCCCAGCACGGTGAGCAGCGAGGCCGTGAGCACTGCCGTGCCGAAGGGCACCTGGAACGGCGCCTTCAGGATGCCGTCCGTGGTCATGCCCAGCTCCACCCCGTGCAGGATAAGGACGCTGAACACAATCCCGCCCATGCCGGCCACCAGCGTGAGCACGGTGCTCTCCGCAATAATCTGCCCCAGAATCTGGCGCGGCGTGGCGCCGATAGCCCGCCGGATGCCAATCTCCGTGGTGCGCTCCTTCACGCTCACCATCATAATGTTGGATACGCCAATCACGCCCGCCAGCAGGGTTCCCAGGCCGATGAGCCAAATCAGGAAATTGACGCCGTTGAACAGATTGTTTATAATCCCGAAAATGAGCTGCGTATTCAGCAGGAACATGGCCTGCTCGTCCTCCGGATGGATGTAGTGCGCCCGGGCAATGATTTCCCGCACGCGCGGCGTAATGTCGTTCATGACGATACCCTCCTTGGCGGTGAAGCAAATCATGTGCACGGTATTGCCCATGTTGTAGGCCTTCCGCGCCAGGCTGATGGGAATGGTCACCGTCTCCGACGCGCTGCCGTTGATGTTGATGCCGTTGCCCTCGTGCCAGTCCACGCCCACCACGCTGTAATAGGTCCCATCCACCTTGATCCGCTCGCCGCAAGGGTCGCCGCCTTCCGGAAACAACTCATTATACACTTTTTTGCCGATGACGCAGACCTTGCGCTCCTGGGCAATGTCGGCGTCGTTCAGATACCGCCCGTAGCGGAGCTGGGGCGTCTCGATGCGGGCATAGTCGGCCCGGTGGCCCTTGACCACGGCGGAGGACGATACGGTTTCTCCGCGCATGACGCTCTTGCCCCACAGGCTCACGGACGGGGTCACGGTTTCCAGTTCCGGCACCAGGTGCTTCAGGCGGTCCACATCGTCATAATTCATGTTCCAGCTGCGGCCCTTCTTGAAGCCCTTGTACGGCTTGGAGGTGTTGCCGGCAAAGACAATACAGGTGTTCTGCGCAAAGCCGTCGAACTCATTCATGAGGATTTGCTTGAGGCCCTGCCCGCCGCCTATGAGCAGCATGAGCATGAAGATGCCCCAGAACACGCCGAAGCCGGTGAGGAGGCTCCTGCTGCGGTTGCGCAGGATGCTGTCCAGAATTTCCCGGAAGGTATCTGTATCAAACCATTTCATTCGGCACGCAACGCTTCAATGGGTTTCACACGGGCCGCTTTCCAGGCGGGGATAATCCCGGCCAGGGTACCGGCCACTACAAGCAGCAGGGTGGCTTCCAGGGCCACGTCCACGCCCACCGACGGGTTCACCAGCATTTTTATTTCTTCAAAGCCGATATTCACGCCTTTCTGGCCCACCGTCTTGTCCAGAATCTCGCACGCCACCATGCCCAGGAACATGCCCACATAGCCGAAGAGGGCGGTGATGCTCACGCTCTCGGCAATGATGAGCTTGAGGATGGCGCCGGGTTTTGCGCCAATCGCTTTGCGGATGCCGAACTCGTGCGTGCGCTCTTTCACGGTGATGAGCATGATATTGGACACGCCCACGATGCCGCTCACCAGGGTAAGCAGGCCCAGAATCCACATGGCTATGCTGAGGATGCGGCTGGCGTTGGACATTTGCAGGTTTTGGATGTATCCGTTCTGGAACCAGATGCCGCGCTCGTCGTCCGGAGCAATGCTGTGGCGGCGGCGGAGGGCATCGCCATATTCTTTTTCAAAGGCCTGGTGTTCTTCCAGCGTCTGCGGCCCTTCCACCGTGAAGGTGATGGACTCGATTTTGTCCGTAGGGTCGTAAATGGCCTTGTAGGTGGAGTAGGGGATGGGGCAGCTGCGGCGCCAGCTCTGCTCGTCGGTGTGGTAGATGCCCACCACGCGGAAGGCGATTTTTCCGGCGCTTACCCATTCGCCGATAAGGGCTTCCGGGTTCTTGGGACTCAGTTCCTTAGCCTGCGCCAGGCTCAGCACCATCACCTTGCGGCGGGCGTCCATGTCTCCCTGGTCGATGTATCGGCCCGCGGCCATCTGCAGTTTTTCCTGTTCCAGGTGCTCCGGCATCTTGCCCTCCAGCCAGCCGTCCACGGTGCGGCTGCCCAGGCTCAGCGTGACGGAGGTGCCTGTGGTGGCGCTGATGACGTTGTGGATACGGCCTTCCCAGTCCTTGCCGCCGGTGTAGGCCAAGTCTTTGGTGTCAAGTTGGATACGGCGGTTTTCCTTATAGCCTGCATAGGGCTTGGAGGTGCGCCAGCCTTGCACGGAAATGCTCTGGCTCACAAACTGGTCCATGTTGCCCATGAAGGAGTTCATGAGGCCGTTGCCGGCGCCCAGCAGCGCAATGAGGAGGAAAATGCCCCAGCTCACCGCAAAGCCCGTGAGGGCCGTACGGAGCTTGTTCTGCCGCAGGGAACAGCCTATTTCGTGAAAAAGTTCGCGCATTATTTCATTGCCGACCCTTGCCAGGCTTCATGTTTGGTGTTCTCTTCAATCTTGCCAATGAGTCCGTCCTTGATGTGGATAATCTTGTTGGTCTCGTTGGCAACGCCGCCTTCGTGCGTGACGACTATAATGGTAATGCCGTCCTCCTTGTTCAGCTGCTTGAGGAGCTGCATCACTTCTACGCTGGTTTTGGAATCCAGGGCGCCGGTGGGTTCATCGGCCAGGATAATCTGCGGCCGGGTAATGAGGGCGCGGGCAATGGCCACACGCTGCTTCTGGCCGCCGGACATCTCGTTGGGGAAGTGCTGGGCCCAGGGGGTGAGGCCCATCTTGTCCAGGTATTCCATGGCCAGTTCGTGGCGCTTTTTGCGGGGGACGCCCTGGTAGTAAAGCGGCAGTTCAACATTCTCTACGGCCGTTTTGAAGCCAATGAGATTGAAGCTCTGGAAGATGAACCCGATCAGGCGGTTGCGGTAGTCCGCCGCCTGTTTCTCGCTCAGGTTCTTGATGAGTTTGCCGTCCAGCATATAGGTGCCCGTGTCGTAGTTGTCCAGGATGCCCAGGATATTGAGGAGGGTACTTTTTCCGGAGCCGGAAGCGCCCATAATGGAAATGAATTCCCCCCGCTCAATGTGCAGGTCGATGCCCTTCAGGACATGCAGGGGCTGTCCGTTGTTGTAGGTTTTGTTGATATCGCTGAGTTCGATGAGCGCCATTTCTGCTGTATTAGTATGCTATTACACTGCAAATATACGAGGTAATTTTCTAACCACCAAATATTTTTGCAAAAATTATGCTATGGGACAGGAGGACACTCCCGGGACGCGCTGGGGGCACGATTCAGGCCTAAAAAGTAGCACTGGCGGACCTTTTGGCCCGCCAGTGGCACATTATCGGGGCATAGCGTGCCCGTGGATGCTCCTACAGGGCCTTTAAGGCGCCGTCCAGGCGGCGGAAGGCAATGTCGATGAAGTCCTTGGTGCCGGAACCGTCGTTCACATACCCGATCACCATGTCGGCAAAGTCGATGGCCTCACGGAGCGGCGTGCTCTTGTCCTGGATGCCTTTGGCCCGGGTAACCAGCTTAAGGAGGGCGTCCAAATCCTCCGGCTCCGCCAGGTTGCCGGGCCGCATGGAATTGATGGCTGCATTCAGGGCCGATGTAGCCTTGGTCACGGCCTCCTGCCCGGCGTTGTCATCGGCAAGGACAGCCTCTGCCGCAGCCATTTGCTCCTGCATGCGGGCGTAGCCGTTGGGGGCCCAGGGGGCGAACGGCGGCACTTTCTCCGCAAGGGCGTTCCAGGCATCCTGGGCCTCCACGCGGGAGCGGGCAATCTTCACGGCCTGCTCCAGGTAGGTCTTGTCCACCACGCCGGCCCTGGCGGCTTCCTTGTTGCCGGTGAGCACGTTCAGGCGCAGGTAGTGGGTGCTGTGCCCGGTCATGAAGTAGTCCGGATAGAAGGTTTTGTCGCCCAGGGTGAGGCTGTACACATTGCCATTGGTGCCTTCCCCGCCAGTGGTCCCCTTGAGCACCACGTCTTTCAGGTCTGCATCCAGGGTGAATTCCGCCTGTTCCCATACGGTGATGTCCGGGGTGGCCATCACCAGCGGGCCGTACAGGATGGCGCCTTCCCACATGGGCTCGAACGGCGTACGGGCCTCGTTCACGCCCGTTGCCGCCAGGTCCATCTTGTCCGGGCCAAAATGGATGTGGGCGCTAAACGGCATCTTCACTTCCACTTTGTCGCCGGCCTTCCACTCCCGCTCGGGGATTTCCACGTAGGAGCAGGGTGCGTATTGTTTAGCCACGGACTTGCCGTTGAGCTTGACGCTGAAGCCCTGGGTGGCCCAGGACGGCACGCGGAGTTTCATGGCAAAGCGGCCGCCTTTGTCTATGCGAATAACGGACTTCTCTGCCGGCCAGGCGCATTCCTGGGTGAATGCCACGTCCTTGGCGGCCCAGCGTACCTGCGTGGGCAGATACAGCGCCACCCAGAGGGTGTTGTCATTCACAAAGTAGGCGGCTTCCTGGTATTTCACGTGGTTTTCCGCACCGGTGCCGCCGCAGCAGGTGCTCTGGGGCGTTTCGCTGCCAAACGGCTTGGTGGCGTTCAGGCCCACGGCGTACTGATAGCACACGCCGTATTCCGTGGGATGCACGGAGCCCACCAGCTGGTTGTACAGCACGCGCTCATAGTAGTCCATATAGCGGGCGTCGTCCGGGTTGAAGCTGTTCAGGTCCTTGGTGAGCTTGGCCAGGTTGTAGGCGCAGCAGGTCTCGTTGATGTCCGGGTTGGGGAAGAGGTTGCCCTCGTGGTCGCTCATCACGCTGGTGTTCATGCTCATCATCTGGGAGTAGGGCTGACGGAACATTTCGCCGTTGCCCACGCCGCCCATGGCGTAGGCGTATCGGCCCTGAATCATTTCCCAGAAGTTGGAGGCGATGTTGTAGTAGCGCGGGTCTCCGCCCACCTCGTAGCTCTTGAGCGCGCCCACAATCATGGGGATGTGCTGGTTGGCGTGGCGCGTGCGGATATCGTCGATGTTGCGGGACAGCGGCTCGTAGAAGGCCGGGGCGTCAAAATAGGACGCGGCCTCCGCCAGGCGCTGTTTTTCCGTGGCGTCCTGCACCATGTCGCTCAAGCGGGCCAGGGACTCCTGCATGCCGCCCACTTCGCCGGCAATGTACATGTTCCACATCTCGTAGCGGTTGCCGGGACGGGCCTGGCGCTCCGCCTTGGTGCCATCGGCCTTGACATAGGTGCGGTAGTGGAGGCGGTTCCACACCCACAGGCCCATGTCCTTGGCCACTAACAGCGCCTTGGCTGCCAGGGCTTCGTCGTCAATGTTGTTGGCAATGTCTATAAGGCCGGCCAGTTGCTTGTGGATGGAATAATACGGGGCCCAGACGCCGCTGAAGTTATTGTAGGCGGTGTATTTCTCGATGAGGACGGGGTGCTGGGCCGGAATGGCGTTGATGTAGCCGTAACCATACTGGGTGCAATCCTTCTTGTACTGGTCGAAGGCGTCCCAGGTGCCCTTCATATGCTTGAGCTCGGCTTCCGGGGCCAGGTCGCGGGCCTCCCGGTATCGGCCCAGCTTGGGGTCGTACACGAAGGTAAGTTCCTGGCAGGCCCGGAGTTCGTCCACCATGCGCTGGATGTTGGCCTTGAGGGCCGCCTTTTGCTCCGGATTGTCCGTGCTGGCGTAGGCGAAGGCCAGGGCGCTCATGTAGTGGCCGCTGCCGTGGCCCTTGAGCTTGGTGTCCGGGGAATCCCAGCCGTCGCTCTCCGTGTAGCCTTCCGTGGGGAGGCCGTAGGTGTCACGGTAGTTGTACAACTGCTGGGTAATGTCCTGGGCCAGCAGGTTGCGGATATCCATGTCCCGGTTGCCGGTGAGGCGGTTGTCACCAATCAGCTTAACATCGCCCAGCGGCAGGGGCTCTGCCACCTTTGCCGGAGTTTCCCATGTGCCGTCCACCACGGTGACGGAGGCTTCCAGCGGATAGCCGTTCTCGGTGGTGTTGTCGCCGATTACATAGCCTTTCACCACGTATGTGCTGCCCACGGGCAAGGCGGCTTCCTCCTCCTCGGTTTCGCGGAGGGAGTTGGTCCATTTTACCTGGCGCCACTCGCGGGTGCCATCGGCATAGGTTACCTGGATTTGCCAGGGCAGACGGGGAGCCGTTCCCTGCGGCGTTTCCACCGTTACGGCGGGCACTTCCTGGATGGTACGGGCGGTTTTGGAAGGGCTGCAGGCTACCGCCAGTGCGGCAACGAACGCAATTTTGGCTATGGTTTTCATACGCGTGTAAGGTGTTGTGCAGAATTTACTTGATGTGCATGTGAATGGTGACTACGGCCTGGTAGTCGCCGTACACGAACACCGGGCGGATGGTGTAATCCTCGCCGGGGGAGACTACGCCGGGCTTGGTGCCCACTTGGAAGGTCCAGCTGGTGCGGTCGTACTGGGTGTACACGGTAGGCGTTCCGCCCCAAGGGGTGACGGACCCGTCCGGAGCATACCAGAAGCCGTAACCGTTGGCCGTGTACTGGTAACTCACCGTGCCGTCCGGCTCCAGCGAACCGAACTTCACCTTGCCCTTGGCGTAGTTGGCGCGGTCGGAGGCAATGGCGGCGGCAATCTCGGAGGGCTGCATCACAAAGGCATACCCAATCTTCTCGAAATCGTCCGCATCAAAAGTGAAGGTGGGGCCGGCATACCCGTCGGCGGCCGGGACGTCAATATCCTTGACGATTTCCGTGTTGTGCGGCGTTTCGTCGCCGGTGAAGGCAATCTTGGTGATGAGGTCGGTCCCGGTGAAACGTACGCGGTACGGCCAGGTGCCGCCCTGCTCGCTGCCGTAGTAGCGGGAAGGCGTGCAGGATACCACCAGCCACAGTTTTTCCGTTTCTGCAGGAACGGTCCAGTTGGCGCTGGAGGTCCCACTGGTAAGCGTAGGGGTGCTGTAGGCGCGGGAACCATCGGCCAGGAGGGCTACAAAACCGTAGGTCCAGCCGGCATCGGCCTTCTTGGCCAGGCCTTCGAATTCCGCGCTTACACTGCTGCCGGCAGCGGGTTTCAGGCGGATGATGTTGAAGCCGGTGGCCTCCGGAGCGCGGGCGTCGCCCACTTTGTTCCAACCGTCGCCGTCGTCAGAACCCACCCAGCCGATGTTGCCGATGTAATCCGTGCCAAAGTCGCCAATAGAGGCGGTGCGTTCCACGTTGCCTTGCTCGTCCAGGTTCACCACTTCCGTCTTGAAGTCCCAGGTGGCGCAGCGGGCGGCGTATTCGTACAAATCCTGGTTCAGGGTGGCTACGTCTCCGCCGCAGTAGAGGCGCATGTAGGCCTGGCAGGCGTCTTCCGTGCGCTTGGATTCCTTCCAGATGCGGCCGTAGGCGTCAAAGCCGTATTTGTCGGTCCATAGGAACTGGAACCAGTAGGAGGCGTAACGCATGTCAAAGTAATGGAAGTGCCGATGGCTGTTCTCCGCAAACACGCGGAAGTTGTCCTGCGTGTAGGCCTGCTCGGCATAGAGGTTGAAGCTCTGCCAGTTGGCGCAGGCTTCCCAGAACACGCCGCCGCTCTGCATGAAGCCGGCGTCCTTTTGGCCGAAATCGGAGTATACCTGATACTGGAACGCGTGCCCAATCTCGTGGGCAACGGTGCTGCCGGTGGGCTGGCAGGCCGTGGCGCTCACCCACAGGCCGCCCATGTTGCCGGAACCGCCGCCCTCGGCCTTCCAGGAAGTAGTGCCGTACAGGAAGATGGACATGTAGTATTTGTCCAGGAACGACTCTCCCTCGGGGCCGCGCATGCCGAACTTGTTCACATAGGTGTCGTAGTAAATCTCGGCCTTCTTGAGGAGGTCGTCCACGTCTACGCGGATTTCCTTGGGCGTGTCGTTATCGCCCGGGTCAATCTCCCCCGTCTCGTCGTAGCCCTTGTCCCACAGGACGATGAAGTGCTCGCTGGTGCGCGCACGGCCCAGGTAGAACTCGCTGTCGGAGCTCTTGAGCTTGGCTAGGCTGCCCGTAATGCCGGTGTAGATGCGGCTGGCATCAATGCCCTTGGCGGCGATTTCCGCATCGGTGAGGGTAATTACCGGAGCCTTCTGCGTGACGGTAAAGCTATACTTGGATTCTCCGCTCATGATGGAAACATCGGCCTTGCGGGAGGCTCGGTCCGTGTTTTCATCGGCCGTAATGGTTACCTTGAACGACTTTTTCTCGCCGTTTCCCGTGGCGCGTTCCGGGTCAAAGTGCAGCCAGCTGGCCTCGCAGGCAATGTGCCAGGCCTCGGTGCAGGTGAAGCGGATGACCTTTTCGCCGCCCTCGGCCGTGAAAGTGGCCGCCGGGGCAATCTTGTAGGCAATCTCGCCGGTATTTTCCGTCCAGGTTTCCTTCTCCTGCTGCTTCTGGCAGGAGAAAAACAGCCCTGCGCAGAGGACGAGGGCTGTCAAATGAAGTACATGTTTCATTATTTACCGTAAGGTTTGATGTTGCTGAACTGGGCTTTCCAGGGCCACTTGGTGTCCGTGTTGTCGGATTCGTCCGCCCAGGGATGGCGTTCATACTTGTTCGGAGCACCGGTAACCACCAACCACACTTTGGAGGCGTTGGCAGGTACCGTCCAGGTCTGGGTTTCGCTGCTGCTCACGCTGGCTTTCCAGATAGGGCTGTAGGTGCGGGTGTTGTCAGCATTGAGGGAGACAAAGCCGTAGCGCCAGCCGGCCAGCGAGACCGAGCCGCTCTTGCAGCCGCTTGCGCCCAGGTTTGCGCCAAAGGTAACGCTTACTTCTTCACCCTTAGGAACCGTCATGCGGACAGCGTTATAACCGGTGGTCTCGGGGGAGAGGGAAGCGTTTACGCTCCACCAGCCGTCGCTTTCGCTGATGTTTCCGGCCGAAATAGCCATCTCACCATGATGGTCGATGGTCATGCTTCCGTATTTGTATTTGGCATATTGACGGAGCTCTTCGGTGTCGTAGGTGACCATGTGCGAGGCATAGCCGTACATGGAGTCGTTCATCTGCTCCACGTCGTAGTCCATCAGGCGCATGTAGGTCTCGATGGGATCTTCGGGGAACTGGGCTTCGTTCCACAGGCGGCCGATGAAGGTGATGTCGTTCTGCTCCACCCACCACCAGTGGATGAAGTAGTCGGCGTAGCGCGGACGCTCGTGCAATACGTGCAGATGCGTGGACTTGGTATATTCGCCATACCAGCCGGCGAAGGTTTCCTCGCGGTACTGGCTCATGACCATGCTCTGCCACTGGGCGGTCTGCTCCCAGAAAGCGTTGCCGCCGTCACCGTTGTCACCGTAGCCATAGCGCCAGCCGGGACCCTGCAGGCCGGAAGTGGAAGGGGCTTTGTCCACGCTCACGCCCTGGCGGACCAGGTAGTCGCAGAAGGTCATGTACTGGAAGCAGTGGCCAATCTCATGGCCGATGGTGCTGCCCACAGGCTTGCAGGTGGACGGATTCACCCACAGGGCGCCAATCACGTTGTCGTAACCGGAACCGGTGGCCAGCCATTCGCTCTGGTAGATGAGGTAGATTTCCATCTTGTACTTGTCCAGGACGGACTGTCCTTTGCCGGTGTTTGCAAATTTGAGCTTGTTCACGTTGAGGTCGTAGAATTCTTCGGCTTTTTTGAGGAGGTCGTCAATGTCCACGGCCATGGAACTGGTCTTGCAGGTGGTGGGCCAGGTATTGGCTTCACCCATGCGATCGCCGTAAAGGCCGTACTGGCCGTATTTGATGTCCCAGAACACCACAAAGTGCTCGCTCTGCTTGCTGCGGCACCAGCTCCACTTGGCGTCCGAGCGGAACATGTCAAAGTTGAATTCCTGCGGCTTGTAGTATTTCTCCAGGTCCGGAACGTCGGCTGCCGTCAGGATAAGAACGGCGGCATTCTGGTTCACGGTGAATTTCTTTTTCTTGGAGCCGGAAAGGATGCGGCAGGTTGCCGAGCGTGCAGGGCCATTGTTGGCTTTGCCCGCCAGGGTGACGCGGATGGTCTTACCGCTCTTGCCGCTCATTTTCTCGGCGGAGAGCCAGCTCTGGGCCTCTTCCGGAATTTCCAGGAACCACTCGTGGTCGCAGGCAAAAATGAGGATGCCGGTATCGCCTTCTTCGGGCCCGATGGTTACGGACTGCGTAGTAAGGGTGATGGTGGCCTCGTAGTTGTCCGTCGGGCCGGTGGGTGTGTTTTCCGCGGGCGTCTGGTCCGTGTTGTCCTTTTGGCAGGCGGGTACGGCGAACAGGGCCGCCGCCAGCATCAGATACAGAAAAAGTTTTTTCATCATTCGGTAATGGTTATGTTGAATTTCAGTGTTGCTTTGTAGTTGCCTTTCACAAAGGCGAAGCGAACGGTGTATTGGTCGCCGGCCTTGATGTCGCCGCTTTTCACCTTGTCCGGATGTACGCCGAACTGGCAGCTCCAGGTACCCGGCGTATATTCCATGTAGGTGTAGGCTGCGCCCCAGCTTTGCACGGACCCGTCGGCGCCATACCAGAAGCCGTAGCCGTTGGCGGTGTAGTTGTAACTGAGCGATCCGTCAGGCAGTACGGCGGCAATTTTCACGGCGGCGCTCTGCACGTTGGCGCGGTCCGCCGGAATGGCGGATACAATGTCCGAGGGCTGCATCACAAAGGCCTTGGCAATCTCAATCACGTCGTCGTCCAGGGTGAAGGACGTGCCGGCGTAGCCTGCTGCGGCCGATGTGCTGATGTTGTGCTCCAGTTCAATGCTCCTGGGCGTCTCGGTGCCGTCGAAGGAAATATTGCCGTACAGGTCCGTGCCGGTGAATTTCACGCGGAAGGGCCACTGCTCGTCGTTGCTGTTGTCCTCATCCCAAGGGTGCTGGAGATAGGTTTCCGGTGTGGCGGCAACCACAAACCAGAGTTTCTGGGCGCCTTCCGGAACAGTCCAGCTGATATCGGCGTTGTCGCGCACGCGTGTGCTTTCAGAATACTTTCTGCTTCCATCCTGCATAAGGGCCACAAAGCCCACGTTCCAGCCTGCGATGGAAGGGTTGGCTACGCGGTTGAAGCCCGTAGCGTTGGGCAGGCCCTCAAAGCGGACGGAAAGCTGCCTGTCGGCCGGAATGTTGATGCGGATGTGGTTGAAGCCGGTAGCTTCCGGGGCACGGGAGTAGTCTACGGTATAGAAGCCGCTGGCGTTGTCGTAATTGCCCGTCCAGCCAATCTTGCCTATGTAATTTTTGCCGAATTCCCTCACCGGCTGCGTGACGCCTGTCAGTTTCCCCTCGTCCAGGTTGGTGGCTTCTGCGCTGAAGTCCCAGGTGACGCAGCGGGCGGCGTAGTCGTACAGGTCGGCATTCAGTTCATCCATGCTCAGGCCATGCATGCGCTGGTAGGCCTGGATGGGGTCTTCGGGCTTCTTGGCACCGCGCCAGACCTCGCCAATCTCCGCCACACCGTGCTTGGAGGCCCAGTGCCACTGCAGGAAGTAGCTGGCGTAGCGCTGGTGCTCGTGGGTGAAGTGACGGTGACTGTTGTTCACGAACTCCGAGAAGTTCACGGTGGAGAAGGCCTGCTCCGCATAGGACTGGTAGGCCTGCCACTGGGCGCACTGCTCCCAGAAGCCGCAGCCCTGGCCAATCTCGTAGCGGAAACCCGTGGAGAAGTCGTTGGGGGCGCCGTTCAGGATGGCATCGGCATACACCATATACTGGAAGCTGTGGCCAATTTCATGGGCGATGGTGCTGCCCACCGGATGGCAGGTGGCGGGATTGATCCACAGCGCGCCAATGGTGTTGTCGTAGCCGCTACCGGTGGCCAGCCATTCGGTCTGGTGGAGGATGTAAATCTCCATCTTATATTTGTCCAGATTGGATTTTCCCTTCCCGGTGTCTGCAAATTTGAGCTGGTCAATGTTGACCCGGTAGAATTCCTCCGCCTTTTCCAGGAGGTCGTCAATGTCCACGTAATAGGCATTGGACGGGTCCAGGGTGGCAGGGGAGGTGTTCTCCGTTCCAGCCTTGGCGCCGTACAGGCCGTAGGCGCCGTATTCCTTTTCCCAGAATACCACAAAGTGCGTGCTCTGCTTGCTGCGGCACCAGCTCCAGTGGGAGTCCGAGCGCAGCATGTCGTAATTGAATTCGGCAGGCTGGTAATACTTGTCGATGTCGGGGACGTCGCTCCGGCTCAGGATGAGCACGGCCATGTCCTGGGACACCGTAAATTTCTTCTTGTTTTTGCCGGAGAGAATGCGGCAGGTGACGCTTCGCCGTGCACCCGTGTTCTCTTTGGCGGTAAAGGTGATGGCCGTGGTTTTGGTGGACTTGCCGGACGTCTTATTGGCGCTGAGCCAGTCCTGGGCCTCTTCCGGAATCTCCAGCGTCCATTCATGGTCGCAGGAGAAGGTGAACATGCCCGTGGCTCCCTCCTCGGCCGAGAGGGTGACAGCGCTGGTGTTCAGCGTGATGGTGGCGTCATAGGTGTCCGTTTCCGTGGGCGTGGTGTTGTCCGTTTCGGGATTCTGTTTGTTGCAGGCCACAGCCACGGCAAGGACCAGCAGCAGGCTGTTCCGGAAGAATGATTTCATAAGTGTTTGATTTTAAAAGCAAAAGCCAGAGGAAAGCCCCCTGGCTTTTGCGTAAAAAATAACGAATTATTGAGCTGTATTGAAGGTAAGGCTGTAATTCAGCGTTGCAGTTACAGTCTTGTCTGCGGCAGTAAAGCTGACTACAATTTTGTAATTGTTGATGGTCTTGCCGTTTACGCCGGCCATATCAGAATCATAGAAGCCACAGGTGGTAGTAAAATCATCATAGAATTCTACATAGTAGCTGCGTGCATTTGCTGCGCCCTCTTCCTCACTTACTTTATCTCCGAAGTTAATGGATTTACCATTGACATCGAACCAGTTTCCGAATAAGCCACCTGCGGTAGGAGTAACTTCTTCTTCTCCGACGTAAGCTTTCGCTGTAAGTTGACCGGAAAGGGCGGCGCTGCCAACTTGGTCCGCGGTAATCTGGAAGGCGTCCAGAATTGCTTCACTTGCGTCGTAGCTGGCTCCTTCTGTGGTTACAGTCATGGTAACAGGAATGACAACATCTTTCATTTTGGCAGCGTCAATAGGCTCAACTTCGCTTACGCCTTCAAATTGGGAATCGAAAGCGAATGTTGCAACGGCCTTGCCTCCTGTGTAGGTGAAGGTGAGCTCGAGTTTGAGGTTGTCAACCTTCTTTCCTGCAACAGCTGCGTAGTCGTTATAACCAACGCGGAGAATAAGGTCCGTGCCCAACTCAAAGTAGTAGGCATAGCCTTCGGAGCCCCAGGTGCAAACCTGCAGATCGCCGTTGAACCATGCTCCGGCGATACCGGCTGCGGTGTTGTCAACTTCTTCATTATTGATATAATTTTTGCCTACGATGGCGCCAGTGCCACAAGCAATGCCAAAGTCTTCGGCGGAAAGCTTGAATGCATCAAGAACCTGTTCGGAGAAGTCAATCTCAGCACCGGCTGCAGTGAAGGTTTCCTTCACCGGGATTTCGATGTCCTTGGTCGCACCGCTGGGCTCAATGGCTCCGGCATCAACAATCTTGATGTTCCATTCTACATAGTAGTAACGTTCTACATCGTCATCATCGGTAATGAAGAATACTTCCGTAGCTTTGTATACATCGCCTACTTTACCGTCAAAACCTCCGTCAAGGAAGCCGATATTGTAGGTCCACATGGCATCAAGTGTCTCTGCATCCGGAGAATCAGCACCCCAGTCAACAACACTTTCGGTGTAGAAAAGTTTGTCGCCCGCTTCATCGCTCCAGTACGTCATACGGCCGGTTTTGCTCCACCAGTGACCATAATTGGCAGAAGTTTTGGGAATCCATTTCATGTTGTCATGGTTATTCTCGTCGGCAACACCAAACATCATGGTGTTGTCCTTCTGGGCAGAAATACCGGTGGCGCCGGCATCGTCATCGCAATACCCCATGGCTTTGTAGAACTCTTCTGCGGTCATGTCGAAGAAATCAAGGATGTCGTCGCCAGGCATCTCCGCTGCGTGGGCAGCCCATTTACTGGTTTCCACGCCGTTGATCATTTCTACAGTTACTACAGTGGTCTTCTCAACGAAGCCTTCCTCAACGGGATCGGGATTCTCATTGCCGTTGCCGCCGTTGTCCACGGGGATGACGGGCTTTTTCTCACAGGCAGCGAGGGTGAGGGCTGCGGCTGCAATAAACAAGAATACTTTTTTCATTGTGTAAATAAATTAATTGGTGTTTGTATTTCGTGTTCTATAAGCGACTAGTCGCCAGGCTGATCGGTAGTGGATGCGTCGGAGAAGCCGTAGTTCTGGACCAGCTTGATGTTGGACTGGATGAATTCCGTGTAAATGGGGAATACATTGTTGTGCCAGTCGCCCACGTCCATCTTTTTCTTGCGGCAGAACCAGGTTTTTCCGTTGTACACGTTGCGGCCGTCGGAGCACATGAAGCGCTGCAGGTCCTGGCGGCGGTGGTGTTCACCCACGAACTCCCAGGCCAGGTCATCCAGGAGACCGCCCAACTCGATGCTGGCGCTGTTGTCCTTGGTGTATTCCGTGAAGGAGGATGCGAGCACATTGCCATTGGCGTCGTACTTGAAGTCGGCGTACGGGTTGGCGGAGGTGGAGGTGGTGCATTCACGCACGCCGTAGTCATACACGGAGTCTCCGCGGAGCTGTGCGGCGGTACGGGTGGCCTTGGCCGGATTGTCCTTGAAGGCGCGCTGGCGCACCATGGTTACCCAATTGGCGGCATCGGCATCGCTCTTGCCGTCAATGCCACCGGCGCGGAGCACGGTCTCGGCCATGATGAAGTAGGCGTCCGACAGGCGGTAGAAGCACACGTCGTCACCATAGGTGCCGCGGTTACCGGGCACAATTTCCTGTCTCTTGAAGCGGGCGCCTTCAAAGTCGTAAGCTCCGGGATTGTTGATGGAGTGGACTTCTACGGTGTAGATGAGCGGGTAGTTGCCGGCGGCGTGGTTGTGCGTCTTGTGCTTGGGCTCGGCGGAAATCATGGCGGCGGTAAGCATGTCGGGACCGTCGTCGGAACGTTTCTGCTCTTCCTCGTAGATGGGGAAGCCCGGGTCGTCATAATAATACTGCTGGCCAATGGCCCAGGTGTCCGTGAGACGGGTGTCGTCCGGGTCATAGCTGTGGATGAACTGCGGCACGGCGCAGGAACCGTTCCAAGGGGTTCCGCTGTAGCCGAAGGCGGCGCCGCCGCGGCCCACGAAGCACTTGTTTACCAGGTAGTTGTGGCTGGCCTTGGCACCGTCCAGCGGAAGGACAAAGATGACTTCCTTGGCGCCGTTCAGGTTGTTGCGGCTGTTGTCCAGATAGTTGTCGGCCAAGCTGTAACCGCCTTCGTCAACAACCATCTTGGCATATTCGTAAGCCTTCTTGTACCACTTGTTGCCGTTCTGGGCGTTGGTCTGGAAGAACTCGCTGTCCCAGTTGCGGTTGTTGCGGGCGTGTTCCGACATCACCAGATTGGTGGCGGCATCTTTCTCGAAGCCGCGCAGCCAGCTGTCGTGCATGAGGAAGGTCTTGGCGGCCAGCATGCAGGCGGCGTACTTGTTCATACGGCCGTACAGCTTGGTAGTGGGCATGTCGGGAATGCACTCTTCCACTTCTTTGGCCAGGAAGTCCCATACGTGTTCCGGAGCCACCTGCTCGGGCAGGTAACCGGGGGTAAGGGTGGCTTCATAGCTGATTTCCAGCGGAATGTTGCGCCACAGGTCAAAGAGCACGAAGTAGTACAGGGCGCGCAGGGCGCGAACCTCTGCATAGGCTTCCTTGTTGTCCTTGATGGCCTGGGTCTCAAGCAGCTGGTTGGCTTTCATGATACCGTTGTAGCAGTAGTTCCACTCCTGCCAGAGGTGCGGAATACCGGCATAAGGGTCGTTCTGGTGCAGGTTGATGTATTGGGCGCCCCAGCCGCCGTAGGTGCGGTAGGGAGTCATGATGAGGTCCGAGCTTTCTTCGTTGATGTCGAAGTAGCCTTCCCAAGCCCAGTACATGAAACGGAGCTGTACATACAGGTTGCCCAGCATGTCCGCGGTTTCGTCTTCCGTTCCGGAAAGGTTAGCCGGGGAAAGGGAAGAGTAAACGTGCTCTGTAAGGTCCGTACAGGAGGGAGCAGCTCCGAGGATGGCGGCAGCAGCAAAAGTGCTGGCAATGATTTTGGTAATGGTTTTCATAGATGCTTTCCTCCTTGAATTACTTGTTGCCGAAGGTGAGATTTACGCCCAGGGTGAAGGTACGGATGGTAGGATACTTGTTGCGGTAGTCCACACCGAAGCCGAAACGGTCGCCGGAGGACATTTCCGGGTCGATGCCCTTGTATCCGGTGATGCAGAATACGTTCTCGCCGGAGAAGAAGATGCGGGCACGGTCCAGGTATTTCACGTTGTCTGTCTTGAAGGTGTAGCCGAAGTTGAGGTTGTCCAGCTTCAGGTAGTCACCGTTCTCCAGGTAGTAGCTCACGGCCACCGGCTGCTGGGAAGAGGAGAGAACGCCGCCATAAACGGGCTCTACGGCGCTCTGATAACGGTTGAGGCCGATATTCAGGTTCTCGTAGAACATGCGCTGGCAGTTGAAGATCTTGAAGCCCAGGGCAGAGGAGAAGGCCAGGGTGAGGTCGAAGCCCCTGTAGCGGAAGGTGTTGCTCCAGCCAAAGTTCACGGCCGGAACACCGGAGCCCAGATACTGGCGGTAGCGGGAGTCATAACTGCGCATGCCATCCACGAACATGGTGGATTCGCCGGTCTCAGGGTCTTCAATCATCCACATGCCTTTTGCTGAACGGCTGGTGCTCAGTCCGGTGGACTTAAGCATGTAGAAGTCGCCCAGGGCACCGCCTACATAGGTACGCTGCAGGACCATGGAAGTGGGTTCTTCCGTCCAGGCGCCGTCCAGGTAGTCCTCGGTCTGATACAGGTCATTGGAGAGGGACTCCAGGCGGTTCTTGTTGTGGGAAACGGTGAGGGTGGTGTTCCACTCGAAGTTGCGGGTACGTACGGGCGTACCGCCCACCATGAGTTCCACACCGGTGTTGGACATGGTGCCCACATTGGCGGTGGTACTGTTGTACAGGTTCGGGGGTACCGGCACGGAGTAATCCCACAGGAGGTCTACGGTGCGCTTGTGATACACATCCAGGGAACCGTACAGGCGGCCGTCGAAGAAACCGAAGTCCACACCCACGTTCACCTCATGGGAGGTCTCCCACTTGAGGTTCTTGTTCTCGTTCTGGATAGGCGTGAGGGAAGGACGCCATACCCCGTCCGGGGTGATGTAGTTGCCGTAGGAGGTGTCATAGTCGTACAGCAACAGCGACATGTAGGAAGCGCTGGGAATAACGCCCGTTTTACCGTAACCGGCACGGATTTTCAAGTTGTCCAGCCAGCGGACGTCCTTGAGCCAGTCTTCGTTGGAGAGGGTCCAGCCGGCGCTGACGGCAGGGAACAGACCCCACTTGTTGTTGGCGGCGAACTTGGAGCAGCCTTCATAGCGCAGGGTAGCCAGCACATTGAAGCGGTTGTCGAAGTTATAGGTGAAACGGCCGAAGAAACCAATAAGCGTGGCTTCTTCCTTGTGAGAGGAAACGCCGCCGTAGGTTTTCAGGGTATAGGTCTTGTTTTCGCCTTCACCGGATTCCACCAACTCTGCCAGACGGCCGGCTTCCAGGGCGTTGTACAGGTAGGCGTCCGTAGGGAATTCGGAGTTGGAAGCGCCAAAGCTGCTGCTGGTGCTGCGCATCCAGCTGTAGCCAAGCATGCCGCTGATATGGTGCTTGCCCAGTTGGCGGTCGTATTGGGTGGTGAGCTCCAGCAGGTTTTGGGTGAAGTCTCCCTGGCTCTTGCCGGCGCTGCCGTTGATGCCGCCCCAGCGGTTGCCCTGGTATTTGGCGGTGTTGTAGTATTCGTTCACGGAGTTGTTGCGGCGGGTGCTCAGCTGCAGGTTGGTTTTCCAGCCGGCGATGGGCTCTACAGTGATGTTACCGGTGAGGCGGGTGGTCTCAATGCGGTAGTCTCCCGTGTGCTCCTTATTATAAGGGATAGGGTTGTAGTAATACAGCGGAGCGGTTTGCTCGTAGTAGTCCTGCGTGGGGTCGTTGTCCACATAGATGGGCGCCGTAGGGTTGCGGATGACCGCCTGGTGGTATATGGTCCAGCTGTCCTGGTTGTCGCTCTTTGAGAGCGTCTTGAGCATGTTGACGTTAATCTTCAGGATGTCGTTGAACAGGTACTGGGTGAGGTCCACCTGGGCGCGGAGGTCCTGGCTGTAAGAGCCTTTGATCACACCCTGGTTGTCTTTATAGGTAACGTTGGCGGAATAGGCCATGTGCTTGGTGCCGCCTTCAAGGTTGATGTTGTGGTTGTGGGCAAAGCCGGGGTGGGAAACCTCGGAGAGCCAGTCCGTATTGTAACCCAGGTCTGCGAACGGGGAATACTTGGCCAGGTAGGTTTGGCCGCTGCTGTCCGTTCCCAGGTCTTCCAGCATGTGCATGAAGTCCGCATCCATGAATTTCACGCGCTTGGAGAAAGTGGAGACGGAAGCATAGCCGTTGTAGGAGATGTTGAAGCGCTCTCCCACTTTACCGGCCTTGGTGGTGATGAGAATGACACCGGCGGCACCGCGGGTACCGTAAATGGCGGCTGCGGAAGCATCCTTCAGGACGGTGATTTCCTCGATGGCCTCGGGAGCCACGGTGGAGAGGGAACCTTCAATGCCGTCCACGAGGACCAGCGGAGTGTAACCGCCCATCAGGGAGTTCACGCCACGGAGCATGATGGTGGAAGTGGAGTTGGGGTCGCCGTTGCCCTTGGTAACGTTGAGACCGGCCACTTTGCCTTTCACCAGCTGGGCTGCGTCCCCGATGTTACCGGCAAGGAAGTCCTCGCTTTTTACATTGGCGACGGCTGAGGTGATGTCACCTTTCTTCTGGGTACCGTAACCGATGACCACGGCGTCTTCCAGGGAGAGGAAGTCCTCCTGGAGGGTCTGGTTGATGACGGTGCGGCCCTGAACGGGTTCATCGGCCTGCAGATAGCCGATGGCGGAGAAGGTAATGGTGGCATTGGCACTGATGCCGGTAAGGTGGTACTTACCTTGCTCGTTGGTGATGTCACCGCTGCGGGTACCGGCTACAAGCACGCCTACGCCAATGATGGGTTCACCTTTGGCATCGGTCACCGTACCGGTAACGTCGATGGTCCGCTGGGCGAAGGCCTGCGTGCCCACGAGGAGCATCAGACCGGCAGCCAAAGCAGAACAAATGGATTTGAAGTGCATGGTTATAAAATTTGGTTAATAGTTGTAGGTGCATTTTTATGCAAGGGCAAATGTAAATGAAACACATGTTGCCTAATGAAAGGATAGTCCAAGGTTTTTGGAAAATCGTCCAAACCTATTCCTCGTTGAATGCAGCCTGTTTTTTGGCCCAGTCGTGGGGCGTCATGCCAAATTGCGCGGCAAAAACCTTGGAGAAATAGCTGGGAGACGAAAAACCGGTCATGTAACAAATTTCGCCTACCGAATGTTTGCCTTGCGCAAGCAGGTTGGCCGCCGTGTTCAGCCGAGCCTGCGAGATTAAGTTGTTGGGTGTTTCGCCTGTATACTCCTTCACCTTGGCAAAGAGGCCGGAGCGGGAGATGGCCATTTCTTTGGACAGGAACGCCACCGACAAGTCCGGGTTTGCCAAGTTCTCGGAAATCAGCCGGTCCAGGCGGGCCATGAATCCCTCCGGACTGACGGCATCGGGGGCGGCGGGCTCCCCGGCGGCGGGTCCTTCCGCTTTAATCTGCCGCAGGTTGCCCACAATCTGCCGCAGCATCCGCTGGTTCTTGTCAATGGCTGTCAGTTCCGGTGAAGGCAGGCCGCCTTTCAGTTTCTTTACCTGCAGGCCGATTCCCGTCACGGGCGCCTCCAACTGGTCGGCCAGGTCGGAGAGCATTTGTTTGCGGTCGTCCTGCTCCTCCCCCTTAATCAGGATTTCCGTCTTGCGCTCTACGTGCTGGGTGATGGCGAGCAAGGCCAGCCATACCATGAGGCCTCCCAGAAGGATGTATAGGACGATGGCCACGTTGGACAGCAGGGGATGCGGCTTGATTTGGAATTCCAGCACGGCGCCGTCGTTCCACGGGCCGCCGTTGTTGCGCGCTTTGATGTGCAGCCGGTAATGGCGGGGAGGCAACTGGCTCAGGCTCACCCAGTTCTGGTTGCCCAGCTCCATCCATTGACCGTCGCCACCGTCCAACTTATACATATATTGCACTTTCTCAGGGACGCTGAAGGTGGGTGCGGCAAAGCCGATGGTCAGGTTGCGCATCCGGAAGGGAAGCCGGATGCCTTTGTCTCCCTGCGAGCGGAAAACGTCTTCGTTTATGCCTGGTGCCGATGCGTAAAAACGCGTGAAAAGAACATTGGGGACGGGCGGGTTGGCGGGTACGGCTCCGGGATAGAAGGTGACAAATCCGTTAGCGGCGCCCATATACACGTGTCCGTCCCGGGTGACGAGTCCTGCTCCGGGCATGTACTGCTCTGTGAAAACGCCGTCGTTTTGCTGATAGCGTTCCAGTCCCAGATTTTCACGCGGGCCATAGCGCAGCAGTGTTTTGGACGATGAAAGCCAGAGCTGGGCGGTGCTGTAAGCGGCAAAGCAGACATCCGTTTTGGGTAGCAGCACCTGCGGGTCCTCCGGATTCAGTACGGCAAAGCCCCGGCGCGTACTTACGCACAGCGTTCCGTTGGAGAGCATGAGGTGATTGACGTGGTCGTTGGGGATGATGGAGTTGTAGCTGTTCAGTTCTTCCCAGGAGCCGTCCGTATGCCGGACAAGGATGCCTTTGCCGGTGGTCCCGAACCATAGCGTCCCGGCGGCGTCTCCCACAATGGCACTCACCCCTTCGCCGATGTTCTTCTCCGGGACAAAGCGGTCTTCTGCGGCATTGTAGCGCCATATATCGGAGGTGTTGCCCGCCCACAGCGTGCCGTCTCCTGCCAGATAAAAGGCATAGATGCTCAGCGGCTCGTATTCTATTATGGCTTTGGTTTTCAGGTTTACGCGAAGGGTGCGGGAAGGATAGTTGCCAATCCACAGCCAGTCTCCCTGGCGTAGGAGGGCATGGATGTTCAGGGCGGAAAAACGGGCTTCCCAGGCTTTTGACGGGGCCCAAGGCGCGGCTTGTCCGCTGGCGGGGTTATAGCGGAAAAGGCCGCCGTTGTCGGAGCCCATCCAGATGCTGCCGTCCGGGTCCTCGCAGAAGCAGCTCACGGCGTAGTCTTCCTGGGCGTCCGTGAGGTCCGACAAGGAGTGGGACTGGAACAGGCCGTTTCCGGGAGCCACATAGTTGACGCCGCCATAGTAAGTGCCTATCCACAAGCCGTTTTCGTGGTCCTTTAACAGGGGGTACACAAATTTGTTGGACAGCGTGCGCGGGGTGTTGCGGTCGTTGGTGTACAGGGTGCTTTCCCCGGTAAACGGGTCCACCTGGAACAGGCCGTCGTCGGAGCCGGCCAGCAGGTTCCGGGAATTCTCCTGTAAAAGCGAATGGATGCGCGTGAGGCCGTTTTGGGCGGAGACCGCGCAGCAGATGGTGCGGGTGGACGGGTCCAGGCGGTAGATGCCCTTGTCCCAGGTGCCCAGCCAGAGATTTCCCGCACCGTCTTCTTCCAATGCGCATATGCGCGCGGGCGTACAATTATTATACGTGAAAGAGGGGGGGGTGAAATCTTCCGTAGAGGCGTTGTACAGGTACAGTCCTTCCGGTGCGGACTGCGCGGCGGCCCACAGCCGGCCGTCTGCGGTAAAGCGGAGGGCTTCGATGCCTTGTCCCGCCAGATAATGGCTCCAGGCTCCTTTCCGGAGACGGTAAATGCCCTGGTCGAAGGTGCCTAACCACAAAGCGCCTTCACTGTCTTCGGCCATACAGGTGTATGCGGTGTGCGGAGCGCTCTCCACCTTTTGCATGGACATTCCGTCATAGCGATACAGTCCGTCGTCGGTGCCGGCCCAGAGTGTTTGGGCGGCGTCTTCCCACAGGCAGTTGACATAATTGGCGCCGGCGCCGGAAAACTCATGGTGGATGACCTCCCGGCCGTCAAAACTGTCCAGACCGTCGGCCGTGCCAATCCAGATCAGTCCCCGGTGATCCTGTATCATGCTGCGAACGGTGTTGGACGATAATCCGTCGCTGATGTTCAGGTGCCGGAAACTGTAAGAGGGGCCTGCTACAGCGGTATAGAGGGCTGTAAGTGTCAGGAATAGTGTGGTTAGTGTCCTTTTCATAACGAGACAAAGATAGTTGATTTTTTTAACTTTTGTTTCATTTGTCTTTGGACGATTTTACAAAACAATTGGATTCTGTTACTTTTTTTTGCCCGGAAGATTCGGTAAATTTGCCCTAACACGTAACACAAGAACTATGTCCAACCATTTTATCGCCGTTTTGGCCGGCCTGACAGCCGTTGTTTCTGTCCAGGCCCAACCCGTCCCGGAAGCCGGTTATCCCATCAACCCCGTTCCGTTTACCAGTGTAAAAATTGAGCAGAACTCCTTCTGGGGGCAGCGCCTCCGGGCCTCCCGTGAGGTCACCATCCCGCTGGCCTTCTCCAAGTGCGAGAGCGAGGGCCGCTATGAGAACTTCGTGAAGGCGGAAAAGCAAATGCACTCCCCGGTGAACCTGGGGTATGAGGTAAAAGGCTATTCCTTTGACGATACGGATGTGTACAAAACCATCGAAGGTGCCTCCTATGTGCTGCAAACCTATCCGGACAAAAAGCTGGAACATTACATTGACAGCATTCTGGTCATTGTGGCCGCTGCTCAGGAGCCGGACGGCTACCTGTACACTGCCCGCACTATGAATCCGGAGCACCCGCACGAGTGGGCCGGCGACCGCCGCTGGGTAAAGGACGAGGAACTGAGCCATGAGCTGTACAACCTGGGCCACATGGTAGACGCCGCCGTCGCCCATTACCAGGCCACCGGCAAGCGCAATTTCCTGGACATCGCCATCAAATATGCAGACTGCGTGGTGCGGGAGGTGGGCCCCCATGCCGGACAGGCCTGCGTGGTGCCCGGTCACCAGATTGCGGAAATGGCCCTGGCGCGCCTGTATCTGGCCACCGGGGAAAAGAAATACCTGGAAGAGGCCAAGTTTTTCCTGGACGAGCGCGGCAAAACCGAGTATCGTGATGCGTACAACCAGACGCATCTGCCAGTGCTGGAGCAGGACGAGGCCGTAGGGCACGCCGTCCGTGCCGCCTATATGTATGCCGGCATGGCGGACGTGGCCGCCCTCACCGGCGACGAGGGCTACATCCATGCCATTGACGCCATTTGGGAAAACATCGTTTCCAAAAAACTGTACATTACCGGCGGCATCGGTGCTACCAATGCCGGCGAGGCCTTCGGCGAGAATTACCAGCTGCCCAACATGAGCGCCTATTGCGAGACCTGCGCCGCCATCGGCAATGTGTATGTGAACCACCGCATGTTCCTGCTGCACGGGGAGTCCAAGTATTATGACGTGCTGGAGCGCACCCTGTACAACGGCCTCATCAGCGGCGTTTCGCTGGAAGGCAACGGTTTCTTCTACCCCAACCCGCTGGAGAGCATCGGCCAGCATCAGCGCCAGGCCTGGTTCGGCTGCGCCTGCTGCCCGTCCAACATTGCGCGTTTCATTCCTTCCGTCCCCGGTTACGTGTATGCCGTGAAGGACAACGCCCTGTACGTGAACCTGTTCATGCCCAATACCATGAAGCAGAAGGTGCTGGGCAAGGAAGTGGTGCTGTCGCAGCACACCGCCTATCCCTGGAACGGGGACATTGACATCACCGTGGACAAAACGGCTCTCCGCAAGGAGATGGCCCTCAAAATCCGCATCCCCGGCTGGGTGAAAGGGGAGGTGGTCCCCTCGGACCTGTATAAATATGCCGACGGCAAGCGCCTGGGTTACAGCGTGTGCCTGAACGGCGAAAAAGTGGAAAGCGAGCTGGTGGACGGCTACTTTGTGATTGCCCGCAAGTGGAAGAAGGGGGACAAGGTGAGCGTGCACTTTGACATGGAGCCGCGCGTGGTGAAGGCCCATCAGCTGGTGCAAGCGGACCAGGGACGCATTTCCATCGAGCGTGGTCCGCTTGTGTATTGTGCCGAATGGCCGGACAACGCGGGTTTCAGCGTACGCAGCATCCTCATGAACCAGGCTCCCAAGTTTGGCGTAAAGCATGCCGATGAACTTTTTGGCCTGGATAAAATCACCACCGGTGCACAAACCCTGTCCTTCGGTGAAGATGGCCGCCTGGCCACCCAGGATGTGCTTCTCACCCTTATCCCGTACTATGCCTGGTGCCACCGCGGCAGCGGCGAAATGGCCGTGTGGCTTCCGCAGTCCTTGCGTGCCACCAAGCCGTCCAAACCGGCTACGCTGGCCTCCGAGAGCGCAATAGACGCCTCCCATAAGGTCCGTTCCATCGGCGCCATCAACGACCAGCTTATTCCTGGAGATGAGTCATCCCCGTACTACCACTGGTGGCCCAAGAACGGTGGTACCGAGTGGATTACCTATACCTTCAAGGCGCCCGCAACCATCTCGTCCAGCACCATTTACTGGTTCGACGACCAGCCCTGGGGCGGCTGCTCCGTGCCCAAGGCCTGGCGCGTCCTGTACAAGAACGCGGCAGGGGAGTGGGTGCCCGTGGAAGGCGCCAGCGGCTATCCTACCGTAAAGGGCGCTGCCTGCGAAGTGAATTTTGCGCCGGTTACCACCAGCGCAGTAAAACTGGAAGTGGACCTGCCGGAGGAGCTGTCGGCCGGCCTGTATGAATGGGAAGTAAAATGAGAAAAATTCTTGTAAGCACTGCGCTCGCGGCCCTTTGCCTGGCGGCGGGCGCCCAAACGCCTAAGAACGTACTCCGGATAGATGTGGATGCCCCCGGCATTCCCATCCAGCCCACCATGTACGGCATTTTCCTGGAGGATATCAATTTTGCGGCCGACGGCGGCCTGTATGCAGAGAAGATTGCAAACCGTTCCTTCGAGTACGACAACCCTCTTCAGGACTGGAAAACCTTCGGGAAGGTGGAGGTCCTTACGGAAGGCGCACCGTTTGCCAACAATCCTCACTACGTACGCTTGAAAGCCCAGGCCCATCCTGCCATGCAGTGCGGCCTGCAGAACGAAGGCTGGTTTGGAATCGGCCTTGAAAAGGGGGCCGAATATAAACTGAGCTTCTGGGCCCGTACGGTAGGAAAGGCCAAAGAGGTGGGCCTGGCGGGCATTCTGTGCCAACCTGCCGGTCAGGTGGAAAACCAGAACCTGGCGCTGGCGGAAATCACCGTGAAAGGGAGTAAATGGACCAAGTATGAGGCTACCCTCACCGCTCCTGAAACCTTGGAGAAGGGTGCTTTCCGCTTGCTGCTGTGGGACGATAATCCCCAGGCGGCAGTGGACGTGGAACACATTTCCCTGTTCCCGGCAGAGACGTTCCACGGTGACGAAAACGGTCTCCGGAAGGACTTGGCACAGGCCCTGGCGGACCTCCATCCCGGCATCCTCCGCTTCCCCGGCGGCTGCATTGTGGAGGGAACCAACCTGGACAACCGGTATCAGTGGAAAAATACGGTGGGTCCGGTGGAAAACCGTCCCATCAACATTAACCGCTGGAACTACGGCACCTTCGAGCGCATGTTCCCGGATTATTACCAAAGCGGCGGCCTGGGCTTCTATGAGTATTTCCGCCTGGCGGAGGAAATGGGTGCGGAGCCCGTTCCCATCGTGAGCTGCGGCATGGCCTGCCAGTTTCAGAATGACCCTGAGTGGAAGCCCAACTGCGCCATGGAGGACTTGCAGGGCTACATCCAGGACGCCCTGGACCTCATTGAATTCGCCAACGGATCCCCCAAGAGCAAATGGGGCAAGGTGCGCGCCCAGATGGGCCATCCGGCTCCTTTCAACCTCAAATACCTGGGCATTGGCAACGAGCAGTGGGGAGCGGAATTCCTGGAGCGCTTTGTCCCCTTCATGAAGGCTGTGCGCGAGAAATACCCTGACATAAAGATAGTGGGCACCTCAGGCCCTTATTCCGGCGGCGAATGGTTCGACGACCTCTGGAAAGAGATGCGCAAGCTTAACGTGGACCTGGTAGACGAGCACTATTACAGCTGGGAAGGCTTCTATGAGAAGAAGGCGGACCGCTATGACGACTATCCCCGCACCGGCCCCAAGGTGTTTGCCGGCGAATATGCCTGCCACGGCTCCGACGGCAAAAAGTTCAACCACTTCAACGCCGCCCTCCTGGAAGCCAGCTTTATGACGGGCCTGGAGCGCAACGCAGACGTGGTGGTGATGTCCAGCTACGCGCCCACCTTCGCCCACGTGGAGGGCTGGCAGTGGCGTCCGGACCTTATTTGGTTCGACAACCTCCGTGTCATGAAAACCTGTAGCTACTATGTGCAGCAGCTATACGCCACCAATAAAGGCGACCGCGCCATCCCCATCGCGGTGGACGGCAAGCCCGTGGTGAATGCGAATGGCCTCAACGCTACCGCCGCCATGGACGATGCCACCGGCGACATCATTGTCAAGATGGCCAACGTGAGTCCGTACTCGCAGGTGGTGCGCTTTGTGCTCCCTGCGGGCGTGAAGGCGGCCGAAAGGACCACGCTGCACAGCGAGAATCCGGTGGCGGAAAATACGCTGGAGGCCCCTGAGACCATTGTCCCGGAAACCAAGACACTGGATTTCACGCCGGTGGAGGACCCGGACAACGCCTGGCTCCTGGGCGTGCGCAAGCAGGAAGACGGAAGCATGGAATACAGTGAGCGGCTGGGCGGAAGAACCTTTGCCGTGTACAGATTTCACAGAAACTAAACGATGGAAATGAAGAAACTTGGATGGGGCCTGCTTGTGGTATTGGCACTGGCCGCCTGTAAAAAGGAAATCGGCCCCGGAGGAGAAAAACCCGGTCCGGAACAACAACCGGAGGAGGTGGTTATTGCTCCGCAAACCGCTATAGGGGAGATAATGATTGTTACCGATAACGGGGCGGCCGTGGACAGCAAGGATCCGGCCGACTATCGTCCTTGTACGGTGAAAGTGTTGGGCACCAGGTATGACGCCACCTATAATCTGGAAGCGCGGGGCGCTATCCGCGGACGTGGCAATTCCACCTGGAACTGGTACCCCAAGAAGCCTTATCGCATCAAACTGGACGAGTCTGCCTCCGTGCTGGGCCTGCCCCAAAACCGCGACTGGGTGCTGCTGGCGGACTACCGGGACGTGACGCACATGATGAACGCCACGGGCTTTTATCTGGCCAAAGAACTGGGCCTGCCCCATGCCAACCACATCCGCTATGTCAAACTCATCCTGAACGGACAGGACATGGGCCTGTATGCCCTTACGGAGCAGGTGGAGGAAGGCGGCAACCGCGTCAAACTGGATAAGGACGAAGGCATTCTGCTGGCCCTGGACATCAATGACGGCCCGGACGACGAGCCCCGTGCCACCAACAATTTCTGGAGTGAGGTATTCGAGATGGCCTGCGCCGTGAAATATCCGGACGACGCCACCAAAGCCATCTCCAAGCAGGTGAAGGCCGCATTCGCTGAGCTGGAGCAGGCTATTGAGGACGAGGACTGGGAGGAAATCCAGGAGCTGCTGGACGTGGAGTCCATGATTCACTACATCCTTATCCAGGAAATTATCGGCAATGTGGAAATGGACAATTATCCCAGCATGCGCAGCGGCTTTATCCATCGGTATAATAGTGATGCCAAATGGGTGATGGGGCCCCTGTGGGACTGCGACGGCGGTTTCTCCTACAACTGGGGCGACATGTACGACTATTACGGCTGGGGACATACCTTCTTTGAGAATTACCGCTACCTGGTCTTTGGTTCGGATCCTTATAACCATTCCGGCGCATACGGCAGCACAGCATCGCCCTTCTTCTGCCGCCTGTTCGGCATTCCCGAGTTTGTGGAAATGCTCCAAGCCCGCTGGAAGGAAACCCACAATGCCCTGCTGGAAGGCCTGCTGACGTATTTGGACGAGGTGGAGGAGCTGATTGGCGAAGATGCCCAGGCGGACATGGAGCTCTGGGGCATCGACAATTACACGCACGAGGAAGAGTATAAAAAGTTGGTTACCTGGCTGGCCAACCGCTTCAATTACCTGGACGACGTTATCCGAAAATATCCCAAGTACTGATGAGAAAACTGTTATTCCTGTTTGCTGCACTTGCCGTTTCCCTGGTGGCCCTTTCCGGCTGCGGGGGAAGGGAGCATCCCTACACGATGGACTATACGGTGGCTGTAGATACCGTCGGTCATTATCTTCTTGTGGACCTGGATTTGTCCATGACACCCGGCTCAGGCCCCGTCACGCTGAACATGCCCCGCTGGACGCCGGGGTATTATGAGATGCTGGATTTTCCCAAGCACCTGTGCGACTTTTCCGTGGCGGATGCTGTCGGAACACCCTTGGCCTGGGAGAAGAGCGGGATGAACCGCTGGGTGGTCTCGCTTCCGGAAGACGGCCGCGTGAAGGTGTCGTACCGCATCTATGCCAACCGGAGGGATGTGGGATCCAGCCGCGTGGAAGGCGGAGTCGCCTTCGTTTCCCCGGCGGGCGTGTTCATGCATGTGGACGGCGACCTGCAGCATCCGGTGCGGGTGCGTTTCCGCCTCCCGGAAGGCTGGGAGAAAATTTCTTCCGGACTACTCCCCGTGGAGGGAACGGCAGATACTTTCCAGGCCGATGACTTCGACCGCCTGTACGACAGCCCGTTCCTCCTGGGCAACTATTACACCTGTAATTTTGAGCACGAAGGACATCCTTACCATTTTGCCATTGAAACGCCCGAAGGTTTGGAAGAGAGCGGTTTCCGGGAGGATTTCTGCCGGATTGTGAGCGCAACTACGCGCCTGATGGGGGAGGTCCCCTATAATAACTACTGCCTCATCCATATGGGGGCTGGCGGCGGAGGCCTGGAACACTGGAACTCCCAGGCTTGCTATACGGACGGCACCTATCGGTTTGCGAACCGGGAACGGCAGGTCTCTTTCCTGGGCTTTGTTGCGCACGAGTACTTTCATCTGTACAACGTCAAGTGCATCCGTCCGGCAGAGCTGTGGCCCTTCAACTATGATACCGAGGCTGTTACGCCCATGCTCTGGGTAAGCGAGGGGCTCACTTGCTACTACGAGTTCCGTCTCATCCGCTCTTCCGGCGCGGTTACCCCGGAGGAGGCCCTGGCCCAGCTTTCCGGCTATTTCTCCCGCTATGCCCCATATGAGGGCCAGCGCCACATGAGCCTTCGTCAGAGCAGTTACGATATTTGGCTCAACTTCATGAACGAAGATGCCAACGAGAAGGACGTCCGTATCAACTATTATTTCAAGGGCCCTGTAGTGGGGCTGCTCATGGACATTGACATCCGGCGCCACACTGCGCAGGCGAAGTCCCTGGACGATGTGATGCGCGGCCTCTATCAGCGCTATTACAAGGAACTTCAGCGCGGATTCACGGAAGAGGAGTTCTGGCAGGAGGTGGAAAAGACCTACGGCGGCCCCGTTCCGCATCTCCGCGCGCTTGCAAATACTACGGAAACAATTGATTATGAGGCGTATCTCAAGGACGCCGGCCTGTACGTGGATACGGCGTCCTGGTCCATCTGCCGGGTGGAGAGCCCTACGCCGGAACAGCGCGATTTTCTGGAACACTTGGATTTGATATAAGTCTAACCCTATGCGTATGAAACTGATAACCAAACACATCCTGACGGTGGCAGCTGCTCTCTCCCTAAGCTGCACCGGCCTGTTTGCACAGGAAGCGCCGCAACCCCTTTCTGATTCCCTGTACCGGAGTCTCGCCGCCACCCCGCCCATGGGATGGAACAGCTGGAACAAATTCGGCTGCAACGTGAGCGAGCAGCTCATCCGGGACATGGCCGACGCCATGGCCGCTTCCGGCATGGCGGATGCGGGGTACCAGTACATCGTCATTGACGACTGCTGGCAGGTGAGTCGCGACGCGGATGGCAACATTGTCCCGGATCCGGAGCGTTTCCCTTCCGGCATGAAGGCCCTGGCCGATTATATCCATAGCCTGGGCCTCAAGTTCGGCGTGTATTCCTGCGCCGGTTCCCTGACCTGCCAGGCCCGTCCGGGCAGCAAGGGCCACCAGTTCCAGGATGCCCTGCAGTATGCCAAGTGGGGCGTGGACTACCTCAAGTACGACTGGTGCTACAATGACGGCCAGAACGCCAAGGCAGCCTACCAGACCATGTCGGAGGCCATCAAGGCTGCGGGCCGTCCCATCGTCCTGAGCATTTGCGAATGGGGCGAGAACAAGCCTTGGGAGTGGGGCGAGGGCATCGGCCACCTGTGGCGCGTAACGCCGGATATCCGTGCGTGCTATGACTGCACCTTCGACTGGGGCGGCGTGGGCGTGCTCCAGTGCATCGACGCCGCTGCCGACCTGTACCCTTACGCTGGTCCCGGCCATTGGAACGACATGGAAATGCTGGAAGTGGGCAACGGCGAGCTCACCTATGACGAGAACGTGACCCATTTCTCCATGTGGTGCATGATGGCGGCCCCGCTGATGAGCGGCAATGACCTCCGGGAAATGGACCACAAAACGCGCGAAATCCTCACCAACAAGGAAGTGATTGCAGTGAACCAGGACCCGCTGGGCCGGCAGGGCATCCGTTTCATGAAGATGGGTGACCAGGAAATCTGGGCCAAACCCCTCGCCGACGGTGAAATTGCCGTGTGCTTCATGAACCGCAGCAGCCTGCCCTGGAAATTGGATTACAACTGGACCGCGCAGACCATGTACTTTGCCAAGGACGTGAACCTCAAAAAGAACACTTATACGGTACGGGACCTCTGGAAGCACAAGTACATCGGCACCACCAAGGACCGCCTGAAAGCGGAAATTCCCAGCCACGGTGTCCTGATGGTCCGTCTCACCCAAATGTAAACGCATATGAGGAAGACATTTGCCACCCTTTTTGCAGGCTTGCTCACGCTGGGCATGAACGCGCAGGACTTTGATGCCGCCTACGCCAAGACGGAACCCGTGCTCCATTGGGGGGAGAAATTGTACAACGGCGCCGTCCGGCCCGTTTGGACGGGGGAGGACAGTTTTGTGTTCCAGACACGCGAGACTACCGGCGAGGTGTGGTACCGGGTATGTGGTACGCAGAAAGTGGCCGTGGCCAAAGAGGTCTATGAGAATGCCCTCAAGAGCGACCGCAAGGACTGGTACGATGCCTCCGACGAGAGCCAGTACGCGGTACGCAAGGAAGTGAAGGAACTGTCTCCGGACAGCACCCGGGTGGCCTTCGTCCGTGACAACAATGTCTGGATAAGCCGGGCCGATGGTGCCCAGCCGGTGCAGCTGAGCTTTGACGGAACGGACGGAGAGGCCTACAGCGAACTGCTTTGGTCGCCCGACGGCACCCGTCTGGCGGCACTGAAAAAGGAAGTGCTCAAGGAGCGCCAGATCCTGCTCCGTGTTTCGCGGCCGGACATCCAGGTGCAGCCCAAGTACCGCTGGCTGGACTATGCCAAGCCCGGCGACCGCCTGCCCCAGTGCACGCCGGCCCTCTTCGACACGGAAGCGCAGGTGCAGATTCCCCTGAACCGCAGCATCCCCCTGGACCAGTACTTCCTGGTGCTGGGCCAGTGGTCGGAAGACAGCGAATTCTTTACCTTCGAATACAACCAGCGCGGTCACCAGCGTTATGAACTGTGCGCCGTGGATGCCGCTACCGGCGAGGTGCGCACCGTGACGCGCGAGCAGAGCGATACCTTTATCTATTACTATGACCTTTGGCGCTACCTGTTCCGTGACGGTAAACGCCTGCTCTGGATTTCCGAGCGCGACAACTGGCGCCACCTTTATATGATAGACACACGCACCGGCAAGGCGCGCCAGCTCACCAAGGGCGCGTGGAACGTGCGGGAAATCCACCATGTGGACGAGGAGGGCGGTTTTGTGCTGGCCAATGCCAACGGCCTGGGAGCCGAAAAGGGAGAGGACCCGTATAACAAGCATGTCATCCGCATTGACCTGGCTACCGGCAAGGTGACGGACCTTACGCCGGAGAATGCGCACCATGAGGCATCCTTCAACCCTTCCGCCTCGGTGTTTGTGGACAATTACTCGCGTCCGGACCTGCCGTATACGTCCGTGCTTCGCAGCGCCAGGGACGGCAGCGTGCTTTTGGAAATCCAGCGGGAGGACATATCGGCCCTCCTGAAAGAAGGCTTTACCCTGCCGGAGGTGTTTGTGGCCAAGGGACGTGACGGCGTCACGGACATCTGGGGCACCATCTGGCGGCCCTCGCACTTCAAGGCGGGGAAGAAATACCCGGTGGTGGAATACATCTATGCCGGTCCGCACGACTCCCATGTGGACAAGAACTTCATGAATTATCCGCCCCGCTTCATGCGCCTGACGCAGCTGGGCTTCATTGTGGTGTGCATCGACGGCATGGGTACCGACAATCGTTCCAAGCAGTTCCAGGACGTGGCTTGGCGCAATCTCAAGGACGCCGGCTTTCCGGACCGTATCCTGTGGATGCAGGCGGCCGCCGCCAAATATAAGTACATGGACCTGTCCAATGTGGGCATCTACGGTTATTCCGCCGGCGGCCAGAATACCCTGGCGGCCCTGCTGTTCCATCCGGAGTTCTACAAGGTGGGCGTGGCCCTGTGCGGCTGCCACGACAACCGTATGGACAAAATCTGGTGGAACGAGCAGTGGATGGGCTACCCCGTGGGCCCTTGGTACGGCGAAAATTCCAATGTGGACAATGCCTGGCGCCTGGAGGGTAAACTCTTCATTATCAACGGAGAGGTGGATGACAACGTGGACCCTGCTTCCTCGCTGCAGGTGGTGTCGGAACTTGTTAAACACAACAAGGACTTCGAGCAGCTCTATCTGCCCGGCTTTTCCCACAATTTGAGCGCTCCCTGGGTGACGCGCCGCGTATTTGAATTCTTCTATAGAAATTGTAAAACAAAATAATAACACAAAACCATGAACAACGCAATCGTCAATTTCCCGGTGCCGGCCAACGAGCCGGTGAAGGCTTATCTGGAAGGTTCTCCGGAGCGTGTGGCCCTGGACGCCGAGCTCAAACGCCAATACAACACGGTGGTGGACATCCCCATCATCATCGGCGGCAAGGAAATCCGCACCGGAAATACCGGCAAGGTGGTTTGCCCGCATGACCACAAACACGTGCTGGCCACCTTCCACAAAGTTGGGGAGAAGGAAGTGCAAATGGCCGTGGAGGCTGCCATGGAGGCCCACAAGATTTGGAGCGAGACTCCCTGGACCACCCGCGCCGCCATCGTCCTCAAAATGGCGGAACTGCTCGCTACCAAGTATCGTCCCATCCTCAATGCCGCCTGCATGCTGGGCCAGAGCAAGAATATCTATCAGGCGGAGATTGACAGCGCCTGCGAGACCATCGACTTCTTCCGCTACAACGTGCACTTCGCCTCCAAGATTTACGGCATGCAGCCCAAGAACGGCGCCGGCAACATCAACCATACGGAGTACCGTCCCCTGGAAGGCTTCATCCTTGCGGTTACTCCCTTCAACTTCACATCCATCGCCTCCAACCTGTGCATGACGCCGGTCCTGATGGGCAACGTGGCCCTGTGGAAGCCTTCCACCACTTCTACGCTCTCCAACTACTATCTTATGCAGCTGTACAAGGAAGCCGGCCTGCCGGACGGCGTCATCAACTTCCTGCCGGGCAGCGGCGCCCTCATCGGCAAGGTGGCTACTTCTTCCAAGTGGTTCGCCGGCATTCACTTCACCGGCTCCACCGGCACCTTCAACAGCCTGTGGCGTCAGGCTGGCGAAAACCTGGGCAATTACGTGAGCTATCCCCGCCTGGTTGGTGAAACCGGCGGCAAGGACTTCATCTTTGTGCATCCTTCCGCAGATGCCAAGGCCGTGGCAACGGCTGCATTCTGCGGTGCCTACGAATTCCAGGGCCAGAAGTGCTCCGCAGCTTCCCGCATGTACGTGCCCAAGAGCCTGTGGCCGGAAGTGCTGGGCATCATGAAGCAGTATGCCTCGGAGGTGAAGATGGGCGATGTGATGGACCACGGCAACTTCATCAACGCCGTCATCGACGAAGCCTCCTGGGACAATATCGACAGCTATATTTCCTATGCGGAGAAGGCCTCCGACGCCAAAGTGGTGATGGGCGGAGGACGCGACAAGAGCGTAGGCTATTTTGTGGAACCCACCATCATCGAAACCACCAACCCGCACTTCAAGAGCATGGAAGAGGAAATCTTCGGTCCCGTGCTCACCGTGTATCCCTATGACGATGACAAGGTGGACGAGGCTGTGAAACTGTGCGATGAGACTTCCCCGTACGGCCTCACCGGTTCCGTCTTTGCCAAGGACCGCCTGGCCGCGGAGAAGATTACCCACGACCTCCGCTATGCCGCCGGCAACTTCTACATCAACGACAAACCCACCGGAGCCGTTGTGGGCAATCAGCCGTTCGGCGGCGCCCGCGCTTCCGGTACCAACGACAAGGCCGGCGGTGAGTTCAACCTCATCCGTTGGGTCATCCCCAGAGTCATCAAGGAAACCCTGGTGAGCCCTACCGACTACCGTTACACCTACATGAAGTAAGTTATGAAACGTCTTATCCTTCCCGTGGTGGTGCTTGCAGCCCTTATCCTGGGCTGCAAGGGCCCCCAGAAGGCGGTGGAAGTGGACTTTGTCACCGCCTTGGGCATTCCGGAGTGTGTTATCACCACACCTCCGGATTCGCTGCATCTGGACCCTTGGTACAAAAAGTATGTGGACGTGAACGGCATTCCGCTGTGCAGCTCCCGGCGTTGCCCGGACAGCGCACTGGTAGCCGGTTACAACACCCTGTGGGCCATGACCTCCATGTTGTCGGATGACGTTATGGACGCCCTCAGGAAGGCCGGTACCAGGGTTACCATGATGGGCCGGTACGAGGGCACCACGGATGTGCCGGAGCACGCTTATCTTGCGGCGGATACCACCCTCAACTGGGACTTGAGGGCCCGCGGCCTGGGCGGCGACCTGGAGTTCCCGCTCACCTCCTGCGCGGAGGAGAACGTGCTGGGCTACCAGATAGACAAGTACCACGCGGAGGATATCCTCATTCACGAATTCGCCCACAGCATCCACCTGGTGGGCATTGTCCAGGTGGAGCCGGACATCAACGGGCGCCTGGAGGTGCTGCTGCAAAATGCCATCGACAAAGGGCTGTGGTGGAATACGTACCGTACCACGGACATTGCGGAGTACTTTGCGGAGGGCGTGCAGGACTGGTTCAACGTGAATGCGGAGATGGACCATCCTGACGGCAAACACAACTACGTGAACACCCGCGAGGAACTCAAGGAACGGGACCCGGGCCTATGGCAGCTTCTCAGTGAGTATTTCCCCGCCACGGACCAGCAAATCTCCAAGCACAAGTACGTAAACCTTTGCACCAAAGCTAATAGTCGAACCCGATAATGTTCAGTAAAGAAACCTATATCTCCCGCCGTGCGGCCCTCCGTGAAAAAGTGGGCAGCGGCATCCTCCTGTTCCTGGGAAACAACCAGGTAGGCATGAATTACGAAGGCAACGAGTACGACTTCCGTCAGGACAGTTCCTTCCTCTATTTCTGGGGCCTGGACTACGCCGGGCTCTCGGCTGTCATCGACGCAGATTCCGGTGAGGAAATCATCTTTGGCGACGAGCTCACCATTGACGATATTGTCTGGACTGGCACCATGCCGTCCCTCTCGGACAATGCCAAACTGGTGGGTGTGGAGAAAACCCTTCCGGTGAAAGACCTGAAGGAGTACCTTCGCAAGGCCATGCACCAGGGCCGGAACGTGCGCTTCCTGCCGCCGTACCGTGGAGACCATTACCTCCGCCTGATGGACCTGCTTGGCATTCTGCCGGAGGTGCAAACTGTCAGGGCGGACGAACCTCTCATCAAGGCTATTGTGGATATGCGTATCCACAAGACGGCGGAAGAGATTGCCGTGATTGAGGATGCGGTGGACGTGAGCACCCTGATGCATCTGGAGGCGTACCGCCGCGTGCGTCCCGGCGTTCATGAGGCCCAGGTTGCCTCTTCTGTCCTCAAGATTGCCACCAAGCGCCCCGGCGGCCGGCTTGCCTTCCCTACCATTGCCACCGTGGCGGGTCAAGTGCTTCACAATCACGGATTTATCCATACCCTCAAAGAGGGAGACATCTTCCTGTTGGATGCGGGCGCGGAGAATGCCTACCATTACTGCGGAGACCTTTCTTCCTCCATGCCCGTGAGCGAGCGTTTCACCCGTCGGCAGGAGGAGATTTACAACCTGCACCTGCGCAGCTTTGATGCGGCCGTGAAGGAACTCCGTCCCGGGAATCCGTACCGCAACGCCCACCTGGCCGCGGCGGAAACCATTGCGGAAGGCATGGTGGACCTGGGCCTCATGAAGGGAAATCCCCGCGACATTGCGGAGAGTGGCGCCTACGCCCTTGTATTCCCATGCGGCACCGGCCACATGATGGGACTGGATGTCCACAATATGGAAAACCTCGGAGAGCAGTACGTGGGATACGCAAACGGGGAGAAGAAGAGCACCCAGTTCGGCTTCAAGTCCCTGCGCCTTGCACGCCCGCTGGAAAAGGGCTTTGTGTTTACGGTGGAGCCAGGCATCTACTTCATACCTGAACTGATAGACCTTTGGAAGGCCGAAGGCAGGTTCAAGGAATTCATCAATTATGACAAATTCGAGGCTTGGAAGGGTTTCGGAGGCCTCCGCAACGAGTTGGACTATGTAATCACGGAAACGGGCGCCCGGGTCCTTGGCAAACTCAAAAAGCCCATGACCCTGGAAGAAGTTTACAACGCAAAACATTCATGAAGAATTTTGGCATCAAATATCCGCAGAACGACGGCGGAATGAACGCGCGCATCAAACGGCTGCGCCAGGAAAGTATTGAAACGCCCGCCACCCTCACCATTGAGCGGGCCCTGATAGAAACCGCTTTCTACAAGGAGAATTATGGCAAGTACCCCACCCCGGTGCTGCGCGCCAAAAACTTCTATGAGATTTGCGCCAAGAAAACCATCTATATCGGCCCGGATGAGCTTATTGTAGGGGAGCGCGGCCCCAAGCCTAAGGCGGTGCCCACATTCCCGGAACTCACGTGCCACTCTGTGGAGGACCTCCATGTGCTGGACACCCGTGAACTGCAGCAGTACAACATTTCGCAGGCCGACATTGACACCTACGAGCGCGAGGTCATCCCTTACTGGCAGGGCAAAACCCAGCGGGAGCGTATTTTCAACCACGTTTCCAAGGAGTGGGAGGAAGCCTACCACGCCGGTGTGTTCACCGAGTTCATGGAGCANNGAGCAGCGCGCCGCCGGCCACACGGCCATGGACGGCAAGATGTACCACGAGGGCCTGTTGGACGTGAAACAGCGTATCCATAAAGCGCTGGACGCCCTGGATTTCATTTACGACCCGGAAGCCACGGACAAGCAGCAGGAGCTGGAGGCCATGGCCATCAGCTGCGACGCCGCCATCCTCTTTGCCGAGCGTCACGCCAAGTTGGCGGAGGAGATGGCATCGGCCTGCAAGGACCCGGTGCGGAAGGCGGAACTGGAAAAGATTGCCGCCACCTGCCACTGGGTGCCCGCCCATGCCCCGCGGGACCTGCAGGAGGCCATCCAGATGTACTGGTTCGTGCACCTGGGCACGGTGACGGAGCTCAACGGCTGGGATTCCATGAACCCCGGTCACATCGACCAGCATCTGTATCCGTTCTACAAGAAGGGACTGGAGGACGGTTCGCTCACGCGCGACAAGGCCAAGGAACTGCTCAGCTGCCTGTGGATTAAGTTCAACAACCAGCCTGCGCCGCCCAAGGTGGGTATCACCGCCCGCGAGTCCGGTACCTACAATGACTTCACCAACATCAATATCGGCGGTGTGGACAAGGATGGCAACTCCGGCGTGAACGAGCTCTCTTACATGATTTTGGAAATCCAGGAGGAGCTCCATGAGCTGCAGCCCGGCCTGTCCATCCACATAGCGGAGAATACGCCGGACGAGTTCCTCATCGAGGGCATCAAGGTCATCCGCCAGGGGCACGGCTATCCGTCCATCTTCAATCCGGACACCTATGTGAAGGAACTGGTGCGCCAGGGCAAAACGCTGGAAGACGCCCGCGAGGGTGGCTGCTCCGGCTGTATCGAGGTGGGCGCCTTCGGAAAGGAAGCCTATCTGCTTACCGGCTACCTGAACACGCCCAAAATTCTGGAAATTACACTGAACAACGGCGTGGACCCGCTCACGGGCAAGAAGATAGGCCTGGAAACCGGCGACCCGCGCACGTTCACCAGCTACGAGCAGCTTTACGAGGCCTGGCACAAGCAAATGGTGTACTTCGTGAACCTGAAGCTCAGCGTGAACAACTACATCGAGCGCATGTT
>DEKS01000090.1 GCA_002354005.1 Bacteroidales bacterium UBA2716
CCTTTGTGGACCTCGAAGCTTTCGTTTTTCTGGGAGTAGATGAGCGTACCCACGACGTCGGCCGGAAGCAGGTCCGGGGTGAACTGGATACGGCTGAATTTGGCATCTACCGCTTTGGACAAGGTGTTGATGGCCAGGGTTTTGGCCAGGCCCGGTACGCCTTCCAGCAGAATGTGGCCGCCGCTCAGCAGGCCAATCAGGAGGTTATCCACCAGGTGTTTCTGTCCTACAATCACTTTGCCCATTTCCAGGGTGAGCAGGTCCACGAAGGAACTCTCTTTTTGGATGCGCTCGTTTAATTCACGGATGTTAACGGATTCCATATATTTTACTAATTTTGCATATGCGTTATTTTTTGTGCCTATCATACGACGGTTCGGCGTTCTGCGGCTGGCAAATCCAGCCTTCCTCGCCGTCGGTTCAGGCGTGCCTGGAAGGAGTGCTGTCCCGTTTGCTGGGGCGGCCGGTTCCCGTTACCGGTGCGGGGCGAACAGATACCGGCGTGCATGCCACAGGTTACGTTGCCCACTTCGATTATGACGGAACTCTTCCCTTCGAGGCATCCGACTTTACCTACAAATTAAATGCCATGCTGCCCCGTGAAGTAGTGGTTCATTCGGTGTCAGTTGTCCCGGACGATTTCCACGCGCGGTTCAGCGCCCGTCGGCGGGAATATACCTATTTCATTCACAGGCAAAAAGACCCGTTTCTGCGGCACACATCCTGGCTCTGCGGCTATCCTTCGCTGGATTTTGACGCCATGAACGCCGCTTGTCAGTTCCTTCTGGGCACGCACGACTTTTCCTGCTTCGAAAAAACCGGCGGCGACAACAAAACCTCCCTCTGCACCGTCTTTGACGCCTTCTGGGCCCCCTATGTCCCTTCGCATCTTCAGATAATGGGACAGGAAGGTATACCCTCTGAAATCGCCTTCGCTTCGCTTCGGCCCCTCCCAACTCGCAACGCGTCTGGCGACGCGGCTGTGGGCCCCTCCCTCTTATGCGGCCGAGGGTGGCCACAGATTTCAGAGGGTACACCTTCCTGTCACGAATCAAACTATTGGTACTTCCGGATAGCGGCGGACCGCTTCCTCCGGAACATGGTGCGGGCTACGGTGGGAACGCTCATTGAGGTGGGGCGGGGGAAGCACAATCCCGAATGGGTGGCGGAGCTCATTGCCAGCGGGACCCGGGGCGATGCCGGCGAATCTGTTCCGGGCCATGCCTTGTTTCTCAATAAAGTGTTGTACTGATGAAGTATTTTGCTCTCATAACGGCACTGCTGCTGGCCCTCAGCTGTGCGCGGAATCCCTTGCAGCCTGGGGACCTGCTGTTCCAGGCAGGGGAGGGCGACATGACCGATGCCATAGAATCGGCCACGGGCGGTTCCTTTTCCCATGTGGGCATCCTGGGAGAAACCCTGGAGGATGTGTGGGAGGCCGTTCCCGGGGAGGGCGTGCGGCACGTCCAGCTGCAGCAGTTCCTGGACGAATCGGCCCTGGACGCTTCCGGAAAGCCGTTTGTGCGGGTGTTCCGTACCGCTTGCGACTGGCCGGACGTGCTCTCGCGGCTGCAGGCCCTGGAAGGCCGTCCGTACGACTACGCCTTCCTGCCCGGCAACGAGGCCCTGTACTGCAGCGAGCTGGTGTACGAGTGCTACCGGGATGCCGCTGGTGAACCGTTGTTCTCCGCCATCCCCATGACCTTCAAAGGCCCGGACGGCAGTACCGTTCCGTATTGGACGGCCCATTACGACTCCCTGGGCGTGGCCGTTCCGGAGGGGATGCCCGGCACCAATCCCAACGACCTTTCCCGCAGCCCGCTCCTTACGCCTGTTCCGGTGAAGTGGTAAAAGTGCCCATCGTGCGCTGGTTCGTATAGTGCTATGTATCAGTGTTTTATGCAAAATCCTCGGCGCTAAAAGAGCCGAGGATTTTTAGCAAGTGGTTGATTACCAACGCGTTGGGAGCCAGTGCCCTATTTGGAAAGATTGATGAAAGGTAGGGCGTTGGAGCCGTTGTAGGTGGGCAGTTTACCGTCCCATTTCTCAATGGCGTACTGCTGTACCAGCAGGGCGTTGAGGGAGGCGGCTACCACGCGGTTGTAGTAGGCTTCACCGTCACCCTGGATACGCTGGGCCTCCGCTTCACCCTTGGCCTTGGCGATGGCAATCTTGGCCTCGGCCTCCGCCTCCTTCACCTTGTTCTCCGCCTTCAGGGCGTTCTGCACGGCCTCGTTCTTGGCATTGATGGCTGCGGTAAGCGATGCCGGCGGGTCAATCTTGGTGGTGAATTCCCGGACGATAAACCCTTCCTGGTTCATGGATTCGTCCAGGCGGGCGCGGACCTCGCTCTCGAACTTGGCACGGTTGGCCATGAGTTCATCCGAAGTATAATTGTTGGCGCAAGTACGATAGGCCTCGAAGATACAGGTGTTGATGTACCCCATCTCCAGTTCCCTCACGGGTTTACGATACTTCACGAAGATATCCACAGCTTTGGACTCGTCAATCTGATAGGCCAGGGTAGGCGTCATGGAGAAGATGGCGGCATCCTTGGGATTCACCGTAAAAGGCTCATAGGTAACACGCTGAATGTAAGTTGGATACTCGAAAATGCTCTCGGTAATGGGGTTGTACCATACCCAGCCCCTGCAGGTGCCTTCCACACCGCCGCGCAGCTGCGCATTGGAGCTCCATTTCTTGAATTTGATGCCCACCGATGCGGAGTCGATGGTGGTGCAGCAGGACGCCATTACAAAAACCACCAGCACAGTGGAGAGGAGGGCGATCCAGGACGATTTGGCAAGTTTGCTTTTCATATCAATAAAAGGTTTAGAGGCAGGCGGCGGTTTGGGCGGCCAGCCGGACGTTGTTCAGGACCAGTTCAATGTTGGCGGAGAGGGAGTCTCCGCCGGTGAGTTCGCACACGCGGGCCAGCAGGAAAGGGGTAATCTCCTTGCCGTGAATGCCCTGCGCTTCGCATTCCGCCAGGGCCTGCTCAATGACACGCTGAACGCGCGCAGGGTCCATGGCATA
>DEKS01000118.1 GCA_002354005.1 Bacteroidales bacterium UBA2716
ACACAGGAAATGGAAACCGGGCGAATGGTTACCGGAGACGAGTCCATCAATAAACTCATTTCCAATACGGTATGGGGAATGCGCTCCAACTATCTCTCCGTTCCCACAGACTGTCCCCAGCGCAACGAGCGCCTTGGATGGATGGCAGATACCCATATATTTGCAGAGACTGGCTCTTTCTTTGCCTCAACAGGCAACTTCTTCCATAAATGGACCAGGGATGTGAGGGACAGCCAGGTCGAAACTGGCGGATTTCCCTCCGTCGCACCCTTTGCGCAATATGGCAACGAGACCATGCGCCTTGGATGGGCCGACGCCGGCGTGATAGTGCCATGGACGGTATGGAAGCAGTTTGGGGACGCTTCAATCATAGAAGAAAACTGGGATGCCATGGCGCTCTTTATGGAGCATGTGAACGCCACGCGCTATGAGCACAGCCTCCTGAGGGAAGAGAACGATGACTTCAACTACGCCGACTGGGTAAGTTATGAACCCCTGGAGACTTGCAGCGGAATTGCTTTCAAGGACGATGCCACCCGCGCACAGGCGGAATTGTACTGGAGTTATCTGGGAGGATGCTACTGGGCTGTTGACGCTGCAATGATGGCGGATATGGCTACGGCAAGCGGACGGGATGCTGCTCCTTACCTCAAGATGGAAAAGGACGCCAAAGAATACCTTAAGGCCACCTACCTCCTTCCCGACGGCTCTTTCCGTCTCAGTATCCTTAATACAATGCAGACTCCGGCGCTTTTTGCCCTGAAACTTGGCCTTGTGAGCGGCGAAGAAAAGGATGCCATGTGCCGTAGGCTCAGGGAGAATTTCGCGGCCCACGGTGGCTGTCTCCAGACGGGCTTCCTTGGTACCGGCATCATCATGCAGACTCTCACGGACAACGGCATGGCAGACCTTGCCTGGGACCTCCTGTTCCAGCGCAAGAACCCCAGTTGGCTGTACTCCGTTGACAATGGCGCCACCACCATCTGGGAGCGCTGGAACAGTTACATGGTAGACAAGGGCATGGGGCCCAACGGCATGAACAGTTTCAACCACTATGCCTACGGCTGCGTGTGCCAGTGGCTGTGGGAGAGCGCTGCAGGAATTTCTGCCGACACTTCCGCCCCCGGCTTCACCCACATTGTAATGAAGCCGCTACCGGACAAACGCCTTGGTAGCCTTGATGCCGAATATAAGAGCGCCGCAGGAACCATAAAGAGCGCCTGGAAGTATGAAGGAGACGTTTGCACCTGGACCTTTACCATCCCTGAAGGCGCCTCTGCTACCGTTGTCCTGCCTTCTGGAGAGAAGGATTATTCGGCAGGTACTTATACCGTAGAATATAAGTAGTTTATATATGAGGAAGTCCTGTTTTACGCTATTCTTATTGCTGCTGAGCCTGCCCCTGGCGGCCCAGTCGTTGAGGCCCGACAAAGGCTATGAGATAGCCGCTCAGGATGGCCTTGTTCTGGATGTGAAGAGTGCCATGATGGCCGATTCGCCTGTTCTCCTGTCCACGCCTGAAGCCGGGGACGACAGCCAGGTGTGGCAACTGAGAAAAGTAAAAGGCAACGTATACGAATTTGTGAACGGTTATTCCGGCCTTGCCCTTGACTGTGACGGAGAGGGAGAGCACAGCGTGCTCCAGTGGGGTGCAGACCCTCTTAACATAAACCAGCACTGGGAACTGATTCCCGCTGGAGACGGCTCCTATAGGTTAAGGAGCGTTTCTTCCGGCCTCTTCCTTGGCATCGGGGCAGATCAAAAAGCCTGGCAGCTTTCTGATGGAGAGAAATGGACCATACGTGAATCGGCGACACCTCTTGACATTATCCCCTACAAGACTTCTTCCAAAAACGACTGGGAGAACGAGAAGGTCTTTGCCGTGGGCAAAGAGCCCGGGCATCCCACCCTTATTCCCTATGCGTCGGAATCCGAAATGACTTCCGACCCTGCCTACGAAAAGCCCTGGATGCGTACCGGAAGTTCCCGCTACATGCTCCTTAGCGGAAAATGGAAATTCAACTGGGCCCCTTCTCCGGAACAGCGTCCAGTGAATTTTTACAAGCCTTCTTTCAGCGTAGCGGACTGGGCCGAAATTGACGTCCCTGCCAACTGGGAGATGGAAGGCTATGGAACACCTCTTTATACAAACTCCACCTATCCCTTCGGCAATAATCCGCCTTTTATCCAAGTGGTGCGTGGTTTCACGATTGAAAAAGAGCCCAATCCAGTAGGCAGTTACAGAAGGGATTTCGTCCTTCCTGCAGACTGGGCCGGGAAAGAGGTGTACATACATTTTGACGGTGTATATTCGGCATTCTACCTTTGGGTTAACGGCCAGAAAGTAGGCTACAGCCAGGGCTCGAACAACGATGCCGAATTCAATATCAGCCGCTATGTGAAAAATGGCCGCAACACCGTGGCCGTGGAGGTTTACAAGTGGAGCGACGGCTCCTACCTGGAAGACCAGGACATGTTCCGTCTTGGCGGAATTCACCGGGACGTGTATCTTATGGCCCGTCCTAAGGCACATGTAAATGATATCTGCACGGAGACTGTTTTTGCACCGGATTTCTCCAGGGCTACCCTGAGGACTTCCGTAGAGACAAAGGCTCCGGTGGTGAAAGTCTCCCTCTGGGATGCCTCCGGAAATAAAGTGGGGGAGGGTGAGGAGATAGCGGTAGACTCTCCAATGCTTTGGAGCGCGGAGAAACCCAATCTTTACACCGTTCAGGTGGCTCTTTTTGACAAGAAGGGAAAACTCCTGGAATGTACGTTCTTTAAACACGGTTTCAGGAAAGTTGAGTTCAGGGGCAATAAACTCTATGTAAATGGCGTGATGACATACCTTAAAGGAACAAACCGTCACGACATCCATCCGGTTTATGGCAAGGCCGTTCCGGTAGAATCCATGATAGAGGACATTGTGCTCATGAAGCGCCATAACCTCAACACTGTCCGGACAAGTCATTATCCCAACGACCCCAGGATGTACTCCCTCTACGACTACTACGGGCTTTACATTCTGGACGAGGCCGACGTAGAGTGCCATGGCAATTTTTCAATCTCCAAAATGCCATCATGGAAAGACGCCTATGTTGACAGGGCTGTCAGGATGGTCCGCCGTGACCGTCTTCACCCAAGCGTCATTTTCTGGTCTTTGGGAAACGAATCCGGAAAGGGCGGGAATATTGAAGCCGAATATGATGCGGTGAAAGCCCTTGATCCCCGCCCTATACATTATGAGGGCCAGAATGAGGTTGCCGATTTTGACTCAAACATGTACCCTTCCCTGGAGCAGATGGAGAGTATGGACCGTAACGGTGCTGCCAGGCCCTACTACCTTTGCGAGTATGCGCATGCCATGGGAAATGCCCCCGGCAACCTTGCCGAGTACATGGATTACATAGAGAACAGAAGTGAGCGCATGATAGGCGCCTGCATCTGGGACTGGGTAGACCAGGCATTGGTGATGCCCGGGGCCAATGACGGGAAACTATACTTCGGAGGAGCCTTTGGCGATATGCCCAACGACAATGACTTTTCCTGTAACGGCCTTGTGACGGCCGACCGCCGCATTACCGCAAAACTTCTGGAAGTAAAGAAGGTGTATCAGTACGTGAAAATGCAGTTGGAAGTCCCTGGAAGACTCAGGTTGGAGAACCGTTACATCTCTTACAACCTCTCCGAGATGGAACTCCGCTACAGTTACCTTCACGAAGGTGTGGCCTTCCTGAGCGGCACGGCTTCGCTTCCTTCCACCGCACCTTGGGGAAAATGCACGGTCGCAATCCCTTGTCCGGAAATGCCCTGGAAAGGGGATGTAACCTTAAGGACGGACATTGTCCTTAAGGAAGGCACCCTCTGGTGCGGTCCCGGCCACGTTGTAGCCTCCGATGAATTCTTCCTTCAGAAGATGGACGGACGCCTTCAGGAAGTGGAAAACGGGGGAGCGGAACCGCTTGAGGTGTACACCGAAGAAGGCCGGATACTCTGTGTCAAGAACGAGTGCATAAGTGTCCGCTTCGACCGCGCAAGGGGCATTCTTCAGAGCCTGAGGATAGGTGGTACGGACATTCTGTACGGCACGGACGGCATCTCTTTCAACGGCTACCGTTACATCTCCAACGACGGGGTGCGCTTTATCATAACGGGAAAAGATGAGAGCGTGTCCACTTCGGCCTCCCTGAAAAGTTTCCACTACAAGGCGGCGGAGCATTGCGTAAGCATAACAACCCAGATGGAAGCCATGGTTGGAACTGCCGTTGTCCCTTATAGCATCACATACGACGTTTACAGTTCGGGATGCGTGGATGTTAGCGCAAGTTTCAGCGCCGGGGAGGACTTCTCCCTTCCGCGTATAGGGCTTACAATGGCGCTGAACCCTTCGTTTGAGAATGTCTCCTGGTATGGTCGCGGCCCTCAGGAGAACTATTCGGACCGCAGGCAGGGGGCATTCCTGGGAGAATGGAGCAGTACCGTAGACGGCTTCACTGAACCGTATGTACGCACCCAGAGCATGGGTGGACGTACAGATACCAGATGGGTGCGCTTCGGGACAGCTTCAGGTGACTCCATAAGTTTTGTGGCCGATGACAGTTTTGATTTCAGCGCCCTTCACTATACCGACAGGGACCTTTATCTTGTGAAGTATATGAACGACCTCCCCCTTGTAAGGCGCCCGCAGGTTATCTTCAACCTGGACTGCATCCAAAATGGCCTTGGAAACGGCAGTTGCGGTCCGGATGTCCTGCCACAGTATAAGATTGAGCCTGGAAAGACATATTCTTACAAATTCCGGATTTGTCGATGAAAACTCCTTTTCCCATACTTTGGACAGCGCTTCTTCTTGCCGCCTGCCAGCCTTCATTTGAAGTTTACGATCTTAGGTGTGAGGGCCTTGTGGACCCGCTTGCCATAGACAGCGCCAAGCCTCACTTCAGTTGGAAAATACGAAGTGACTCCCCGATGGAACAAACTGCTTTCCAGTTGCAGGTTGGAGAAAGCGTGTGGAAAGAAGAAAGCCCGGATCAGGTGATGGTGCCTTACAAGGGAGACGGGATTTGCCCCAAGCAACTTGTCCGCTGGCGCGTCAGGGTGTGGAACGGAAAGGGACGGGTTTCCCGCTGGAGCCCCTGGCAGCGCTTTGCCGTGGCACCTTTGGAAGGACTTGCGGGGGAATATATAGGGAAAGGGGAGTCTCCGCTTCTGAGAAAGCGTTTCACGGTTGAGAAAAAGCCCTCCGAGGCACTTCTCTACGTGAATTCCCTTGGGTACCATGAGGCCTATGTGAATGGGAAAAAAGTATCTGAAAGCGTATTGCAGCCGGCTGTCTCAGAGCTTGCCAAGCGCTCCCTGATAGTTGCCTATGATGTTGCGGGGCTTCTTGAAAAGGGAGAGAATGAACTTCTTGTTGCGGCGGGCTCCGGCTGGTACAAGCCCGGGACCTTTGGAGCCGTATATGAAGGCCCGCTGGTAAAGGCCGAACTTGATTTTGACGGGAATGCCCTTCTTGTGACGGATGGAAGTTGGGAGGGCTCTCCAAGCGGCCGCCGGGACCTTGGAACCTGGGAGCCCCACGGTTTTGGAGGAGAGATGCTGGATGCCCGCGAAAAGCCTAAGTGGGGCCCCGTGGACGTTATAAGGGTGGATGGCATGAAGGCTTCGGCCCAGATGTGCGAGGCAACCACAATACAGGAAACACATGAAGCCCGGAGTATTACCGCCGAAGGTGACAGCTGCTGGCTGGTGGACATGGGAAAAGTCATGAATGGCCTTGTGGAGATTGTCCTCCCATCTCTCCAGAAAGGGCAGGAGATTAAAATAGACTACAGCGACGCCCTTACTCAAGAGTTTGACACCGAGGACTTCGGACAGGATATCTATATTGCTACGGGGGAGGGAGAGGAACGTTTCACTAACCGCTTCAACCATCATGTCTTCCGCTATGCGCGTATTTATCCCCTGCCTGCGGCGCCTCTGGAAGTAAAGGTGCACAGGATAAGGACAGACTATGTCAAAGGAGGCTCTTTCACATCGTCGGATCCCCGTCTCAATGCCATTTACAACATGCTGGACTGGACGCTTGAAAACCTCAGTTTCGGCGGCTACATGGTAGACTGTGCCAGCGTTGAGCGGCTTGGCTACGGTGGTGACGGCAATGCTTCCACCCTTACTCTTCAGGAAATGGCGGATGCCGGCCCCATGTATCTTAACTGGCTTCAGGCCTGGGCCGATTCCCAGCGCCCTGACGGCGGTCTTCCGCACACGGCTCCGAGCCCCTATCCGGCAGGCGGCGGCCCTTACTGGTGCAGTTTCCTGGTCCAGGCCGCCTGGAGAACTTATGTGAGTTATGGAGACTTACGCCCTTTGGAGCGGTTCTACCCCGATATGAAAAAGTGGATAGAATATGTGGATTCCTTTGTAAAGGACGGACTTCTCAGGCCATGGCCGAATACAACCTACCGCGCCTGGTACCTTGGTGACTGGGCGGCGCCTGAAGGCGTGGATGTCCAGGATCCGGTTTCCGTGGATCTTGTGAATAACTGCGCCTTGTGCCAGGTATTTGAAGACCTGGCATTGATTGCAGACGTCCTTGGGCTGCCGGAAGAGGCTGCTACGTGGAGAACCCGCCTTGGGAATCTGCGTACACGTATCCATGAAGCCTTCTACAAGTCCGCTTCGGCCTCCTACGGGAGCGGCACCCAGATAGACCTGGTCTATCCGCTTCTTGTCGGGGCGGTTCCGGAAGAATTGGCCCCGGATATCGTGAAAACCCTTAAAAACAGTACCCCCGGATACTTCGCCACAGGCCTTGTTGGCATTCCCGTACTCACTGAATGGGCAACTATCTCCGGAGAAGCCGACTGGCTCAATAATCTTATCGTACATAAAGGCTATCCCGGATATCTACATATGCTGGAAAACGGAGCCACCGGCACCTGGGAGCACTGGGATGGCAATCGAAGCCGCCTCCACAACTGCTTCAACGGCATAGGAAGTTGGTTCTATGAGGCCCTTGGAGGCATAATTCCCCTGGAACCCGGATGTCGTAAAGTGAGAATAGAGCCTCAGGTTCCGGAAGGCCTGGAATGGGTTGAGGTGAGCCGGAATACACCATACGGCCCCATCCGCGTGAAGCGTAACGGGGCCGATGTAAAGGTGGAAGTGCCTGTTGGCGTTACAGTTGTGGATTAAAGCCTGATTTTCCCGTCTTTCTCTACGCGGACCGTAGACTTTTGTCCGTCTCCCCAGATTACGGTAAGGTTGAACGGCACGTTTGTCTTGACCGTAATCACCGGCTTTTCGGAAGAAGATTTCCTGGCCGAAGCCTTTAGTGTCACCACTCCTTCCGGACCAAAGGGATACCGTTCTATCCCGTGTGCTTCCGTTTGTCTCAAATCCCACTCGATCATTTCATCGGCGTAGTTTGAACGTATGCCAAGGATGCATTCTATAAACTCTGCAATTGGAGGAAGACCGGCCCAGCCCACAAAATCCTTCCTGGCCATGAAGCCGGGCTGGGCGCTCTCAGGGGCATAGTATTCCCAGAAAGTGCCGGTATTCTTCCATACTTCAAGGACTGCGCCGTAATGGTTGTCGGCTATCTCGCGTGAAAGTTCCCTGTAGCCTTTGCGCCACAGGCCGTCAATGACCATGTAGTTGGTTCCGGGCCATACTCCGCCCTGCCAGTATCGGCCAAGGGGATTGTATTTTTTGTGGTCTGCGCTAAGGGACGGTACGCGGTGAGGGCGGTTGAATTCACTTTCATCGGAAAGATGCCCTACAATGTCATCCAGCCTCTCCTTTTCCAGAATGTCCGTTTGGAGGGCCCAGAAAGCGGCAATGGTCTTGACGCTAGAGCGGGAACCGTCGGCGTATACGTCGTAAAGGAACTTTTCTTCAGGGTCCCACATGTTCTCATTGATCCATTTCTTGAGGAATTTCATCTCATCCTCCAGTTCCTCTATTTCCTGCCAGCGCTCAGTGTAAAACCCTATCTGCATGAGGCACCAATCCACAAGGTATTGCTGAAGATTGGTGTCCAGCCAACTCATATGGCCGTTTGAGAAAATAGGGTTGTAACCCTCCTGGACCCTTGGAAGGTTGTCCATGCCGGTGCCCCAGCCGCTGCTCCAGTAGGTTCCGTCTGGCCATGTGCGGTTGAGTTTCCACCACTGGGCATATGCCACAAGGGCCGGAAACACGCGGTGAAGGCGGTCTGTGTCTCCATACTGCAGGTAATACAGGAGTTCCGCCCAGGGGAGGAGGTTGGGACCTGTGCTCACGGGGTCGTAGCGCTCGAAGCAGTCTGTCCCGTCTGCCCTGATTTCCCTGCAAATGAAGCCGTCCTGATGCTGCTTTGCGTAAAAATTGTCAAGGGTGCGCTGGAATGGGAAGAAGCGGTATCCGTAGCGGGCAAAAAGCATCATGAAACTGTCGTCCCACATGAAGATGTTGCCGTTGTATGCTACGTCAAGGTAAGGACTCACAAAGCCGGATCCCTTTTGCGGCTGACGGATGTTCCCTATGGCAATCTGCCAGGCATGCCAGTACATGTCCACTTCTTGAGCATGGCCTTCCCAGAATGGGGCGGGGAGCACTTTTCTGGCTTTATCAAAGCCTTGGGGCTCAATGGTTTCCATCTCCATGGTCCGATAGGGGTTTTCGGCTACGAAGATGTTTTTTACATAGGTGTTCTTGTAATTCTGGCCATGCCCCTGGAATGAGACAAGGACGAGGGATATGGCAAGGATCGCTGTTTTTCTCATTTTCTCACCAGTTTTTTGATTTTGGCGGGTATCTCTATGTTCATGTATGTGCCGATGAACTCACGGGAACCGGGGCCGTATGCGAATACCGGTACTACGGTGGGTGTATGGTCGTCGGAGTTGTATACGGCAAGGACATGGCCGCTTTCAAGGTCTCCGTCCAGGATGGTAAGGCCTCCGGTTTCGTGGTCTGCGGTGACAACCACAAGGGTGTGGCCGTCTTCATCGGCAAACCTCAGGGCTTCGGCAATTGCAAGGTCAAAGCTCAGTTGCTCCAATACCGATGCGGGGAAGCAGTCGGAGTGTCCTGCATAGTCTATCTTTGCGCCTTCCACCATAAGGAAGAAACCCTTCCTGGAGTCTTTCTGCAGCTTCTTTATGGATGCGCGGGTAATATCGGCAAGGAAATGGAGATTCTCTTCCGTGGCATATTCTCCCATGCGGTTGTCAAGGCAGATCAACTTTCCGCTTACCTTGTCTACTTCGACGGCATCGTTGGTGTAGCTGTATCCGTTGGCTTTTATGCCGGAGAGCATGTCTATGCCGTCTTCGCGGGTCCCCTCTATGCATCCTCGGCCGCTGCCGCAGATAAGGTCGGCCTTGCTCGAAAGCATTGCGCGGGTAATGAGTTCGGTGCTGTCACGCTCGGAGGTGTGGCCGTAGAAAACAGCCGGGGTTGCATCGGCGATGTCTCCGAGTGAAACTATTCCGGTTGCCTTTCCCATGTCCTTGAAATAGTCGGCAAGGGAGGGATAGGCTTCACTGCCGTCGTGATTTGTGGCAATGTGGCGCGTCCATGACATCTTTCCGGTTGCAAGGGCGCTGCCGCCGGACGCGGAGTCTCCGATGAAGTCGTCCTGGGGGTTGTAGAACTGGATTCCGGTACTCTTGATTTTAAGGAGTGAGAGATCCCGGCGGTTGGCATAGGCTCCGGCGGCAATCTGGTTTATTCCCATGCCGTCTCCGATGAGGAAAACGACGTTCTTGATCTTCCCTTTGCAGCCGTCCTTCCTGTAAGTGGGGGTGTAGGTGGGGATGCGGGCCGAAAGCTGAAGTTTTTCGTTCTGGAAGCCTGAGAAACTGCGGGTGGCCTTGTCCAGTTTTTTTGTGCCCGTCACTCCGGACTGGACATTGTGACGGCCAATGATGAAGTTCTTGTTGCCCCAGTCGCTGAAGAACTGTGATGCTACGGCGGGTTTGTCTGTCCCTATTATGTCAACGCCAAGTTTCCAGAACGTGAAATATGCCGTGGTGCCTTCGGGGGCGTCCCAAAAGCGGATGGGCTTGCCCCAGGAATGCACCTTTTCTATGGCGGCCTTGACGGCGGCAAGTTCCGGGTCTATCATCCTTCCTTTTCCGTTCCATTTGCGTGAGAACATTCGGAAAGAATTGCTCACCAGAACCACTCTTTCAAGCTGCATGGGAGAGTAATCATCCCGGATGTCTCCATCGTAGCCTATCCACGAAGGGTACTTCAGGAAATCCTCCTTGGGCGGGACATTGCCGGTTATGGCAATCCGGACTCCGTTTTCAGAGGAGAAGACATCCGGATACTTCTCCAGAGCCTTCACAACTTCCGGAAGTTCATCTTCGGCCGGGCTTTTGAGCTCTATCATGAGGATGAGGCGGTCCGGGGAATCTTTCCACATGCGGCCTCCGTTGCTTCGGAAGGTCTGGACTATGGGCTGGATGTACATGGCGTCCAGGTTTCTTTCCGGGGTGAGGTCTTCTTCATCATGGCCTACAAGGAGCTTTCCGTCGGAGAGGAATACATCGGCTTCTATTGAGGCGCAGTGCTGGGAATAAGCCTCCCAGAAAGGCGCAGTGCGGTTATAATCATTGTGAGAGTGAAGGATCACCGGAAGCTGTGCCCATGTCAGCACGCTCACAAAAAGGAAAGGGATAAGAATAAGTCTTTTCATAGCGTCTTAGTAGAACAGTTTATTTTGGGGGACCGCAGAGAAACTCTCTTCTCCGGGAGCTTTCCACTCCCAGGAGAGATGCTGCCCTTCGTAATCTTCCAGGTAGATGAGCCTGTATTGGTGCAGACCCTTTTTAAGAGGTATGCGTCCGAATGTCGCAATGGCCGAATGCGAGCCGTCGTTATCTACGGTGCGTACGCCGTCTATGTCCAGCACCGAGCCGTCGTCGCTGGTGAGGGAGAACTCCCAAATGCCGTCAGAGGGGACATCGATGTAGCCGGAGAAGACATATCCAAAGTGATCTTCATCCGGTGCACTGCCGATGGAGGGCTCTGCCATTACTCCGGAGGCTACGGCCGGCGAAGCCAGGACATGGGCCGTTTCAGAGAACGCTCCGAGATGATAAGTGTACCTGCAGCCGCTCCTGAGCCCGGTTTTTCTTGCCGGATCCCTGAAAATGGCCTTTGTGGCCTGGACGGTGAAAATGGGAGAAGGCGTAGCCCCTTCAAGGAAGGCCCGGGCCTTTACCGTGCAGCTCTTGTCTATGCCGATGGGCTTTTCATAAAGCGGGCTTGACTCTGTGGGGATGCTGCCGTCCAAAGTGTAGTGGATGCTGGCTCCGGCGGTGCGGCATCCAAGGGAAATCTCCGTATGGTCTATGAAAAGCGACAGGTTTCCGCCAGCATAAGGCGTTGAAACAATGTTTCCGTCACTCATGGAGTAGGGCGGCTCCATGTAATCCCTCCCATGAACAGGTTTTGCCGATGTCCGGAAACAGAGTTCTCCTCCTTCCATAATTTCATCGTAAAAGATGAAATTACGCTCCACGGGTTTTCCGTTAAACGTGACGTCCTTGATATAGCGGTTGCCGGGGCGGTCTGTTTTTATTGTAAGTGTTCGGCCATTTCCAAGTTTTATTTTGGTTTTCTTGAAAAGAGGCACCGTGAGCTGGTATTCCCCGGTGCCGGGGCACGCGGGATAAATACCGGTCGAAGCAAGTACATACCAGGCGCTCATCTGTCCGCAGTCCTCGTTGCCGCAAACGCCTTCAGGGCCTGTCCCGTACATTGTGGAGAGCAGTTCCCTCACAATCTCCTGCGTGCGGGAGGGCGCTCCCAGCCAGTTGTAGATGTAGGCCATGTGATGCGAGGGCTCGTTGCCGTGGGCATACTGTCCCATCCAGCCGCTGATGTCGGAAATTGTCATGCCGGGATCTCTCTCTTCATAGGTAAAGAGAGAATCCAGCGCGGCTGTCATGTTCTCTCTCCCGCCCATGAGTGCGGTGTGGCCGGCTTCGTCATGTGGAACAAAGAAACGGGCTTGCCAGGGGATGGCTTCCGTGTAGTCTCGGGTGCTGGCTATGGGGTCGAAGGGCTCGGAGAAGGTGCCGTCTGCATTGCGTCCGCGCATGAAACCCGTGGAGGCGTCAAAGAGATTCTGCCAGCTTTCGGCTCTGCGGTAATACTCTTCGGCAATATCTGCGTGGCCAAGATCTTCGGCCATACGGGCTATGCACCAGTCGTCATAAGCCATTTCAAGTGTCTGGGAAGTGGATTCGGCTATGAGATTTGCGGGAATATAGCCGAAAGACGTGTAAAGGGAAGAGATGCTTGTGCCCTTGTATCGGTTGGAAGACGCCACCATTGCCCGTAAGGCTTCTTCACCGTCGAAATCCCGGATACCCCTGAGCCAGGCGTCGGCTATGACAGATACGCTGTGATAACCTATCATGGTATAGGTCTCGGAATGGGCGAGGGGCCAGATGGGAAGTTCTCCGGTTCTACGGTACATGTCCAGCATGCTCCGTACCATGTTGGAGACAAGAGAGGGATTAATAATGGTTTGCAGGGGATTCCAGCTTCGGAAAGTATCCCAAAGGGAGAGGGTGGAGTAGTAGGGTTCCCCGCCAGCGTCTTCCATGAGGTTTGGACATACGAATGTATGGTAGAGACAGGTGTAGAACTGCGCTGTAGGGCCGCCGGTCACTTCCATGGTGCCAAGGACGCCGTCCCAGGTTTCCCTGGCCTCCGCAAGGATAGAGTCAAAACTCCTGCCGTCTGTTTCGGCCTTGAGGTTAAGCCGGGCTCCGTCTATTCCGGTGTAGGAAATGCCGGCATATACCGTTATCTCATGGGTGCCTTCGGGAAAGCCGAGTTGCAGTTTTCCTTTGCCGGCAGGCTCCGCGCTTTCAAACGGAACTGAGAACCGGGCCGAAAGATATATGTCCCTGTCCTCGGCCCATCCGGAGACCCTGCGATGCCCTTCCACTGCGCTGTTTCCGTCCGGATGGATATCGTGTACGGATGCTTTGGTGCCTTCTCCGATGGAATGGACGGCATCTATCAGAATAACAGGTTTGCCCTTTCTGGAGAATGTGTATCTATGGACGCCGGACCTTGGGGTGGCGGTAAGTTCCGCCGTAATGCCAACGGGAAAAACCACCTTGTAGTAGCCCGGAAAGGCGGTTTCGGCCTTGTGCGAAAAAGCAAGGGGCTCCGCTTTGTCAAGGCCCGGGGTGAATAGGAAGTCTCCAAGGTCGGCGCAGCCGGTTCCGGAGAGATGGGTGTGGCTGAATCCAAGTATGGCCGAGTCTGAGAAATGATATCCGGAACAGCCGTCCCAGCCTTCTATGCGGGTGTCCGGGCTAAGCTCCACAAGGCCGAAGGGGGTTGTTGCGCCGGGGTATGTGTGCCCGTGAAGTCCTGTGCCGTTGAAAACATTTACCTGGCTTGAGGGTGTTTTATCTACGGCCGAGCAGGAAATAATGCCAATAAAGGCTAACAGTGCGGTAAGTTGTTTCATCTTATGCCGATTAGTATCTATACAAAGGTATGTAAAATATATGGTGTATCATCTATAAAAAGTGTAGTAAAACTTTGATTTTTGGCACGCGTTGGATATCTTTGTGAAAAACATCGGACATGTCGGAAAACATTCATCACAAATACTTGTCGGTAAATCCCCAGGACAGTCTTTGGGGCATCGCCGTAAATACGGTGGGTACGCAGGAAATAGCTCCCGGGGAAGCATATCCACCGTCAAATCACCCTCAGAGGTACCTGTTCAGCGAAGAAAGGGGGCGTATCCTGTCAGAGTACCAGCTCATCTACATTTCCAAAGGCCGGGGCCGGTTCATGTCGGCAACCATCGGCCGCTGGGTCAACATCTCGGAGGGAGACATGTTCATGCTGTTTCCCGGAGAATGGCACTCGTACCGTCCAGACCCCAGGACCGGCTGGAAGGAGTATTGGATAGGCTTCAACGGCCATTTCATAGAGGCTCAGGAAGAGAATGGCTTTTTTACACGGGACAGGGCCGTGATGCATGTGGGCATACACAGCAAGATGTCGGAACTCTATGAGAATGCAATAAAAGCGGCCGCAGAGCAGAAGGCGTCGTTCCAGCCTCTTTTGGGGTCACTTGTGATGCATATGCTGGGCCTTGGCTACTTCTATGCAAGGCAAGAAGGCTTTACGGAAGTTGAGGAGAGGATAGACCGTGCAAAAATGATAATAATGGAGAATCTCTCCACCATCACCCCTGAGGAAATAGCCTCGGACCTTTGCATGGGTTACTCCAATTTCCGGCGTATTTTCAAGCAGTACACCGGTTTTTCACCGGCAAAATATATTATCCAGATGCGTATCAACCGCATCCTTGAGGCTCTTACCAACTCCCATGACCCCATAAAACAGATTGCTTTTGAGAACGGCTTCGACAACTACGACTACTTTTTCACAGTATTCCGCCGAATAACCGGAACTACTCCGGGCGAGTATCGCGCCGTGACTCAAAGGGGAGGCGTAAAACCATAAATGTTGTTAAATGTCAAAATTCTAAGTCCTTATGGCAACATGTGCATAAAAACAAATTGACGAATGCGTTATTTTTGCACTGTATGAAACCGATCCGGCCACATATCTTCCTTGCCCTTGACTGCGGAGCCACTTCAGGCCGTGCCGTCCTTGCTTCTTTTGACGGTGATGGTTTCAACATGAGGGAGGTTTATCGTTTTCCAAATCAAATATTTAAGGAAAACGGAAAGTTTTACTGGGATGTCTTCTCCATCAAGGGGCACTTTGAAAAGTGCATCGCATCCTTAAAGGAAGAGGGGGTCACAATAGATTCCATCGGCATAGATACTTGGGGCGTGGATTTTGGCTGCATAGGGGCGGACGGCTCGTTGCTAGGGATGCCGCGCGCATATCGGGACCCTTATACTGCAGGAATGCCGGAAAAAGTGTTCGGGACCATTCCCAGGGAGGAGCTCTATGCCGCCACCGGCATCCAGATAATGGTTTTTAATACCATCTTCCAGCTGTACGCACAGACGGAAAGTGACGACGAATCGCTTAGGAATGCTTCCAGCATACTTTTTATGCCGGATTTACTCTCCTACATGCTTACGGGAAATAAAGTCTGCGAGTACACGGATGCCTCCACTTCCGGAATGATGGACCAGGGCTCCAGGCAGTTCAACAAAGGCCTTTTGAAGCGCTTGGGAATACGCACGGACATTCTTCTTCCAATTGTCCAGCCCGGTACGCGGATAGGGGAGTACAATGGAATACCCGTCATTGCCGTTGCAGGCCATGACACAGCATCGGCAATAGCAGCCGTCCCTGCGGCCGATGAACATTTCGCTTACCTTTCCAGCGGTACCTGGAGCCTTATGGGCATTGAGGTGCCGGAGCCTATTATCAACGCAGAATCGGCCCGGTTGAACTTCACCAATGAAGGCGGCATCGAGGGAACCACGCGCTTTTTGAAGAACATCACCGGCCTGTGGCTCCTGGAGCAGTGCCGCAAGGTCTGGAAGGCCGAAGGAAAGGATTACAGTTATCCTGAACTCGTTGCTATGGCGCGCTTGGAGGCCTCTTTCCCCGGCCGAATCAACCCCGACGACCCCCGTTTTGCCAACCCCGACAACATGGTGGAGGAGATCCTTCGCTCCGCTCAGGATGACAAAGGTGTCATTCTGAACGAAGTGAAGAATCTTAGTGACGCACAGATTGTTTCATGCATCTACCATTCCCTTGCAGACCGCTACAAGGAGGTGCTGGACATGCTCCAGCATTTTGCTCCCTTCAAGATTGAGAAACTTCACGTCATCGGCGGCGGCTCCGCCAACGACCTTTTGAACCAGTGGACGGCCGATGCCATCGGCATCCCCGTTGTGGCAGGTCCCACTGAAGCCACGGCCATCGGCAATGTGATGATGCAGGCTAAGGCCACCGGGCTTGTAAAAGACCGCTGGGAAATGCGCCGCATGATTGCCGACGCCTTTAAAATGAAGACTTATACCCCTACTGTCATTTCGAGCGAAGTCGAGAAATATTAAATAACATAAAAATGAAAGAATCCCAAATCCTCCAGTCCTACGAGATAGCCAAAGAGCGCTACGCCGCCCTTGGAGTGGACACCGACGCTGCCGTAGCAGAGCTTGAGAAGCAGCAGATATCCCTTCACTGCTGGCAGACCGACGACGTAATAGGGTTCGAACGCAACCAGGCCCTTTCCGGCGGCATCCAGACCACAGGAAACTATCCCGGCCGTGCGCGCAACATAGACGAGGTCAGAAAAGACCTTGAGTTTGTGAAAACCCTCCTTGCAGGCAACCACCGCGTGAACCTGCACGAGATTTACGGAGACTTCGGCGGCAAGTTCGTAGACCGTGACGAGGTGGGCGTAGAGCACTTCCAGAGCTGGATCGACTGGGCCAAGGCCAACAATTTCAAGCTGGATTTCAACTCCACTTCCTTCTCACATCCAAAGAGCGGAGACCTTACGCTTGCCAATCCCGACAAATCCATCCGTGACTTCTGGATAGAGCACACCAAGCGCTGCCGCCGCATTGCCGATGCCATGGGCAAAGCCCAGGGAGACCCCTGCATCATGAACATCTGGGTCCATGACGGCTCCAAGGACCTCACCGTGAACCGCAAATACTACCGTGAACTCCTTGCCGCCGCCCTGGACGATATTCTGGAAGAGAAACTTCCCGGCATGAAATCCTGCGTTGAGGCCAAGCTCTTCGGCATAGGCCTTGAGAGCTATACCGTTGGTTCCATGGATTTCTATGAAGGGTATTGCGCCACCCGCAAGGTGATGTACACCCTGGACACCGGGCATTATGAGCCCACGGAAAATGTTGCCGACAAAGTGGCGTCCCTGCTTCTCTATGTGCCTGAACTCATGCTCCATGTGAGCCGTCCCATCCGTTGGGATTCAGATCACGTGACCATTATGAACGACCAGACTCAGGACCTCTTCAAGGAACTGGTCCGCGCCGACGGTCTTTCCCGCGCCCACGTGGGTCTGGACTATTTTGACGCCAGCATCAACCGCATCGGCGCTTATATCATCGGTACCCGTGCAACGCAGAAATGCATCCTGAGCGCACTTTTGGAGCCGCTTGCCAAACTTCGTGAATACGAGGCGGCAGGCCAGGGCTTCCAGCGTCTTGCCCTCTTGGAAGAGGCCAAGACCCTGCCCTTCGGTGCCGTATTTGACTACTTCAACTACAAGAACGGCGTTCC
>DEKS01000014.1:0-2099 GCA_002354005.1 Bacteroidales bacterium UBA2716
CAGCCGGCCGTGCTCCCGCAAAGTCCGGTGAACAGCCGTGCCAAGCGCGTGCTCATGTGGGGCTTCATTGGCGGTTTCCTGGCCTTGCTCTGGTATGGCTTTGCGGCCGATTTCCTTAAGAAAATGGTGTACGACGTAGAAGAAAAAATGCAAGAGGAAGAGTAGTTTCCCCCCACCTAATCCTGAACCACTATGCTCATTGTCTTTAAACTCCTGGGTAGCATTGCCCTCCTGATTTATGGCATGAAAGTCATGAGTGAGGCCCTGCAGAAGATGGCGGGTCCGCAGCTGCGTCACCTTCTGGGTGCCATGACCACCAACCGTTTCTCCGGTGTGCTCACCGGCGCGCTGGTCACCGTGGCCGTCCAGTCATCGGCAGCAACCACCGTGATGACGGTGTCGTTTGTCAATGCCGCCCTCCTTACCCTGGCGCAGGCTATTTCCATTATCATGGGCGCCAATATTGGCACCACCATGAGCGCCTGGATCATGAGTGCGGGCTTCTCCTTCAACGTGACCATGCTGGTGTGGCCGGCCTTCCTGGCAGGTATCATCCTCATCCAGACCGGCAAGCACCGCTACGTGGGCGACTTCCTCTTCGGCCTGTCGTTCCTGCTGTTTGCTCTGGGCATGCTCAAGGAGACGGGCATCGAGATGGACCTGGCCAGCAAACCGGCCGTAGTGGCGTTCTTCGCCCAGTTCAAGACCAATTACGGCACCATCCTGCTGTTCCTCCTCATAGGCTCTATCCTTACGGCCATGGTGCAGTCTTCGGCAGCCCTGATGGCCATTACCATGGTGCTTTGCTCCACCGGTGCCATTACCATTTTCCAGGGCATTGCGCTGGTGATGGGTGAAAATATCGGCACCACCGTTACCGCCAACCTGGCGGCCATGTCGGCCAATACCCAGGCGCGGCGCACGGCCATGGCGCACCTCTTGTTCAACCTGTTCGGTGTGCTGTGGGTGCTCATTTTCTTCTTCCCCTTCGTCCGTTTTGTCTGCGGCCTCGTGGGGCTGGACCCTACGGCGGACAGTCAGTCGCCCACGCAGCTTTCCTTTGCCTTGGCGGCCTTCCATACGGCTTTCAACCTAATCAATACGGCCATCCTCATCTGGTTCATTCCGCAGATTGAAAAACTGGTGTGCTGGATTATCAAACCGCGCAAGGCGGAGCAGGAGGACGAGTTCCGGCTGCAATTTATCAACAGCGGTATCATGAAAACCCCGGAAATCTCCGTGCTGCAGGCCCAGAAGGAAATTGCCGTCTTTGGCGTCCAGATGCAGAAGATGCTGGACATGGTCAAGGAACTTTGGGAAACAGAAGGGGACGATGCCTTTGCCAAGCTGTTCGACCGCATTAAAAAGTACGAGGACGAGTCCGACAAGATGGAAAACGAGATTGGCAAGTACCTGGGGCAGGTGAGCGATGCCCACCTCTCGGACGACACCAAGGAAAAGATCCGCGGCATGAACCGCGAAATCGGGGAACTGGAGTCCATCGGCGACAGCTGCTTCAACCTGGCGCGTATCCTCCAGCGCAAGCGGGATAAGAAGGTGCACTTTGACGACGACCAGTGGGGCGGTGTGGTGCAGATGCAGGAACTGGTGAAAGGTGCCATGGCCCGCATGAACGAATTGCTCCAGGGCCGTAAGGAGGAATTCACCATCGAGCAGTCGGCAGAATTTGAGCGCCGCATCAACGAGAAACGCAATACCCTCAAGCAGCAGAGCCTGGCCGATGTAGACAACCGGGTGTACAGCTACGACAACGGTACGGTGTACATGGACCTGGTGAACGAACTGGAAAAGGTGGGCGACTATGTCCTGAACGTGGCGGAGGCCCGGCTGGGACAGGAAGCCATTACCAACGCAGATTAAATTATGGAATTACAATTGAATAGAAAAGAAGTGCCGGTGCTTCTGCTCACCGGATATCTGGGCAGCGGGAAAACCACGCTGCTCAATCGTATCTTGTCCAACAAGAAGGGAATCAAGTTCGCCGTGATTGTGAACGATATCGGCGAAGTAAACATTGACGAAAGCCTTATTGAGAAAGGCGGCGTGGTAGGGAAGACGGACGACAGCCTGGTGGCCCT
>DEKS01000014.1:2232-3156 GCA_002354005.1 Bacteroidales bacterium UBA2716
CCGCAGTATACCAAAGGCGCGCTGCCGTACGTGGACTGCATCTGCACGGTGGTGGACGCCCTGCGCATGAAGGACGAGTTCGAGAGCGGACAAGCCCTGGAGAAAGAGGACATCGGCGAGGACGACCTGGAACGCCTGGTAATCGAGCAAATCGAGTTCTGCAACATTGTGCTGCTGAACAAGGCCGCAGAGGTTGCGCCGGAGGAACTGGGCAAGCTCAAGGGTATTGTCAAGAGCATCAATCCCGGTGCCAAGGTGCTGGAGTGCAACTACGGCGATGTGGACCTGGACGAACTCATCTACACGGGCATGTTCAATTTTGACGAGGTGGCCACTTCCGCCGCCTGGATTGCCGCCATCGAGGGAGAGGAGGACGAAGACGGGGAAGCGGAAGGTGAGGCTCTGGAATATGGGATTGACACCTATGTGTACACCCGCCGTCCGGCCCTGGACCTCAATAAGTTCGACCACATGGTAGCCACCAAATGGCCCGCCAACATTATCCGCGCCAAGGGGCTGTGCTACTTCTCGGACGACATTGACAAGTGCTACCTCTTCGAGCAGGCCGGCAAGCAGAAGAGCATCCGCGACGCCGGGCTGTGGTTCGCCACCATGGAGCCGGAGGAGCTGGCAGAGATGATGAACCGGGACCGGAAACTCCGGGCCGATTGGGATCCGGAATACGGTGACCGCATGCAAAAGATTGTGTTCATTGGCCAGCATCTGGACAAACCCGCCCTGGAAAAGTTGATGGACAGCTGCCTGGCGTAACTTTTTTTTGCGAACTCAAAAAAAAGTTCTATCTTTGCAGTCCCGTTTTTCGGGACTTAAGTCTGGAGAGATGCTCGAGTGGCTTAAGAGGCACGCCTGGAAAGCGTGTATACTCCAAAAGGGTATCCCGAGTTCGAATCTCGGTCTCTCCGC
>DEKS01000068.1:0-3429 GCA_002354005.1 Bacteroidales bacterium UBA2716
CCCCTCTGGGGCGAGGCTGCCTGGAATCCCTTCGGCCTGTTCTACTATGTGAGCGGCTTCATCGGTTATCTGTTGGTGGGACTGTACCTGCGCCGCTTCCTGGAGAACAATCGCTGGACGCGATACCTGGGCTGGACTATGTTCCTACTGGGATTTGTGGCCATTTTCAGTAGTGTACTGGGTCATATTTCCGCTCCGGGTGACACGTTCCCGCTCACCGGCCCGCTTGCCACGGCGGTCTTCTGGGAAAACCCGCTGGCCTTCTGCGGCCTTCCCGTGGTTCTCACCACGGTAGGCCTCACCCTGGCCTACCGGTCTTGTCATTCTGAGCGTAGCGAAGAATCTCCTCTCTATCGTCACCTCATCCTCCCCCTTTCCAAGGCTGGCTACGGCATGTACCTTATGCACATGCTGGTCCTGGCGCCTTTCTCCGCCCTTTACCGCGGCTGGCTGGGCCTGGGCCCGGACGGCCTCTTGGGCGCCTGGACCACTCCCGTGGAAATTCTCGCCACGGCTCTTTCCTCCTTTGTGGTGGTGGGTCTTGTGAGCGTCCTCCTTCAACGCATTCCCCGCGTGGGCAAGTGGCTGGTGGGGTAAATTAACTTACAGGCAATCGATGATAATCTCGTCCGTGATTTGCTCCGGAGTAAGGCCGTCCGTGTCCACTGTGACATGGGCGGCTTCCGTATAGAGGGGCTCGCGCTGGGAAAAGCGTTCCTCCAGGTGTTCATCGGCCAGGGGACGTTCTCCGGGATGGGTCGACAAACGCGCCTGAATGCTTTCCAGGGAGGCTTGCAGGTAAATGCAGGTGGTCTTTTCCTGCAGGAGTTTTATGGCACCGGGAACCGTAACCGTGCCGCCGCCAAGGGCCAGGACGGCCGTGTTTTCCGCGTATCGGCTCACCGTCTGCTCCAGTGCCTGCTTTTCCAGTTTACGAAACCCAGCCTCTCCATCTGCGGCAAAAATGGCCGGGATACTGCGGCCGGCTTTTTGGACGATTATCTCGTCCAGGTCCAGGAACGGGCAGCCCAGGGAACTGGCCAGAAGCCGCCCTACCGTGGTTTTTCCGGAGGCCATGAAGCCTGTCAAAGCAATGAGCATAGGCACAAAGAATGGTGACGGGCAAAGGTACGCATCTTTGCGCGTATTTGCAAAAATGCCGCAGAATGGTTATCTTTGTAAGACTATGGGTACGATGGACAGACAATGGACCGTGAAAGAAGCGCCGGCGCCGGAACGCGTTGAGCAGCTCTCTACGGAACTCGGGATAGACCGGGTTCTGGCGGCGCTGCTTATCCAGCGCGGCGTGTCCACCTTTGAGGAGGCCCGTACCTTCTTCCGTCCCCGCCTGGAGGACCTCCATGACCCCTTCCTCATGACAGACATGGACAAGGCGGTGGAACGCCTGCACACGGCCATCACTTCCGGTGAAAAAATCCTGGTGTATGGAGACTATGACGTAGACGGAACCACGGCTGTAGCACAGGTCTATTCCTTTGTCAAACAATTCACGTCCAAAGTACAGTTCTACATTCCGGACCGCTACGACGAAGGCTACGGCCTGTCGTACAAGGCGCTGGACTGGGCCTCGGACAACGGGATCGGCCTGGTTATCACGCTGGACTGCGGGATCAAGGCCATCGACAAAGTGGAATATGCCCGCACCAAGGGCATTGAGGTTATCATCTGCGATCACCACCTGCCGGAGGACGAACTTCCCGGCGCAGTGGCCATCCTGGACCCCAAGCGGGAAGACTGCCACTATCCCTTCGACGACCTTTGCGGTTGCGGGGTGGGTTTCAAACTGGCCCAGGGCTATGTCCAGAAATACGGCCTGGAGTTCTCCCTGCTGGAGCCGCTGCTGGATTTGCAGGTGGTCTCCATCGCCTCGGACCTGGTGTCCATGACCGGCGAAAACCGCATCCTGGCGCACTTCGGCCTCAAACGCCTGAACGAGAACCCGCGCAAAGGCCTCCTGGCCATGATCAACCTGGCCAAACTGGAGCCCGGACATATCGGTATTGACGATATCGTCTTCAAAATCGGTCCGCGCATCAATGCGGCGGGGCGTATGGAAAGCGGCCGGCTGGCGGTGGAGCTGCTCACGGCTACGGACGACCGCACCGCCATCCGGATAGGCGAGCAAATCAACGACAACAACAACGAGCGCAAGTCCATCGACCGGGAAATCACCCAGGAAGCGCTGGAAATGGTGCAGAACGGACTGGCGCTGGCCACGGAAAACGTGACCATTGTCTATAACCCCACCTGGAACAAAGGCGTGGTGGGCATTGTGGCGTCCCGTCTGGTGGAGGCCTACTACAAACCCACAGTGGTACTCACCAAGAGCAACGGCTTTGTCACCGGCAGCGCCCGCAGCGTGCAGGGGTTCGACCTTTACTCCTCCATTGAGAGCTGCGCAGACCTGCTGGAAAACTTCGGCGGGCACATGTACGCGGCCGGCCTCACCATGAAAGAAGAGAATCTGGAGGAATTCTGCCGCCGGATGGACAAATTTGTGGAAGGCAACATCACGCGCGAGGAACTCACTCCGGTAGTGGAAATTGACGCCAAGCTGGACTTTTCACAGATTACGCCCAAATTTACGCGCATCCTCAAGCAGTTCCAGCCCTTTGGCCCCGGCAACAACAACCCGGTGTTCCTCACGGAGGACGTGTACGATGCCGGTAACGGCCGCAAGGTAGGCGCCGGTGGCGTACATCTCAAGCTGGACCTCATGCAGGAAAGCCAGCCGTACCGACAAATCGCGGCTATCGGCTTTAACATGGCCGATTTTTACGAGCACATCAAGGCCGGCAATCCCATCGACATCTGCTATTCCATTGTAGAGAACTTCTACCGCGGCTCTTCCACCGTGCAGCTCCGCCTCAAGGACATCCGCGAGCGCGACGAACTCATTTAGAACAGCGTAGGTTCCCAGTCGTCGAAGTCCACGGCGCCTTGGTCGGTGGGGGTGTCCTTCAGGAGGTCCGCCGCCTGGCCGGTTTGCTCGATGGGCTCTGCCTGCAGCTCTTCCTCGGGCTGGAAGTCCATGTCGATGGCTTCTTCCTCCAGACCTTCCGCCACCACAGGGGCTTCCGGCTCCAGGTCATCCTCCGGCTTGTGGAGCGGCTCCCCGAATTCCACCGTCTTGAGGTCCATGTTGGAGCACTTTTTGCCTTTGGCTGTGAGACCTTTCTTGGCGATAAACTCCTCTACGTCAACGGTTTCCGCCTCCCGGTGCTTGAACTTGCCGCCAAAGGTGAGCACCATCTGCGGGTGCAGGTCCGAGGAAATGTCCACCAGGCGGGAACCCCGGCTCTCTGCAATGAAGAGCACAGGCGTATTATTGCTCTCCACAAAGCTGAAGCGCTTGACATAGAACGCTTTGGCGGAATTGTCCCAGTACAGGACGGAATAAATGCGGGC
>DEKS01000068.1:3506-10361 GCA_002354005.1 Bacteroidales bacterium UBA2716
GAGGTGGTGTAGTAGGTGCCGTCGGCAAAGATGGCCAGCACGCGGTCTTCTCCGGAGAATTTGCCTAGGAGTTCCCCGCGGCCTTCCTCGTTGAGGCGCTGGATGTCCGGATCCCACCAGATGTCCTTGCCCTCCAGGGTGGTAATGCCCTTTGACTTGAGCTGGATTTTGGCGACGGCGTTTTTGGTGACCAGGTTGCCCCTGGAGCCACGTCCCTTGATGGCGAGGGAACTGAAATCCCACTCCATGCTGGTTTTCTTGAGACCCTTCTTGGGACGGAACTGGATGCGCACGGTTTCCGCTTCTCCGTTGTGGTTCACGGTGAACCAGAGGATGCGGGTGCCATCGGCCCCGGGCGTAATGTCATAGTCCTTGTCACGCGTGACGGAAGTAATGGCAAAACGTTTGGCGTAATGGGCCGGGCCCTTGCCGTCGCGGTAGATGACGTTATAAATGGTGCGCTCGTCGCCGCGGTTGAACACGCCGGCGTACAGCAGGTCTTTCCAGAAGAAGGCTTTGTCCGCCACCTTGGTAACACGGAATTTGCCGTCTTTTGCAATGACGATAATCTCGCTCAGGTCTGAGCAGTCGCACACGTATTCGCCCTCGTCCCGGCGCAGGCCGATACCCACGAAGCCTTCCTCCAGGTTGGCGTACAGTTTGGCGTTGTTGGATACCACCTTGGTGACGGTGATGTTCTCCAGCGAGGAGATTTCTGTCAGGCGCGGCCACTGGGCGCCGTATTTCTGCTTGAGGCTCTTGAACCACTCGATGGTGAATTCCGTCAGATGCTCCAGGTGGTCCCGCACCTCCTTCATCTGGTCCTCCAGGGCATAGATTTTCTCGTCCAGGGCTTTGGTGTCGAACTTGGAAATCTTGCGCACCGGTTTTTCTACCAGTTTGAGGATATCTTCCATCACAATTTCCCGGTGGAGGAGGTCCTCGTAGTTCTTCATCTGGGATAGGATGTCCTGCAGCTGCTCTTCCCAGTTCATCTGGTTCTGTTCCAGGACCTTATAAATGCGGTTTTCGAAGAAAATGCGCTCCAGGGAGGTGTAGTGCCAGTCCTCTTCCAGCTCTGCGAGCTTGTACTCCAACTGGGCCTTGAGGATGTCCCGCGTGTGGTAGGTGTCGTATTCCAGGATCTCGTTCACGGTGAGGAACACCGGCTTGTTGTCCCGGATGACGCAGGCATTGGGCGCAATCTTGGTCTCGCACTCGGTGAAGGCGTACAGCGCGTCGATAGTTTTGTCCGGAGAGACATCGGCGGGAAGATGAATCACAATTTCCACCTTGTCGGTGGTCATGTCTTCAATTTTCTTGATGTTGATTTTCTTCTTGTCCTTGGCCTTGAGGATGCTGTCGATAATGGCGTGCGAGGTTTTGCCGTACGGAATTTCCGTGATGGTGATGGTGCTCTTGTCCACCTTGTTAATGCGGGCACGCACTTTCACCATGCCGCCGCGCTTGCCCTGGTTGTACTTGGAGCAGTCTGCGATGCCGCCGGTAGGGAAGTCCGGCAGAATCTCATAGGGCTTGCCCTTCAGGATGGCGATGGAGGCGTCGATGAGCTCGTTGAAGTTGTGGGGCAGGATTTTGGAGCTGAGGCCGGCGGCGATGCCTTCCGTACCTTGCGCCAGCAGCAGCGGGAAACGCACGGGCAGTTCCGTGGGCTCCTGGTTGCGGCCGTCGTAGGAGGTCATCCAGGGGGTGACTTTCTTGTCGAAGACCACTTCCTTGGCAAACTTGGACAGGCGGGCCTCAATGTAACGCGGGGCGGCGTTGGAGTCTCCGGTGAGGATGTTACCCCAGTTTCCCTGGCAGTCTATCAGGAGCCCTTTCTGCCCCAGCGTGACCAGGGCGCCCAGGATGGAGGCGTCGCCGTGCGGGTGGTACTGCATGGCCTGGCCCACGATGTTAGCCACTTTGGTGTAGCGGCCGTCGTCCATTTGGGCCATAGTGTGCAGCACGCGACGCTGAACCGGTTTGAAACCATCTACGATGTGCGGTACGGCGCGGTCCAGGATGGTGTAAGACGCATAGTCCAGGTACCATTCCTTGAACATGCCGGACAGCTTGTACTTGCTGGAGTCGCTTCCCAGCAGTTTCTCAAATTTGCCCGACGCAGCAGCGTCTTCTCCCAGTTCTTCGTCATCCTCTTCCGGGGAGGGTTTGATATCGTCCCAATCTTCTGCCATAAATATTAGAATTCATATCCGAAGCGGCGGAGTTCCTTGCGGCTCTCGCGCCAGTCGGGGTCCACTTTTACAAAGGTACTCAAAAAAACCTTCTTTTGGAAGAAGTCTTCCATTTCCAGGCGGGCCTCCGTGCCCACTTTTTTGAGCATTTTTCCGCCTTTCCCAATGAGGATGCCCTTCTGGGAATCCCGCATCACGTAGATGACGGCGGAAATCTCATAGCGGTCTTCGCCCTCGTGGAAGGCTTCAATCTCTACCTGGCAGGAGTAGGGGATTTCCTCGCTGTAGTTGAGGAAAATCTTCTCCCGCAGGATTTCCGATGCAAAGAAGCGCAGGTTCTTGTCCGTGAACTGGTCTTTGTCGAACCAGGCCGGGGCCTCCGGCAGGCGGCTGCTCACCGCCTCCAGGATGCTTTCCAGATTGAATTTCTCCTGGGCCGATGCCGGGATAATCTCCGCCTTGGGGAGCTGTTCCTTCCACCAGCCCATGAGTTCCACCACCTTTTCCTGGGTGGAAATATCAATCTTGTTGATGACCACTACCACCGGGCAGCCCACTTTGCGCAGTTTCTCAATATAGGCGTCGTTCTTGTCCCCTTTCTCCACCACGTCCGTCACGTACAGGATAATGTCGGCGTCCCCGATGGCCGTGTCCACAAAGTTTAACATGTTTTGCTGCAGGCGGTAGTTGGGTTTAAGGATGCCGGGCGTGTCCGAATACACAATTTGGTAGTCCTCACCGCTCACAATGCCCATGATGCGGTGACGGGTGGTCTGGGCCTTGGCGGTGACAATGGAAAGTTTTTCCCCCACCAGGGCGTTCATCAGGGTGCTTTTCCCCACGTTGGGGTTGCCGATGATATTGACAAAACCTGCTCTGTGTGCCATAGGCTATACGTAAGCTCCCATTTTAAGGATGTTCACTTCCCCTTCCGTGAGGTAGCGCCAGTCGCTCTTCTTTAGGCCTTTCTTGGTGAGGCCGGCGAAGTATACGCGGTCCAGGGCGCGGACTTCGTAGCCCAGGGACTCGAAGATGCGGCGGACGATACGGTTTTTCCCGGAGTGGATTTCAATGCCCAGCTGACGGTGGTCGTGGGCGTCGATGTATTCCAGTTCATCGGCCGCCACCACGCCGTCGCTCAGTTCAATGCCGGCGAGAATCTTCTGCTGGTCCTCTTCCTTGAGGGGCGCGTCCAGCACCACCTGGTAAATCTTCTTCTTGTTGTAGGAGGGGTGGGTGAGGTGCTCGGCCATTTCTCCGTCGTTGGTGAACATGAGCACGCCGGTGGTGTTTTTGTCTAGCCGGCCCACGGGGAAGACGCGGGTGGGGCAGCCCTTCAGGAGGTCCATCACGGTCTTTTCCGCGTGCGGGTCGCTGGCGGTGGTGACGTACCCCTTGGGCTTGTTCATCACAATATACACTTTCTCTTCCCCTTTGAGGCGTTCTCCGTTGAAGCGGATATCGTCCTTGAGGATGTTCACCTTGGTGCCCAGTTCTGTGACAACCTCCCCATTCACGGTGACCACACCGCTCTGGATGAGGGTGTCGGCCTCCCTGCGGGAGCAAACGCCGGAATTGGCGATGAATTTGTTCAGGCGTACTACTTCCTGGATTTCCGTCTTTACGGTGTCGTCGTCGCTGTAGCGGCCGTTCACCTGGGGCTTGCGGCTGAGCATGGCGCTCATGCCGGCTTCTGCCTCGCTGTGCTTGTTGAACGGTTTGCGGCCGGCGGGTTTGGGCCCACCGAAGCTGGGCTTGCCGTAGCCGCTGCGACCTGCCGGCTTACTGCCGTACGGCTTGCGGTCTCCGTAGCTTTTGCGCTCACCGCCGGTGCGATGCTCACCATAGGACTTGTGTTCCCCATAGCTCTTGTGCTCTCCGTAGGCCTTGCGCTCTCCGAAAGGTTTGTGATCGCCGTCTGTACGACGGGGACGATTGGCGTTGCTACGGTCCTGGGAATAGCGGCGGGCGGGCCGCTCGTCCGAATCAAAACTGCGGCTGGTGCTGTAGTCCACTTTTTCTGCGTGGCCTTCTGAAGGCCTTCTTGCGATACGCGTGCGCGTATGCTTTTTGTTTTCTTCCATAAGATAAAATACACTACTCGACTCACGTCGATTACTTGAGTTTGAAAATATACGTAATGGTGCCGCTCTGCACGGCCGGGGCATGGGCGTCCATGTTGAAATGGGCTTTCATGGCGGCGTTACGCGCGGCGTTCCATAAAGTTTTGTCTGTAACGGTGGTGCCTTCCGCGCCGGGGATGGCCTCTGTGACGTTGCCGTACTGGTCCACTTTCACCTGCACCACCACCGTGCCTTCCGTCTGGGATGCGTAGGTGGGACGGGGGAGGGACCCCACTACATTACGCCCTTTCACATGGGCGTTGGCGCTGCCTTCCGTCTTGCCCTCCCGGGTGTTTCCGTCCGGCTGGCCGGCCTTGAACCTTTCCGTGGCTTCCGATGCACTGTGCGGGGTGGTGGCGCTGCTCTCCTTCTGGCTCATGCCGGGGAACGAGGCGCGCGGGTCCAGCTTGGGCTCTTCCACCTTGGGGGTGGGAACATCGACGTCTCCGTGGGTGTCCGGCTTGGTGGCGGGCGTTACGTTGGGCCGGTCATTCACGGTGGGGGCCTCTGCCTTCTGGACCAGTTCCACATCCTTGGTCCGGTCCACTTCCTCGGCCTGGGGCTGGCGGCCAATCCGGGTTTGGACGGGCTTTACTTCCGGTACCTCTTCTTCGAATTCAATCAGCAGGGAAGTGCGCTCCGGCGGCGGGGGATCCAGGTAGGTGAGCCCGCTGGTAAAGAGCACCACCAGCGCGGCGGCATGAATGCCCAGCGTGACCAGGATACCGGTTACGTTGGCGTTCTTTTCGCGTTTTTCGCGGGTGCGCTGGTAAGGTTGCATACTTTACTCGGGTTGGGTGGCCAGAATCACTTTATAGTGGTTCCGTTTGGCAATGTTCATCATTTGGACAACTTCTCCTACAGGGACCGTCTGGTCACTGAAAATGGAGAAGGTGGGGTCTTCCTCCTGCGAGAGCAGGTAAATGAGTTCCTCTTCCACCTGGTCATAGGGGATGGGGTCCTTGGCACCGTTCACGTGGTAAGTGTAGGTTTGGTCCCCCCAGTCCTTGATGCTCACGCTCACCGTGGCCTTGGCGTTCACCTGGCCCGTGCTCTTGGGGAGCAGGAGCTTGAGCGCGTTGGGGTTGATGAGAGTGGACGTCACCAGGAAGAAGATCAGCAGCAGGAACACGATATCCGTCATGCTGGAAACCGAGAACTGCGCATCGACTTTGGTGTTTCTCTTGAGTGCCATAGGTTATTCGGCCTTTTCTTCGTTGATGGTAATGTCGATGAACTCCATGGTGGAGCTTTCCATCTTGTACACCAGGTCGCTTATCTTGGAGGTGAGCCAGTTGTAGCCGAAATAGGCGATGATACCCACGATAAGACCGCCCACGGTGGTGAGCATGGCCGTGTAGATACCGCCACTGAGAAGGGTAATGTCAATGTTGTTGCCGGCTTTGGACATGTTGAAGAAGGCCTGCACCATGCCCATTACGGTACCCAGGAAACCAATCATGGGGGCGCCGCCGGCGATGGTGGCCAGAAGCGGAAGGCCCTTCTCCAGGCGGGCTACTTCCACATTGCCGATATTCTCGATGGCGCTCTGGATGTCCGCGGTGGGACGGCCCTGGCGGCGGATACCGGTTTCGATCATGCGGGCCACCGGGTTGTCGTACTTCTGGCAAAGGGTGATGGCGCTCTTGGTTTTGCCGTCTCCCATGTAGTCACGGATGTCCTGCATAAAGTGCGGGTCAATCTTGGAGGCGTTGTTGATCACCCACCATTTACGGCCGATCAGGTAGATGGCCAGGATGCTCAGGGCCAGGAGAACCCACATGAGGGGACCGCCCATGTTGAACATGGACCAGAGGCTTTCGCTCATTACGGTGGGCTGGATGGGGGCCGCCGCTTCCGGGGCCTGTGCAACGGTGTCTACGGCTGCATCCAGCACGTCTGCTTGAAGAAGAGGGAATAACATACTATACTATAAATTAACTAATTATCACTTCAATCTGCAAAGATACAAAAAAAGCCGTTCACAGGCAAGTACGGCTTAACGAAGAAAATGATTATCTTTGCACCCATGAAAGTAGGGTTATTCATTGACACCTGGTATCCCATGGTGGATGGTGTCATCAAGGTGGTGGACAACTATGCCCGCCGGCTGATAAACTATTGCGATGTGGTGGTTTTTTGCCCGGATACGGGGAAGGTAGAGAAAGCATTGCCTTATCAGGTGGAGCAGTGCTCCAGCCTTCCGTTCCTTACCAACGATTATTCTGTTCCGCTGTCTGCGCTGGACCCTGTGTTTGATGCCAGGCTTATCCGGAGCGGCATCGACCTGGTGCATATCCATTCCCCGTTTACCATCGGGATGGCCGGCTTGGCCTATGCCAAGATGAATGGGCTGCCGGTTGTGGCCACGCTGCACAGCCAGTATCGGCAGGATTTTGAGCAGAACCTGCATTTCAAGCTGAGCACCACCATTGCCATGGACGGTATCATGCGTGTATTCAACGCCTGTGACGAATGCTGGGCCGTGAACGGCGGCATCAAGGACCTGTATCAGCAGGAATACGGCCTCACGG
>DEKS01000120.1:0-340 GCA_002354005.1 Bacteroidales bacterium UBA2716
GGGATTCGAACCCCCGGTACGGGAACCCGTACGGCAGTTTAGCAAACTGCTGGTTTCAGCCACTCACCCACCCCTCCGGGCTTAAAGCGAAAGAAACGCACCGGGACAAGCCCGGGCTCCGTCACAAAGGACGGGACTGCAAAGATACGGATTTTTTGACAATTCACAAGACTTTTCTTACATTTGTGCAAGTAAATCGCATCGTCATGAAAGCAAAAAGCACCTTCTGGACCATCCCTGCCGTGTTTTTCCTGGTGGCAGCCAGTATTAATGTATATGGCAAGCTGCATGGCCTGGGCATCGCCAGCACCGTGAAACCCGCCCTGATGCCGCTTCTGGC
>DEKS01000120.1:409-5094 GCA_002354005.1 Bacteroidales bacterium UBA2716
TGGCCCAGCTGCTGGGCTGCGTGGGCGATACCCTCCTTTTATTCACAGGATTTAAGCCGTTCCTCGGCGGCATGGTGGCCTTCCTGCTGGGACACCTTTGCTACATTGCACTCTTTGGACGCCAGTCCTGGAAGGGCCTGGGCCTGAGGACCTGGCTTCCGGCCCTCCTGGTCATGGGCGGCCTGGTAGCCGGACTCGTGTACGGTATAGGTGTAGAAGGGGACTTCCTCATCCCCATGTGCGTGTACGGGATGGTGCTGATGCTCCTGATTTTCAGCGGACTTGCCGGGCTCTTCCGCTGCCGGGAAAACGCCTGGTGGCTCATCCTTGCGGGTGCCCTCCTCTTCACCTTCTCGGACAGCCTCATCGCCCTGGAGACCTTCTCCGAAGAGCCCATAAGCTGGGCTCCCGCCACCATCATGGCCACGTACCTGACGGCCCAAAGCCTCCTGGCTATAGGCGCCCTGCACATCAAGTCCTCCAAATAGGCGCCGTCTGCGCTTATTGTGTGTATATTCACGCAAAAAGCGAAAACAAGTATCTGTTCCTCCGCTTACTTTGTAAACATGAAACAGATACTAACCACCCTCTTTTGCTTTGTTTCCGTTATGCTCTCCTGCGAGAAGCCCGCTGACGGAATCGTCATAAATCCGCCCACAAAGCCCACAACCCCCACGACGCCAACCACCCCGGAAACCCCGGAGACGCCGGAAAACCCCGAACAGCCCCAAGACCCGGGAACACCCGTCGTGGCCCCCGACGGCTATGTCATTGTGGGCTATGTCACCTCCTGGGGAAACCGGATTCCGGATCCCACGTACCTCACGCATATCAACTACGCCTTTGGCAAGGTGGACTCCGATTTCGAGACCCTCAAAATCAGCGGGGAATCCCGTCTGAAGAAGATTGTCGCGCTCAAATCCAGCCATCCCCAACTGAAGGTGGTGCTTTCCATCGGCGGCTGGGGCGCCGGCAATTTCAGCGAGATGGCGGCCGATGAAGCCCATCGCAAGCAGTTCTGCCAAAACTGCCTGAACGCCGTCAAGAAGTTCAACCTGGACGGTATTGACCTGGACTGGGAATATCCCACCAGCAGCAGCGCCGGCATATCGTCCTCCCCCGCCGACAAGCAAAACTTCACCCTCCTGGTGAAGGACCTGCGGGCGGTGCTGGGCAGTGACAAACTGCTCACCATGGCTTCGTCGTCCAGCGCCAAGTACGTGAATTTCAAGGACTTCATTGAGTACATGAACTTCGTGAACCTCATGACCTACGACATGGGCGACCCGCCGTATCACAACGCAGGCCTGTACAAGAGCGGCAAAACCCGGCGCAGCTGCGACGAGTCGGTCACCCTGCACTATCAGGCCGGCGTTCCCTACGACAAAATAGTCCTGGGCATGCCCTTCTACGGCCGTGACGATGAGAAAACCAAGCCCTTCACCGCCGGAGACGACGACAACTTCGTCTATTACTGCAACATTGCCAAAGGCGACTACACGGAATGCTGGGACGCCACGGCCATGGTTCCGTACCTGACCGACGCCGCCGGCACCATGATGCTCAGCTACGACAACGAGACCTCCATAGGCCTCAAGTCCGATTATGTAAAGCAGAAGGGCCTCAAGGGTGCCATGTACTGGGCCATCGAGGGCGACGACAGCAACTGGACCCTCTCCAAGGCCATTGCCGGCCGCCTGATTGGCTGGACAGACCCCAATCCTCCGCAGCAGCAGGAGGCCTTCCTGGCCACGAACCAATATGTAGAGAAGTTCCTGGAAGAGGTAAACTACCCCTGCACCAACAATCCGGATACGGACAAAGAATACTCCTACTCCAGCGTTATCGGCTACCCCGGCGGCGGCCCCAGCGAGAACAATATTGAGATTCCCCCCACCTACACCATCACCTGGACGGCGGCAGAAAGCAGCCAGAAACTCCGCGTATGGGAAGGCAGTTGGAGCCGTGAGTACTCCCTCTCCGGCGGCGTAGGCAGCCAGGACATCACCAACCTGGTTCCCGGCACCACCTACAACTGGCAGGTAACCGCCTCCGGCAACGCCGTCGTTGCATCTGGCACGTTCGACACCCGCGGCCTCCTGCATCAGGTGTACTTTACCCCCAATGTGCGCAACGGCCGCGACCTGGGCGGCTACAAAGGCTTTGGCGGCAAGACAACCGTGTACCACAAGCTGTACCGCGGCGGCCGGATTGACAAGAAATACTGCAACGAGGAAGGCCGGGAGGAGATGCTGGCCGAAGGCATCCGGGCCGAGGTAGACCTCCGCGAGGCCTCCGACGTTCCTTCCAGTTCACCGCTCGGCAGCAGCGTGGCCTTCTACGCCCCCGGCTTTGACAGCGGCTACAACCACATGGTCCGGGACAATCCGGAAAAGGTAAAGAACACCTTCTGCTGGGTGGTGGCCCGCCTCAGGGAAAACAAGCCCGTCTATTTCCACTGCGCCGCCGGCCGTGACCGCACCGCCACCCTGGCCGTCCTGCTGGAAGGCGCCCTGGGCGTGAGCGAAAACGACATGGCCAAGGACTACGAGCTCACTTACTTCTCGCCCGCAGACTGGGGCATGTCCACCGACGACAACGGGAACCCGTACTACGGCCATGTGCGCACCACCTACAGCTACAAGTCCATCCGCAAGACCATCTTTAACCAGACGGACAGCGGCACCTACCAGGAGCGCATTGTCAAGTACCTCCTGAAAATAGGTGTTCCGCAGAAGGACATAGACGATCTGCGGAACATCATGCTCAAATAATAGCGGCCAGCTAGTCCAGCCCAACGTTTGCTTCCTTTAATTTGGTCCGATAATACTTTTTCACATCGGACCAGTGATAGTATGGATAGCAGTCTGTGTTAAGCGGAATGGCGGTCTCGTTCTCGTTCATGAGGAACTTCACCAGGATGTCCTTGGATTTGGGCTTCCGGAAGAAGATGAGCTGAATGTTCGCCCCCATGGGGATGAGGCGGAAGATGGAGAATTGCAGGTGCAGGTTCTCCATGTCATCCGTGGCCCCGGTGGCCTCCGGGAAGCCCAGGACATAGGAGAAGGGCAGCACCACGCTGTCGTGGCCAAAACGAAGCCGTACGCCCCGTCCGCCGGCAGTAATCACGGAATCGGCCTCGTCCACCACATTCTTCAGCAGCGGAAGCACGCGCAGCCAGCTTTGCCGGGCACCGGGCATCAGGCCCTCCCAAAGGCACCAGCTGGCATTATAGGCCCGGAAACCGTCTATCATACCCTCTTCCCCGAAAAGGTCCGTAAAATCCAGTTTCAGCTCCGGCAGGCAGTACATGTCGGAGGTCATGTGATACAGGTCGTCGGCAAACTCATACGGGTCGATAAACGCCTTGGCCCGCTCCACGTCCGTGAACAGCGCCGCCATCTGCGGCTCCCCGCTCAGCATCTTGTGCTTGAACTTCTTGAGCTTTCTGTACAGGGCATCGTCCGTCTCCGACTCCGGCACCGGGATGCTCTTGTTGGGCTTCACAATCCCCTGCTCCGCCTCCGTGGCCGTCATCGTGATGTCCAGGGACGGGTTCAGTTCCTTCAGCTCCGCGCAGAAATTCTCCATGCTGCGCATCACGCGGCCGGAGGTCGATGACATGGCCCGCACCGTAAGCGGCTCACTGAGGAGCGCCTCATAGTTCCCGTACATTCTCCGGGCAATGGCCTTGTGCTGTTTGGCGCCCAGTTCCGTCAGTTTTCCGGCCCGGCCCCGGGCATCGACCGCCGCCAGCATCACGCGATGGCGCACGTCCTTGCCGTATTCGGTCAGAATGCCCAGTTTTAAGGCCGAATCCAGCTGTTTGCACAGCCGGCGGTACTGTTTGTCACCCGTCATGTACCGCGCGCCGTGGCGGCCGTAATGGCTGATATAAAAAGGCTCGTAGCCCTTGGGCGCCGGCGTGAGGCGCCCGGTGGGCAGCGGGTAATTGACATAGTTCCCCGCCGTAAGCTCCAGGTGCGAGAGTAACTCCTCCCGCGAGGTCTGAGCCGCTGCCGGCCACGCCAGCAGGAGGCACACAAACAAAAGTACGCGTTTCATGACTATAGATTGCTGAATTCTACTTTGTGGAGCCAGGACGGGTTGCCGCTGTCGCAGTCGTCGCCAATCCAGATGCAGCCGTTCTTGTGGTCTACGCAAACGGCCTCGGGGTTCCAGTTGGCAAAGTCACCAATGTAGTAGGTGTTGAGGAGCTTGGAGCCGTCCCCGTTGAACAGGTACAGGGTATAGGGCAGGTACTGCGGTTTGTCCTTGTTGGAGTTGGAGTCAATCACCCACAGGTAGTCGCTCACCGGGTCGTAGCACAGGTCGCCCACCTCGGAAATGGTGGAAGCAACATCCCGGAGGCTCCGCTTCCACAGCTGCGTGCCATCCAGCGTATATTCAAACAGGCGGGCACCCGTCTGCGTGCCAAAGTACAGGTTCCCCTTGTGCCAGGCAATGCCCTCCACGCCGGAGTTGCCCATATCGGCAACACCCTCCACCGCAAAGCCGATGGACTCGTGCGTGTTGTAGTTCGGGGCGGCAATCTTGTAGGCCGACTTGGAAGAGCTTTCCAGGCCGATATACAAATTACCGGTAGCGGGGTCGATGGTAATGCCCTCAAAGTCGGCCTCATGGTAGTACTGTTTCTGGAAGGTGCCGTCAAAATTGATGCGGAA
>DEKS01000120.1:5169-11944 GCA_002354005.1 Bacteroidales bacterium UBA2716
TCCTGCACCATGTCGCCGCCCTTGGCGCCCAGCACAAATTTGGTCACCTTGCCCATCACCGGCAGGTCCCTGGGCTTGTCCGGGTCGATATCCTCTTCCGGGCGCTCGTAGCGGCCCGGAGCGTCGGGATTTCCGTCCATGGCGTGCTTCACGGCGTGGCGCAGGGTACCGGCATCGTTGTCGTGCCGGTATTCCCAAATCATCACGCCCAGCATGTTCCGGCTCTTGGCATATTCTACCTTGGCATTCAGGGACTCAATGTCTTCATAGGAGGCATACATGCGGCCCAGGGCGTCGCCCAGATAGGGGACCTTGGCTACATCGTCCCAGATGCGGTAATTCACGCCCTTGACGTCGTAGCCGTCGCAGGTGCCTTTGAAGAAGATGTCTTCCAGCTTGCTGTAGTCCACGGAGGAGGGATAGCGGTTGCCCACTGTCTGCTTGTATCCGTCGCCGTGCCCGTAGAAGGCCAGGCCGAAGTTCATCATCTGGTACGGGATGCCTTGCTTGCCATGGAAAATATCGTCGATGGCCTCTGCGCAGCACCGGCTGCCAGTCACCTTACTGCGATACAGCGAGGAGTTGTGGTACGGCGGATTGCCCTGGTCGTAGGTCATCACGTTGATGTAGTCAATGTACGGCAGCACACCAAAGTTATCCGTGTACTTGCCGCTGTCGGAGGCCGCGTAGGAGAGGACCTTGTCCGGCATGGCTTCGCGCATTTCCTTGAACAGGGTAACAAAGTTCTCCCAGTCGGCCGGGGAGGCACCGTTCACGTGATCGCCGTCCTTGGCGGCGTAGGTGGGATACTCCCAGTCAATGTCGAAGCCGTCTACGCCGTACTGCTCGCAAATTTGCACGCACTCGTCCACGAAGGCCTTGCGCTTCTGAGGGTCGCGGGCCATCTGGGACCAGCCGTCGGCATTCTTGCCCCAGCCGCCCATCTGGAGCTTCACCTTGAGCTCCGGGTACTGGGCCTTGTAGGCCACAAATTTCTGTACCAGCGGAATGGTCTTGGCATCAATCTCAATCCCTTCGCCGGTGTCCTTGTTCACAAAGCGCACGTGGCCCACGTTGATGTGGGTGAAGTTGCGCACCTCTTCCAGCGACGGGAAGAGGTCCGTACGGGTGTACTCGGTGTAGTATATCTCGATGATGGGAGTAATGCCGATGCGCGCGAGGCGCTCGGGGTTGTTGACGATGGCGTCCATGGGGTCGCCGGGGTCCGGCACGTCGGGACCCACGGGGGCATCCGGATTGAAGGGATCACCTCCGGGGATGGTGCCGGTTGTGGGCTTGGTATTGGGATTCGGGGCCACCATGCCCATCACTTTGTCGGGCGAGCAGGCCCCTAAAAGGCCGATGCTGGCGCTCAGCAGCGCAACTAACAGGATTCTCGATGTTTTCATATCGATACGTTTTAGTGTTTTCTTGGCACCCGGGGGCAGGGTCAGCCACCCCCGGATGAAAAATGTTATTCTACGATGCAACGAACGTTGCCACCAGAAGACTTTGCTTGATTTTCTGCATTGTAGGCATTCTCTCTGATAAGCATGCAATTGCCTTTTTTACTATCATATGCCTTTGATGACCAAACTAATTCACGCTTACCATATCCCGATTCACTTTGACCATTACCGTTAACGTAACCCGGAAGAGGGAATGCGGTTGTGGCAGTGTTGTACTTACAAGACTGATCCTGTGTATAAGACCAGTTCACTCCATCTCCACTAAACTTCGCTCCTGACTTATTCCACATAGGAAGCGAAGAGTTATATCCAGGGACCTTGTATCCAGGAGGGCACGGGTCGTATTTGGTCTTTGCACCAGCATTGTCCCAACGATTGGCATCACCAACCGCGCACCAATCCGAACTTTCCACATAGTAGAATGTTGTGGGGTTCTTTATAGACACGGCCATACTAGCAGCCTGCGAGGCAACTGTTGTTGTTAATGATACGGAGCCCTTAATATGAGTGCCACAAAGAGGATCTTTACGCCCCCATTGATAATACAATCCATTGGAGGCCAACAGACCAGCAGCGGGAGTCACCTCCAAAGCGCCCAGGTTTCTATCCATAATGGCATTCGTCCCGGCAAAACCAGCATCCACATTGTTGATTGTGGTGCTGGGAATCCATATGTGCCAACTCCAAATAATGTCATTATGGTCATCCTTGGCCGCAATCAAAGCGTTTCCAGCTTTCAGTGTCCCAGGGGTTGAGAACACAATATAAGGCGTTTCTCCAGACTTATAATGATAATCTGCGGAAGCGATAACAGAGCCTGCATCAATTGCTGAAGCTGTGTTCTGGGTTTCCCACAGAACCGCCACCGATGCAATTGTGGTCAATTCAGTCGCTGTATCATTCCCCTCAACAGCCTTAAACTTGTAGGTACCGTTTGAGGTGATGATATAACTATTAGCAGACCCATCCAGTGCAGATGCGCCAGTGAAGGTCGTGCCTAAATCTTTATAGTGATTAGCTGCCGGCGGTGTGTCGGGGACATAGTCCTTCAAGTAAGAGGTGACGTCTCCCATGGGACGATATTGTCCATGGGCGAGCGTAACGGCTTGACTTGTCGTAAGTGTTTTTTTGATGACACCTTCTTTCAAAAAATTCATTGTGAAGCCACTCGTGAAGCCTGAAGGATTCGGAATACAAATTGTATTGACGGTACTTCCGTCGGCAACAACAGACGCCGTTATGGTTTTTGCCGGTGTATTGGTCGGGAAACCATTACCCGGTTTGAAATAATTGGTGATCATTTCGGAGTCATCCTTCCTGATACGGACCTGATAGTAGTCACTATACCCAACGGTTTCATCATTATTCCCACGGAAAACCACTTGATCATAACCGCCACTCACCTTGTACGAGATAATGCCACAAAGGTTGTAAAACACGAATGCACCATCCACATCGCATGCTGCCATCAGTTTATCATTGGTTGCATTGAAGCAACATTCGTAGTACATGTTGCCATCGGGAACCAAACTACCCGGATACTGCGCATAATATTTGCTCTGTACGCCGGAAGAAGTCCTGTCATAAGGATCAATCGTCACTGTAATAGTCGCCCATTTTCCATTAGCGCTGATATCACCGTCTGTTAATGTAACGAGTTGACGGTCGGCACCATCTTTCCCGCCATGGATCATTATCTGATCCCCCGCTTCCCAGGTGGTTTTACCATCGGTGTCATCAATGGCCAATTTGGTGTCCGGCTGAGCGAAGGTGCAGGTGAAGGTACGGACTACGGGCTCGGAAGCGGCTTCCGGGCTGTTTTCTGTCTTTTGGCAAGAGAATGCCATCGCAAGGGCCGCAAGGGCCAGGATATACATCTTTTTCATACGGCAGTCCTCCTAAATAATACTGGTGGGGAACAAGGAACCCGGATCCAGCGGGTCGTAGTCATAATTGGGCACACTGCCCGATGTGGGCTGGCACACGGGCTCGGCGTAGTTCAGCTCCAAGATCGCTGTCTTGGGAGGGGTGTAAGTTTGTTTCTTCATAGGCCTTTGGTTGCAAAAGGTTGGATTTCAGGGGACCAACCATTTGCATGGTTAATTGGTTTGGTTATGTTGTGATTAGGTTAAGGTGCAAAAGGTTGGCCGGTTAAAAACCAACCTTTTGCACCGGGAAACAATTATTCCGCTATGCAGCGGACGGAGCCGCCACGGGCTTTGTTGCCGCTTCCGCTTACACCAGGGCCTTCGTAGATATAGGCTCCCGTACCAGGGGCGGCTCCCCACAGCATATGTCGGGTAGCACGACTGTAAGAACCGTCATTGTTGATGAAGCCCATGTGAGGGAATACGGTTGCCGGCTCACCCACCTGGATACGGAAATTGGACTCGTCATAGTTCCAGCCGGCCATAGCCTTGGCCTTGGTGCCACTGCCGGCGAACAAGTCGCCCATTTCAGAAACGGCTGGCACTCTGTATCCAGCAGGACAAGGGTCGTTGACGGCTTTCGCTGCATCGGCACCCCAGGCGGTATCGGGAACCACGGTATCCCATGCCTTGGAGAACTGCGTGGGGTTAGCCACCGCTTCGTCCGCTGTGAGACTGGCCACAAAACTCAAGGCTTCGCCTGCCACCTTTGCATAGTTGTCGCGCTGGCCTGCCACACCAGTCCCTGTGAAAGGATCTTTACGCCCCCACTGATAAAGCAGGCCCTGAGCGGGAGCGGTAACGGCACCCGTGGATTCTCCGGCGATAAGGGCACCCAGGTTGCGGTCCATGATGGGACGAGAGGCAAAGCCATAGGTATTGGCCTCGATTGCCGTCTTCGGAATCCAGATGTGCCAGCTCCAGAGAATGGTTCCTTCGGCATCCTTTACGGCAATGAGGGCATTACCGGCCTTCAGGGTCTCGGGCGTGGAGAAGGTCACATACCCTTCTTCGTAGGAGACGGAAGCAATGATGCTGCCAGCCTCGGGAGCGGTTTCCGTGTTTTCGGTTTCCCAAAGAATCTCGGCAGAGGCGACTGTGCCCACGGATTCCTTGGAGTTGCCCTTCACCGTCTTGAACGTGTAGTTGCCGGCGGCGGTCACAATATAGCTGTTGGCTGTGCCTTGGGCGCTCAGGTCAATGGCGGAGGATACAACCTCACCACCACCCTCTGTGGGCGTGGGCGGAACAATGGCGTCTTCATTCACCACAACGCAGCGGACAGAGGCGCCACGGGACTTACCGGCGCTGCCCAGCTTGTGCGCATTGCCGCCGGAGGTGGTTTCGCGGACATTCATGCCATAGGCCGTTTCGTCGTCGCTCTTGTGCGCCGTCCAGTACAGTGCACGAAGGCCATTCTTGGCCACGCCGCTTGCGGGATCGTAGTCGTCCAGGTAACCGGCGAACGGGAACACGGCCACCGGGTCACCCATACCGAAGATGTGGAAGTCCTTGCTCTCCGTCCAACCGGTCACGGCCGTATAATCACTCCCGTGGAGAGGCTGTTCGGCATCTCTTGCAGGGACACGGTAGCCCGGAGGGCAGGGGTCGTAGATGGTCTTGGACTCGTCCAGCCAGAGCTCATTGTTGGCCGGGGTAATCCAGCCCTTGTTGTTCATGCGACCCATCAGGAGCGGATTCTGGATGGACTGCTCCAGCGTAATCTTACAGGCCTCGGTTGCACCGTCTCCGGAAAGCTGGGACGGGGCGGGACCGGACGTCTTGGCAAATGCGCTGCCGGACACGGCTGCAGGGCCCGGGAACGGGTCTTTGCGGCCCCACTGGTACAGGAAGCCGTAGGACTCTACAGGAGCCTCGGCCGTGGCAGTGGCAGCCACCAGGGCGCCCAGGTTGCGGTCCATCATGGGCAGGCTGTAAAGACTATAGGTGTTGTTGACAATTTCCGTGGCGGGCACCCAGATGTGCCAGCTCCAGAGGATGACATCGTTTGCATCCTTGGCGGCGATAACGGCGTTACCGGGCAGGAGGACTTCCGGGGTAGCAAACGTGATGAAGCCGTCGGCATACGCCACGTTGGCAATCACGCTGCCGGGGGTCACTTCCTGGTCGTTGTTGTAGGTTTCCCAGAGGATTTCNNCCCTTCACGGCCTTGAACTTGTATTCACCGGGGGCATAGACAAGGTAGCTGTTGGCGCTTTCCTTCTTGCTCAGGTTGGCCGGGCCTTCCTCTTTTTCGGCGGCCAGCTGGCCAATGATGATGGTCTGGAGAACCTCCTCGGTCCCCTTCTTGAGAATGTTCACCATACCGGTACGAATCTCGCCGGTGGTGTTGTCGTCCAGGGACAGGGTGACGGTATAGGCCGTAGCCTTCACATCTACCAGGTGAATCCACTCGTCAACGGGCTTCACCTCGAATGCGATATTGGTAACCACATGTGCGGTCACCACGCCACCTTCGCCTTCAGCGATATAGTCATACTCTGCAGTAGCAGGAGCATCGACCACTTTTATGCCTTCGGGTTCTACCAGGAGGGTGGCGGTGGAAACGAGGCCGATTCCCGAGTCGGCCACGATGAGCAGCTGAGCAGCAGCGCCCGGGGTCAGGGGCGTAATCTCAATGATTTTTTCCTCGTTGTTGACCACGACGGAGAAATCGAACGGATTGTAGCCGGCTACGCGGACTACGGTGCCGGCGGTAGCGGCAGTGATGGCGTAGTGAACGGGGATGGGTTCAGCCTCGGTGTACACGCACTCGTCCAGCATGAGCTCAATCTTGAAGGCCTCTGCGAAGGGGATGTTCACCGTGGTGTTGTCGGACAGGGTGAGAACCACCTTGTCCTGCTCCACCTTGATGTTGGTGAAGATGCCGTCTACCAGGGTGGCGCCTTCGTTCTGAACCTGTCCCAGTTTGGTCTTCTTGCCATCCACCTCTACCCAGAGGTTGCCGTCGTCGTCAATGGTGAACACGGGCGTCTGGTACACGGGAACTTCGTCGCCGTCGACCAGGATGGCGACGCCGTCAATGGCCCATACCAGCGCACCGGAGCCGCTTTGGATGACACCCAGCACAGGAGCGTCAACATCGTCCTTGGGACTAATCTGGAAGTACTTCACGTCACCGTTGGTGTAAGTGATGGTGACGCCGATGGTTTTACCGGTGTCCGGGTCTGCGTATTCCTGGACCTTGGCCACGAACACGCCCTCGCCAATGGCGGACTGCAGCGCCTGTACATTGGACTCCAGCGCCGTGACACGGGTTTCCAGGGCGCTGACGCGCTCCTTGAGGCCGGAGTCGTCATACTCCTTGGCGCAGCCAACCAGGAGCAGCGCCATAGCAACACTTGTCAATAACTTTTT
>DEKS01000065.1:0-2332 GCA_002354005.1 Bacteroidales bacterium UBA2716
ATAATCCTCGGCGCAAAAAGAGCCGAGAATTATAGGGATTTAACTGATTATCAAGCACTTACCGACCAGCATAAAGCAAAGGGGGCGCCTGGCCAATAACAGCCTGATTACCACGCACTTATGGATAATCCTCGGCGCAAAAGGGGCCGAGGATTTCAAGCAAAAAGCTGAGCATCAAATGGTTATTGGCCAGCGGCTTTTAGGGGAAGCACAGTGGCTACAGCGGCTTGTAGGAGAAGCGCAGTGGCTACAGCGGCTTGTAGGAGAAGCGCAGTGGCTACAGCGGCTTGTAGGGGAAGCGCAGTGGCTACAACTCCTTCTGCGGGGCCGGGGCGTTCCTGCGGAGGGTGAGGGGCAGGACGAGGGCGGCCACAAGCAGCAGCAGGAGTGTCAGGGAGGCCACGCGGGAGACGGTGGCGCCTATGCGGTAGCTGTCCGGGAGGAAGGTCATCACGACCTCGTGGGAGCCGGCCGGGAGAAGGGCGGCGCGAAGGGTCCAGTTGGCCCGGATAAGTTCCAGGGGCTCACCGTCCACGGTGGCGTGCCAGCCATTGGGGTAGTAGATTTCGCTGAACACAGCCAGGCGGTCGGTGGAGGCGGTGTACCGGTAGTGGAGCTCGTTGGGGGCGTAGGAGGTGAGGGTGATGACGTCCGCGGCAGGAGATACACTCGCTTCGCTCGGTATGACAGAAGAAGAACTCGGTATGACAGAGCTTACGACGGCCTGCCGACGGAGGTCCACCGCGCCCAGGAGGGCGATTTCCTCGTCCGGCCCGGAGGCCACCACCACGGAGTCCACAAACCAGGCAGCGCCCAGGGCGGCTTCGTTCACCAGCGGAGGATAGTTGCCGTCCAGCACCACGTAGCGGGTGTTCAGGGCGTTGAGTACCGGCGTACCCGTGGCCATCCACGCCTCCACGGCCTCCAGGGAATCGGCGGCATTCAGCTGCCCGTACAGTCCATTGATTTCCCGCGTAAGATAGTGCTCTATCAAATCCTGGTACCGCTGCAACTTAGCCGGCGAATAGCCGCCCACGCTCTTGTGATGGTACGACGGAACGGAGGAGTTGAACACGTTCACCGTGAGGTCCAGCACACGGTACTGCGGGTCTTTATCGGCCTTGATAATTTGGTCTACCGGCCGCTCTGCAAAGGGCTTGCCAAAGTCCTTGGGGGTGGTGAAATGGTCTGCGTTAAGGTACCGCTTGCCCACGATGAACAGGTTGGCGGCGCTAAGCACGCAGATGCACAGGGCCGCCGCCCACTTGCGCCCGAAGCCGGCCACCTCACGGGCATGTTCCGTCTGTCCTTTGGGGAAATAGGCCCATAAAAGCAACAGGGCCGATGCCACGATGAGCCCCAGCGCCATGAGGGAATCGGCGCGGAAAAGGGCGATGCGGTCCTGCACCAGGGCCTCTACCAGCACATCCTGCATGCCGCTGTCGGAAGGGCCCTCAAACGTGCCGAAGAGGCTGGGCGTAAGCACGCACAGCAGCGCAAAGCCGCCGGTGATGCCCAGCGCCCACCAGAAGGCCTTGAGGAAGTGAGCACGGTCATAGGCGCCCCGCACAATCCGGTCCAGCGTCACAAAGCCCAGCACCGGCAGCGTGACTTGCAGCACCACCAGCGCCATGGACACCGTCCGGAACTTGTTATACAGCGGCAACACCTTGAAACAGAAGGCCGTAAAGGCCATAAAATGACTGCCTACCGCCATGAGTACGGCCAGCAGCGTAGCCACCAGCAGCCACCATTTTTCGCGGCCGCGGTACAGCCCCAGGCCCAGCACAAAAAGGAACACGGAAATGACCCCCATGTACATCGGGCCGGCAGTAAACGGCTGCGGCCCCCAGTACAGCGGCAACTGTTTGGCGGTCTCTTTGAGGTTCTTCTGCCCCGCCCGGCGCAGGAGCTTGATGGTCTGAGACTTCTCCGGATTCACGGCCCCTGCCGATGCCCCTCCGTTAAAGTCCGGAATCATCAGGTTGGGCAGTTCCTCCCAGCCGTAGCTCCACGCAGTGGCATAGTCCAGGTCCAGGCCGCTGGCATTGGCCCCTTCTTTGGAAAGTTCCGACCCGCCGCGCATGGTCTGCGGCGTGTATTTGGCCAGCGGCAACAGTTTATTCACGTTGGTGGCGATACCCGCGCCTCCCAGCACCAGCAGCAGGGCCGATGCCACCAAAAACGGCTTCCAGGCCTTGGTGCGGATGGTGTGCACCAGTTCCACCACGGCGTACAGTAGCACCATGATGGCCAGGTAGTAGGTGATTTGCTGGTGGTTGGCCTTGATTTGCAGGGAAAGCGCAAGGCCGAAAAGGGTGGCGCCCAGGAG
>DEKS01000065.1:2391-3182 GCA_002354005.1 Bacteroidales bacterium UBA2716
GTGTACACCAGCGCGGCCAGAACCCAGGGCATGAAGGCGATGGCCTGCATCTTGGTATTGTGCCCCACCTGGATAATCTGGAAGTTGTAGCTGCAGAAGGCCACGGCAATGGCCCCGCCCAGGGCGATGGTCCAGTTCACCCCCAGCGAGAGAAACAGCAGAAACGCCCCCAGCAGCGCTATAAACAGGTACGTGGCCGGCCGTTTTCCCACCAGGAGCAGCTTGTACAGCCACTCGGTGTAGTCCCCTTTGTTTTGTGTCGATATCGCCGTGGTGGGCATGCCCCCGAACATGGAATCCGTCCAGTAGGTGGGGTTGTCCGGGTGCGCGGCGTTCCACTCACTCATCTCGTGCGACATTCCTACAAAGCCGGAGATGTCGCTCTGGTTCACAATTTTACCGTCCAGCACCTGCGGCACAAATCCATAGCTCAGCGCCAGGAACAAGGCCACGGCGCCCAGGGCAATCAGTATGTTTTTCCAATATTTCTTCATATGTCTGTTGGGCGCTGTCATCGTCCCTAAAGATGGGACGATGACAGCATTTTGGGGTTATTTTGCGGTCTGCGTCCCACTTTTGGGGACGATAACAGCACTTTCCAGCAGCCCCGCCAGGGCATGCGCCGTGGCGCGGCGGGAATACGGGCCGATGTCGCCCGAAGTAGCCGGGATGCCCCCCTGGCAATGGGTGCGCCAGGCGGCCTCCAGGAAGGCACGGAGGCCTTCTTCATCGTCCCAGCCTATGGTGCAGCCCGCCTCCGCAGCGGCCAGCACGCGGGCCATGGCGCCGTC
>DEKS01000065.1:3232-4730 GCA_002354005.1 Bacteroidales bacterium UBA2716
GGCAGGATGGGCCTGTACTGAGGGTCGTTCCGCAAAGGCAACAATAGCACGGAAGCACTCCGCTGCTCCTTCACGGCATCGGCATGCTTGCAATAGCCCAGGGAAATGACGTTGTCGATGAGTCCCGCCGCCCGAATGGCCGTAAGGATTTCCCGGTCCACCTTGCCCGCCAGGCGCAGGCGCAGCGCAGCCCCGAAACGCGGATCCGCGGCGGCCATTTTCCCCAGCACCTTCCACAGCGCCAGCGGGTTGCCATCGGCCGCAAACAGACCGGTATGGGTGATGTTGAAATGCCCGTCCTGCGGAGGTACCGGGCCGGTGAAGTCTTCTTCGTCAAAGCCGTTGGTGATGCAGGCCACCGGCGTTTGGGTCAGGGTCTGGAAGTCCTCCTGCATGAGCGGCGTGCAGGCCAAAACGGTATTGCAGCTGTCCAGCACCCGCCGCTCCATGTTCCGCAGCCGTTTCCAGCTGAGGCCGGTCATGGGCAGGTGCTTGAGGTAATACATCTTGCTCCACGGGTCCCGGAAGTCCGGAATCCACGGAATGCCCAGCGCCTTGTGAAGCCGCTCCCCTATCAGATGGACCGAATGCGGCGGCCCGGTGGTGACCATCACATCCACAGGATGTTCCTTCAAATAGGCCTTAAGGCGCTTGACGGAAGGGCGTACCCAGCCCACGCGCGGGTCCGGGACAAAGAGATTGGCCCGAATCCACAGGCTGAGCCGCTGTTTGAAGCTTTTGGGGCCGGACGATATTTCCGTCACCTCCGTGCTTTTGGCCCCGGTAAGCTTGCGGTAGGCGGCATAGGGCTCCCAGATGGGCCCGCGGAGCACCTCCACCTGCGGCGGCACCTCGGCGGCAAAGGTGTTGTCCAGGGAAGGGTAATCGGCGTTTTCCGGTGCCCAAACCACCGGTTCCCAGCCCTCTGCACACAGGTATTTGACAAACTTTACCCAGCGCTGCACCCCCGACCCTCCGGACGGCGGCCAATAGTATGCTATGACCAGAACGCGCCTCACAGCCCCAACTCCTCTTTCATGCCCCGCAGCAGGTCAAAAGCCTGAAGCGGGGTTAAATTGTTGAGGTCTGCAGCCTTGAGGCGGTCCCGTAAAGACTCCAGGAGAGGGTCGTCCAGCTGGAACATGGACAGCTGGATGGAGCCGTCCTTTTCCACGTGGCCTTCCTTGGTGTTGTGGGGCTTCACGGGAGTAAGCGCACCGATGGCATCCAGTTTTTCGCTGTTTTCCAAGGCCTTCAGGGTGCGCTCTGCGCTCTCCAGCACGGGCTGCGGCATGCCGGCCATGCGGGCCACGTGGATACCGAAGCTGTGGGCCGTTCCGCCTTCCCGGAGCTTGCGGAGGAAGATCACCTCCTTCCCCACTTCCTTCACGGCTACGTGGAAGTTCTTCACGCGGGGGAAGAGGCCTTCCAGGTCGTTGAGTTCATGGTAGTGGGTGGCGAAGAGGGTTTTAGCGCCCTTGCCATATTCGTGGATGAA
>DEKS01000065.1:4812-5378 GCA_002354005.1 Bacteroidales bacterium UBA2716
ATCATGGCGGTTTCCAGCATTTCCACCATGAAGGTGGACTCGCCGCGGGAGATGTTGTCCGTGGCGCCTACGCGGGTGAAAATTTTATCGACCCAGCCAATATGGGCCTCCGTGGCGGGCACAAAGCTGCCGCATTGGGCCATGAGGACGATGAGGGCCGTCTGGCGCAGGAGGGCGCTTTTACCGGCCATGTTGGGGCCTGTGAGGATGATGATTTGCTGCTTGTCGCTGTCCAGGAGGACGTCGTTGGGGACGTATTCCTCCCCTGCCGGCATCAGGGTCTCAATCACGGGATGCCGGCCCTCCCGGATGTCCAGCACCTTGGAGTCGTTGAGCTCCGGACGACAGTAGCGGTGTTCCAGGGCCTGCTGGGCAAAGCCCGCGAGGACATCTACCTTGGCCAGGATGCGGCTGTTGGTCTGGATATGGGGAATCTGCTGCTGGATTTTGGCGATGAGCTCCGCGTAAAGCCTTGATTCGATGGCGTATATGCGGTCTTCTGCCGTAAGGATTTTTTCCTCGTACTGCTTGAGCTCTTCGGTGATGTATCGTTCCGCATTCACCAG
>DEKS01000065.1:5472-5945 GCA_002354005.1 Bacteroidales bacterium UBA2716
GCAATTTTCAGGGACGATATGCCGGTGCGCTCCGCCTCCCGCTGCTGCATTTGCAGGAGGTAGTCCTTGCCACCGGCGCTCAGGGCGCGGAGCTCGTCCAGTTCCGGGTCCACACCCGGGCCGATGACGGGGCCTTTGCCCAGCTGGATGGCGGGCTCCGGGTCCATGACTCGCAGCATTTCCTGCAGGAGTTGTTCACAGTTTTTCAGGCCTTTGAGCTGTTTCCCCAGGGCTTCGCTTTCCGCGAGGCGGGTTTTGATGGGGTTCATCAGGGCAAGGCCCCGGCTCAGCTGCATGACCTCCCGCGGATTCACCTTGCCGGTGGCTACGCGGCCCAGGATGCGTTCCATGTCCCCCAGCTTGCCCAGGTCCATCTGGGTATCGTCCAGAATTTGAGGATTCTGGGTGAAGTACTGCACGCAGTCGTAGCGGGCCTCCAGCTCTTTCCGGTCCAGGATGGGCATGGCCAGCCA
>DEKS01000065.1:6010-7039 GCA_002354005.1 Bacteroidales bacterium UBA2716
CCCCGGAAGCGCTTTGGAACACCTCCAGGTTGCGGAGGGTGAAGCGGTCCATCCACACAAATTTGGCCTCGTCAATGCGGCCGATGGTACAAATGTTTTTGAGGCCTACGTGCTGGGTCTGTTCCAGGTACACCAAGAGGGCCCCAGCGCTGCAGATGCCAAGGGGGTACGGGTCGATGGCAAAGCCTTTGAGGCTGTCCACGCCCAGCTGCCGCTTGAGGCGCTCCACGGCGGCATCGTACACAAAGGCCCATTCGTCAATGGAGGTGGTGAAATAGTCCCCCAGGCGCTCCTTGAGGCCTTTTTCGTAGCCGCGCTGCACCACCAGTTCCTTGGGCTTGAAGGAGCCCAGGAGGGTGCCGATGTAGTCCAGGGAGCCCTGGGCAATCTGGAACTGGCCGGTGGAGACATCCAGGAAGGCGGCGCCGCAACAGTCTTTTTCCACCGTGAGGCCGCAGAGGAAGTTGTTCTCCTTGACCTCCAGCATGTTTTCCCCGAAGGAGATGCCGGGCGTAACAATCTCTGTTACACCGCGTTTGACCAGTTTTTTGGCGAATTTAGGATCCTCCAGCTGGTCGCAGATGGCCACTTTAAATCCGGACCGAACCAGCTTGGTGAGGTAGTTTTCCAGCGCATGATGCGGAAAGCCGGCCATGGCCACGGGACCTTTGTCTCCGTTGGACTTCTTGGTCTGGACCAGCCCGAGCACCCGCACGGCCGTGATGGCATCGTCCGAGTAGCACTCGTAAAAGTCTCCCACGCGGTAGAGCAGGATGGCCTCCGGGTGTTGTGCTTTCACCTCAAAGTAATGCCGCAGCATGGGGGTATCTTCCGCTATTTTTGCCATTGTGTTGTTTTATATGCGCCTTTGTGCACTTTTTTGCGCCCTCTGTTCCCGGGAGCCTTCTTTTTTCGCAGGAGACAAAGATACAACTTTTCCGGGAAAAGCCCTATACCATGCCTTTGCAAAAGACGCCCCAACCATTTACGCCGCCCCTTGCCCCGCCCGGTCCCGTTAAAGCACACCTA
>DEKS01000040.1:0-965 GCA_002354005.1 Bacteroidales bacterium UBA2716
TCATTGACAATCATGCACCCCGTTTCACTTTGATTATCCGACTGCTGGAAGTCCCGTCCGTCCATGATCTGAAGGTCGAAAAACCTCACGAAATCTTCGGTGACAGGAAGCACCTCCATGAAAATCTGCGTTCCGTCAACGGTCCTGCCCCAGCCCATCTTTTGGTCAGAGACAAGCGGACTGTCGGAAAAGGTGACGTCGGTGATGGATGGATTCTGCAGCAGTTTGTCCTTCAGCGGTTCATGTGCTGCTCCCGCATAATAGCCGCACCATACCTGCAGGATATTTTCCTGCGGGAAGCCCATGTCTTTCCCCATCATGAATTTGGTCTGCACTTGAACGTACAGCGCCATCAGGATGAAGAGGAACGACAGCACAAACTGGAGGCCTACCAGGACATTGCGCAGCGTCTTACCTTTCACGCTCATCGCGTAGGAACCCTTCAGCACAAGCGCGGCAGGCTGAGCTGTGGAATAGAGTGCCGGAGCAATTCCGGCAATCACGGCAGAGATCAGTGCAATGCCCAGCATCAGGATCAGAATGCCGGTATTATCCTTCAGGGCAATACTATCTGAGACATACGATGCCCAGGAAGTACCGGCAATGACATGCATGATGAGAGCCGCAATGGCGAAAGCCACCAAAGAAATCAAGCCGGCATGCATCAGCTGGCGTCCGACCAAGGAACCCCGGCTCTCTCCAAGCACTTTCCTCGTGTTGATGTTCTTGATGCGGAACGGAATCTCAGCGAAAGCGAAGTTGATGAAATTGATAATGGCGATGAGGATGAGCAGGATAGCAATCGCGGCCAGCGTAACGGTAATAGCTTTGTTGGCACTGGGGATATTGGCCCTTACATCCCTTTCAAAGTGAGCCTCGTGGATTTGGGAAATCCTGAATCCGCTGCGGTATTCGGCCTGGCGCTCTTCATCGGACGATATGTATTCCCCGAGAGCCGTATAGAT
>DEKS01000040.1:1053-6127 GCA_002354005.1 Bacteroidales bacterium UBA2716
GTTCTCGCGGTCTGTATCTCCCATAGTCAGGAGCATACCGATATGTGCACTGAAATTTCGCGGAGTGTTCCTGAAGACACCAATGATGCGTCGGGACTCACCGCTTCCGTTTTCCAGGATCTTCCCGACAGCGCTCTCCTCGCCGAATATCATTTTTGCAAAGGCTTCGTTTAGCGCGCACGTCCGGGCTGCGTCAAACTCCCGGGCAGATCCTTCCACCCATTCCACCGGGAAGACGGAGAAGAAAGAGGAATCCACGCGGGCCATTGGGATGGTGATGGGGCTTTCCCGGTCTCCTTCCTTGTACAGAACGTCTTCTCCCAATGGCTGCCAGGTGCAAATGGCTTCTATATTCGGACTGGCATCACGGGCCCTTTCGATGAACGGCCGGCCGATATGTGTGCTGAAAAGCCCCTGATCCATCCAGTTGTTCTCCACCCGGAACACTTGTTCATGGCCTTCGAAATTGGCGTCGTAGGTCACGTCCCAGCGCACCTGCACCATCAGGATCATCGCCGCGGAAAAGGCCACGCTCATTCCCAGAATATTAATCAGCGTCGAAACGCCTGTTTTTCTGAATACTTTCATAGCTTAGAATACCAATACATCACTATCACCATACGTGTCGTAACCGGAAGTGATGACTTTCTCGCCGGGCTCCAGGCCTTCGAGGACTTCGTAGTACTGGGGATTCTGCCTGCCGATGCGAATCTCTCTTTTGACGGCTTTGTTGCCGTCTTTGTTAACCACGTATATCCATTTTCCGCCGGTTTTCTGGTAGAATGTGCCGCGCGGGATGATGACCGCCTCTTCCGGTTGGCCCAGCTGGAGGTTAAGGTAATAGGTCTGGCCAGCGCGGATATTGTCCGGCTGCTCGCCGTCGAATTTGAAATCGGCCTTGAATTTGCCGTCACGGACCTCCGGATAGACTTTGCGGATGAGGGTGGAGTAGGTCTCGCCCTGGCGCTCGAAGGTGGCCTCGAGGCCCGCTATGACGCGGTCGATATAGTGCTCATCTATCTGTGCCTCAACTTTGTAAAGGCCAACAGAATTAATCTGGCCAATCTTGGTGCCGGCAGCTATGGACTGGCCTAAGACCACGTCCAGCAGGCCCAGTTCCCCGTCGATGGGCGCCTTCACGACGAGGTTGGATTTGCGTTTACGGATCATCTGCATGTTGAGAATCATGCTCTCCAGGCTCTCCTCCATCCGGTTAATCTGGGTGCTGCGGTACAGGCTGTCCTGGACAGCGCGCTCGCAGACCAGGTCGTATTTCTGTTTGGCCAGGCGGTAGTCTTCCTCGGCCTTCAGATACTCCTCGCGAGCGATGAGTTTGTCTTCATAGAGGGCCTTCTGCTGTTCGTAGGCACGGCGTAGGCGCTCCACCTGAACTCCGTATTCCAGCACATTCTGGCGCACATTCAGCTTCTGTTGCTCCATTGAAATCTGCGTATTGCGCTGGATGTTCTCTTTCTCTGCCAGTTCGGCCTCGGAGTTCAGGATTTGCATATCCAGGTTGTCGTTTTTGAGCACAAGGATAGCATCTCCCGCCTTAACCGGGGAACCCTCCTCGATGAGGATTTTCTCCACGATGCCGCCTTCCTGGGGGCTCAGCTGGATGGTCGTCATCGGNNATATAGTCGTTGAATTCGCCTTTGACGGCCGCCGATATCGTCACCGTGTCCTTATCCACGCGCAGCGTCTTGTTATTCGGCCTTGCAATCAAGTAAATCACAAACACCAGCAACAGCACTCCCAGCCACCAAGGCAGGGCCTTTTTCGTGAACGCCACGCGCCATCCGGTTTTCTTATCAATAATCTTATCCATAGTTTCTTACTGATTTACATATTCTACTCCACTATAATATTTCACCACCGCCTGCTTGATGAGGTACTTGAACAGGCTGTTCATCTCATCGGCCTGGGCCTTGAGGAAATTGTTGCTGGCCGTCTGGAACTCCAGCGGGGAAATGAGGCCCTGTTCCAACTTCTTGAGATTGAGGGTATAGGCCTCGTTCTGGACATCGGCCTTGTGAAGGGCTTGCTGGTAAGCCGTGGCAGCACCGTCGCGGTCCTGGACAGCCCGCCGCACCTCGCTCTCCACATCCCGCCGCTTCTGGTCCAGCTCGGCCGTGGCCTTTTGGAGCGCATTCCGCTTCTTGGAAATGCGGGAAGCCTTGGCCAGACGGTCCCAGATGGGGATGCTCAGGGTAAGCTGTACATATTCACCCATATTGTTGCGGAACTGCGTGCCAAAAGGAGCCGTCATCTCGTTCGGATAGGTAAAATAATTGGTATTCCATCCTCCATACAGGCCGATGGAAGGCATCAACTGCCATTTGGCGGTGGAAAGCTCGCGCTTGGCATTGAGCTCCTTCCAGGAAGCCATGTTCACGCCCGGGTTGTGGTCCAGGGCGAAGTTCACAACGGCAGACGTGGAGACAGGTTCTACTTCCCATTCCGGCATGGATGTGTCAATCACCAGTTCCTCATCCACCGGCCAGAACATCAGGTCGGCCAGTTTCATTTTCTCGCTCTGATATTTATTGAAAGTATTGGTGAGGTCGTACTGGCGGTCGGCCAAATCGGCCTCCATCTGAATCACATCGGCGTGACCTTTCTGGCCCAGCTCTTCCTGGCGCTTGGCCTTTTTCAAGGCCGATTCCGCCGTTGCCACCTGCTCCTCATACACGCCGGTGAGGCGCTTGTAGTACACCACGTTGTAATAGGCCTCCATCACCGCCAGGCAAATATCTGCCTCCACCTGCTTCTCCTGCGACTGGGCAATGAGAAGGCCGGTTTTGGAGATTTTGTAATTGTTCACCGCCTTGAAACCGTCGAAAAGGTCGTAGCCCGCAGACACGCCGTAGCTGTTGTGGAACGACGTTGTCTGGATATACAGGTTGGTTTCCGGGTCGATGTTTCGGCCGAAATTGTAGTACGCGACCGTCTGCGCGTTGATCTGCGGCGTGAAGAGCGCCAGCGCTGCGTCTCTGCGGTCAATTTGCGCATCGCCGATAGCCGCCTCCTGGATGCGGATCTTGGTGGAATTGGAGATGGCGTAGGCCATGCATTCCTTCAGGGTCATGGTAGTTTGGCCACTGGCGCACACACTCGCTGCGGACGCCAGGGCTATAACTACACACATAATGAAAAGGTTTTTCATATCAATACTTATGTTTAACCATGCCAAACACAAGCATTCCCCGTGCCAAATTTTTAACAGATTGATTCACAATACATTTACATAAATAAGGAGTGTAAAGTATGTAAAAACTTTACACTCCCTTTACACTTTCCTTTACAGCCGAATTTACCGGAACCGGAGTTCAAATACCGTCTGGTTCACATCGCTGCGCAGCAGGTCGATGGTGCCGTTGTGCTGCCGCATGATCTGGCGGGAGATGCTCAGGCCGATACCGGAACCTTCCTTCTTTGTGGTAAAGAATGGTACGAATATCTGTTCCTGGGCGGTAACCGGAATGGGCTCGCCGTCGTTGGCCACGTCAATAATGACCTCATCGTCCTTACCCATCCGGGCGGTGATGTCGATGTGCTTGGCCCCGGCTTGGAGAGCGTTTTTGATGAGGTTGATGAGAATCTGCGAGATCTGGCCTTCATCGGCGTAAATCATCAGATCATCCTCCTCCGGCCGATACTTGCAGGTTGCGCTGCAGCTGGCGGCGAACTCACTGTTCAGGCCGATGACGCTATCCATGAGCTCCTGCAGATCCAACGCCTTGCGAATGGGCTTTGCCACACCGGAGAGCTGGCGATAGGTCTGCACGAAGCCAATCAGATTCTTGGAAGAGTCGGAGATGGTTTCCAGTCCAGCCTTGATATCCAGTTCACTGTGGCCGTTCTCATCGACCGACTTGGCCATTGCATCAGAGAGGGATGCAATCGGCGACACCGTATTCATAATCTCGTGCGTGAGCACGCGGATGAGCTTGGTCCAGGAGTCTTGCTCGTGCGCCTGACGCTGCTTTTCGAAGATGGTGCGGATACGGTTGAGGGTGCGGTTGAACTTGTTCTTGTCCTGGAAACGGAAATTCAGTTCGCCGTCCTCCAAGGCGTCCATCATATAGGCTACCTTCTTGATGTCCTTCCGTCTGGTTCGGATAGAAGCAACCACCGCCGCAACAATGGCGACGATGATGCTTGCGCCCACAATATGCCAGACGGTAAAGGTCATAGGCCGTATTTTTTCAGCTTTGCGTACATCGTCGGCCGGCTGACCCCCAGCATCTTCGCGGCCACGGAGATGTTTCCATTGCTTCGCTCCATGGCTTCCCGCACCAAGCGTTCCTCTTCGGCCTCATTAACCGCCCTAAGTGTACCGGAAGTCGATGTACCCTGCTTGGATTGCTCCAACTGAATATCTTTTGCCGTCAGTTCAGTACCATCGGAGAGAATGACGGCCTTTTCGATGCAGTTCTGCAGCTCGCGGATATTGCCGCTCCAGTGGCTGCCTTCCAGCACCGCCTTGGCAGAATCGTCCAGCCCCGTTAAGGGACGATGGTATTTTTTAGCGAAGCATTCCAGAAAGCGTTGCGACAGCGGAACGATGTCTTCCTTGCGTTCACGCAGCGCCGGCAGATGGATGTGGACCGTATTGATGCGGTAATACAAATCCTCGCGGAAACGCCCTTCCCGCACCAGCTGCTCCAGGTCCATATTGGTGGCGCAGATGAGCCGGATATCCACAGAAATAGCATTGGAGCCGCCTACGCGCACCACACTGCGGTTCTGAATCACGCGCAGCAGCTTTGCCTGCAGGTGCAAGGGAATATTGCCGATTTCGTCCAGGAACAGCGTGCCGCCATCGGCCTGCTCGAACTTGCCCACGTGGTCTGTATGAGCGTCCGTGAACGCGCCTTTTACGTGACCGAAAAGTTCGCTCTCGAACAGCGTCTCCGTAATGGCTCCGGCATCCACCGCCACCATGGGTTTCCCGCTCCGGAGACTATGGGCATGGATTTCCCGCGCCAGCACATCCTTGCCGGTACCGTTCTCGCCGGTAATCAGCACGGTGGCATCCGTGGGCGCTATCTTGTCCAGGGTCTTCCGAATG
>DEKS01000040.1:6203-10517 GCA_002354005.1 Bacteroidales bacterium UBA2716
CATTGCCTTCCGGGCCTTGTCCCGGGCGGTCGTGAGCGTGTCCACCAGTTTCTCATTATCCCACGGCTTCACAATAAAGTCAAACGCGCCGCGCTTCATGCCCTCCACCGCCAAGGCAATATCGGCATAGGCCGTGAACAGAACCACTTCCACTTCCGGAAACATCTTCTTGATTTCCCCGGCCCAGTACAGGCCTTCGTTGCCCGTATTGATGCTGGTGTTGAAGTTCATATCCAGCAGCACCACATCCGGCCGGAAGCGCTCCAGCGTACTCACCAGCGTCACGGGCGAAGGCAGCGTTTCCACCTCGCTGAAATGCATGGGCAGAAGGATCTTCAACGCCTGGCGAATCCCGGCGTTGTCGTCCACAATCAGTATCTTTCCTTTCTTCGATGTCATCGTTTACAAGCCAAATTTAGTCAATTATTCCCGCACTCGCAATACAAGCGCCGTGCCGCAGAATGTATCTTCCTGATAGTCAGAGAATTCGGATTTAAATCAGGAATATGCGTGTGTAAAGTTGCATTTACAACTGTAACGCTTCTTTACACTCTCGTGGCACATATAGCGTAAAATGGAAAAACTTAACACTCAGGCACTTACACAAAATCGTCTATGCAAGTATACACAGACGATTTTTGATAACCACTTAATACTGAACGAGTTCCATTTTACGGCAATCCCGCTTCCTCCCGGATTCCGGCTTCGCCGGCATCTCTCCCGCCTGCGGCAGGCTATGCAAAGCACCAATGCAAATATGGGATACATATCTTGATAATGCAAGTCGAAATGTTTATACCATAAGCATTTAACTCGGCTAATTACAGAAAATAAACGAAAAGTTATACTATTTAGTTGTACAATTAAATCTTTTAGCTATATTTGCAGAAAAAATACTTTGCTTATGAAAAGACTCACCAAGAAAGAAGAGATAATCATGGAGCACTTCTGGGAGAAAGGCCCCCTGTTTGTCAGGGAGTTACGGGAATTATATCCGGAACCAAGGCCGCATTTTTCCACCCTTTCCACACAGGTTCGGACGCTTCAAGAAGAAGGCTTCGTTGATCATAAGTCCTATGGCCCCACGTATCAGTATTTCGCCAAAGTGACCAAGGAAGAGTACAAGCAGCGCTCGCTCATCGGCCTTATTGACAAGTATTTTGACAATTCGTACCTAAGTGCCGTGTCAGCGCTGGTAAAAGAGGAGAAGATTAGCGTTGAGGAGCTGAAAGAACTCATCAATCTGATTGAAAAGCAATGACGGCGTTCCTTTTATATGAAGGTAAAGTGGCGCTGGCGCTGCTGGTTTTCTACCTGTTCTACCGTTTTCTTCTCAAAAAGGAGACGTTCCACCGCTTTAACCGGGTGGTGCTGGTGGGGACGGCGGTGCTGTCTTTTCTGCTTCCACTTTGCATCATCACAATCCACAGGCCGATGGAAACAGCCAGGACGGCATCTGGGCAGATGATTGTTTCAGGATTGCCGGAAATGGAACCTGCACCGGTGGTTGAGGCATCTGAGCCTTGGTGGCCGATGGCACTCACCATCCTTTTCTGGGCAGGCGTTGTCTTCGTCTTGGCACGAGTACTCATATCCATCCTTTCCATCGTCCGGATTATCCGCCAGGGAGAACTGGTCCGCAAAGAGGACGGCTGCTGCATCATCGTTACGGAGCGGGATATCGACCCTTTCAGTTGGATGAAATACATCGTCCTTTCCCGGAAAGACTGGGTGCTTCCGCACGACTCCATCCTGGCGCACGAGAAGGCGCACATCGCCTACGGGCACTCTATGGAAGTGCTGCTGGTAGATGTCTTATCGGCCATCCAGTGGTTCAATCCGGCTATCTGGATGCTGAGGGCAGACCTCAAGGAGCTCCATGAATATGAGGCCGATGACGCGGTTCTCCGCGCAGGCGCCAATATCAAGGAATATCAGTATCTGCTTATAAGAAAAGCTGTCGGCAAGAGCGGCTACTCAGTTGCCAACAGCTTTAATCACAGTATCCTTAAAAATCGTATTACTATGATGTCAAAAACCAAATCCCCTCTCGCGAGAGGGCTGCGGGTGCTCTGGATGCTCCCGCTCGTGTGCTTAGGGCTTGGCCTGCAAGCCCGGACTGTCTATGTCCCAACGGACAAAGATAGTGAAAAAATTATTTCCGACGAAAACTCCAACCATGTCCTTCCCGAAGTGATAGTGGTTAAATATGCTCCGACCGATGTTAAACCGGAGGATATTATACACGTAAGTGACTTGGAGAATTTTAAGGCTATCGGCGAAAACAATTTTGATATTGCTCCTGTCTGCAGCGAAAACTTTGCGCTTTGGCTGAACAGCCGCCTGCATTATCCGGCAGATTGCCTCTATGAGGGGACCATACTCGCCATGTTTGAAGTGGGAACTGACGGAAAAGTCCGTAAAGTAAAAATCGCCGTCGGCATCTGCGATGAATTGAATGAAACGGTTGCCAAACTTATCGGCAAATCGCCATTATGGACTCCTGCGCAGAAGGATGGCCAGCCCGTTGCAACCATCCTGTTCCAACCTGTTGTGTTCAAGATTCGCACATCGTCAACGGCGGCTTCCATAGTGGTATTGAACATTCAGGCCGATGGGACCGTTGAATCCGGAGGGAAGGTTTATACCGCTGCGCAGCTGAAAGACCTTATTCCGCCTCAAAAGGCGGGAGAGCCACAGACTACGGTTCAGATTATTGCCGCAGACGATGTGCGGATGGGCGCCATCGAGGACGTAAAAATCGAACTTCGAAAATTGGGTTCGCTAAAGGTCTCTTATTCATCGGCCTCCGGGCAGGATAGGGTGACCCGCTTTATGCCGCCATTGCCCAAGTCCGATAAAGCTAAGAAATCGGACTATCCGGAAACAATCGTACCGCCGGAAGTGAAAAGGGAAAACGTTTTTGTAGTTCGGATTAACCCGGCCGACAAGATTTTCTTTGGAGACAAACCCCGTCAGGACGACGAGGAGATGCTCCGGGTGGGGAAAGATTTCCTGAGAGCGCGGGGGAAAGAAGCTCTCTTTTCCTTCATCGTCGACCGGGGCACCAGTTATGGGGCATATCTGCATATGCAGAAACTTCTCGTACAAATATACGCTGAGGTTCGTAATGAACAAGCCCACGAGGTCTACGGAAAAGCCCTCACGGAATTATCCGAAGAGGAATTGCAGAATATCTATAAAATGATTCCGATGGGCATTTCTGAAGCGGGTCCCAAAGGAGGAAGGAACTGAATGACGCAGCACCGGGAGCGCAGTAATTGCACTCCCGGTTTAATTAATTATATACTGCTGTTTTGTAAAATTCGGGCCAATGGAGATTTAGCAGGATGAAAATCCTTATAATCAATTGATAATCTTATCATTGCGAGGATATTTAGCGCGAAGACCTTGCAAAGATTTGCATAAAAACAGAATGAGTCATACCTTTGCGTCCATGGAAGAGAAAAACAACGTAGTAATCTATCAGTCCGAGGACGGACTGGTGAAAATGGAGGCCATGGTTGACCCGGTCAATGAAACGATTTGGGCCAGCCAGAAGGCGATTGCATCACTATTTGCGTGTACAAAACAGAACGTTTCTTACCACATGGGAAAAATCTTTGCCAGTGGTGAGCTGGACCGCACTGCGGTTGTCAAAGAAATTTTGACTACCGTGCAGAGTGGCGCCAGAGGCCTTTCTGAGGACAAAGTTCTGTACTACAACCTAGATGCTATCATCTCTGTCGGATACAAGATTAATTCCGTTCAGGCCACCAAATTTAGGATTTGGTCCACTTCTATTTTAAGGGAATACATGCGCCATGGCTATGTGGTTAACCGCAACGTGGTTTCCGAGCAGAAGTACGAGGACCTGAAACGGGCAATGGGCCTGCTGGAGAATGTTTTCAACAAAGAACTGCTCCTGTCCTCCGACCAAGTGACGGATCTCTTCGACGTTATCCGGGACTATACCTATGCCCTTGACACGCTGGATGCTTACGACTATCAGAGCCTCAAGATAGCCGACACAACGGCTCCCGAACGCTTCCATGCCACCTATGAGAATGCAATGGAGGCCATAAAGAGACTCAAGAATAAATTCGGCGGCAGTGACCTGTTCGGTGTAGAGAAAGACGCCTCGTTCCACAGCAGCATCGGCCAGATTTATCAGACATGGGACGGTAAGGACCTTTACCCCAGCATCGAGGAGAAGGCTGCCATGCTGCTATACCTGGTGGTCAAGAATCACTCGTTTGTTGATGGCAACAAACGCATTGCGGCCACGTTGTTCCTGTGGTTCATGCAGAACAA
>DEKS01000040.1:10563-10752 GCA_002354005.1 Bacteroidales bacterium UBA2716
GTGGCACTTACGCTGATGATTGCAGAGAGTCACACGGAGGAGATGGATACAATGGTCAAGGTCGTCGTGAGCCTGATTAACAGGAAGAATTAATACCCTCTTCCTCCGGGATTCCGCCTTCGGCGACATCCCTCGTGAAAGGCATGACCACAATCCCTCTTCCTCCGGGATTCCGGCTTCGCCGGCATC
>DEKS01000072.1 GCA_002354005.1 Bacteroidales bacterium UBA2716
ATGTTGTTGTAGCCGTAGATGCGGAGGATTTCCTCCACCACGTCGCACTCGCGGGTGACGTCCACCATGTAGGTGGGAGCGGCCACCAGAGCGCCATCGGCCCGTTTCTCAAGGAACTGATAGTTAAGGCTTTCCAGAATTTTCTCAATGGTGCCATGCCCAATCTTCTTGCCGATAAAATGCTCGATGCGGTTGTAATCCAGGTCTATTTGGGCACGGCCGATGGGCTCCGGATATACCTCGCGCACTTTGCCGACCACCTTACCGCCGGCCACTTCCAGGATGAGGAGGGCGGCGCGCTTGGCGGCGTACAGGGCGGCTTCAGGGTCTGCGCCGCGCTCGAAGCGGAAGCTGGCGTCTGTGGACAGCGTCTGGCTCTTGGCGGTTTTGCGGATGCTCACCGGGTCAAAATAGGCGCCCTCGATGAACACATTCACGGTGCTCTCGCTCACGCCGGAATCTTCTCCGCCGAACACGCCGGCAATGCACATGGGGCCTTCTGCGTCCGCAATCACCATGTCGCAGGCAGCGAGTTTGCGCTCCACGCCGTCCAGGGTGCGGATGGGCTCCCCTTCCCCGGCGCGGCGTACAATCACCTTTCCTCCGCGCACCTTGTCTGCGTCGAAGGTATGCAGCGGCTGACCAGTCTCAAAGAGCACGAAATTGGAGATATCCACCACGTTGTTGATGGGTTTGAGGCCGATAGAAAGCAGACGCTCCTGCAGCCATTCCGGGCTGGGGCCCACCTTGACGCCCTCGATGGTGATGCCGGTGTAGCGCGGGGCGCCCTTGCTGTCCAGCACTTCCACGGGCATGGACTCGCCGGGGCCTTCGCGGAAAGCCTCCACGGAAGGCAGGCAAAGCTGGCAAGGGAGGTCGCGGCTCTTGAGATAGCCGTACAGGTCCCGTGCTACGCCAATGTGCGAAGCGGCGTCTATGCGGTTGGCGGTGATTTCGTATTCGATAACCGCCTGGTTCTCCAGCTGGAGGTATTCCTGGGCGGGGGTGCCGGGAACGGCGCTCTCCGGGAGTACCATGATGCCGGCATGGCTGGTGCCGATACCCAGTTCATCCTCTGCGCAGATCATGCCGAAGCTTTCCACGCCGCGAATCTTGGACTTCTTGATTTTGAAGTCTCCCGGGAGCACGGCGCCAATCTGGGCGAAGAGCACTTTTTGCCCGGCGGCCACGTTGGGCGCACCGCAAACCACCTGGACAGGCTCCGGGGAGCCGTCGTTCACGGTGGTAACATGCAGATGGTCGCTGTCCGGATGGGCATCGCAGGTAAGGACCTGGGCCACAACGACATGGTCCAGTCCGCGGTCCTGCACTTCTACGGCATCCACCTCAATGCCGATGGACGTCATGGCCTCCGCCACCTGCTCCGGGGTGAGGTCGCACTTGAGATACTCTTTGAGCCAGTTGTACGAAACTTTCATAATGCTATTGTATATCTTCCAATTTAAACAAGGCTTCTACAAACGCCTTTTTATCAAATACTTTTAAATCGTCGATGCCTTCCCCGATACCCAGGAACTTGATGGGAAACTTGAAGGAGTCCACAATGCCCACCACCACGCCGCCTTTGGCGCTGCCATCCAGTTTGGTGACGGCGAGGGCGGTTACGTCCGTGGCCTTGGAAAACTCCTTGGCCTGCACGAAGGCATTCTGCCCGGTGGAGCCGTCCAGTACCAGCAGCACCTCATGCGGGCCGTCCGGCACCACGCGACGGATTACGTTGCGGATTTTGGTGAGCTCGTTCATCAGGTCCACGCGGTTGTGCAGGCGGCCGGCGGTGTCGATAAGAACGACATCGGCCCCCTTGGCAACGGCGCTTTTTACGGTGTCGAAGGCGACGGCGGCAGGGTCCGAGCCCGTGGGCTGTTTCACAATCTCCGCCCCGGCACGCTCCGCCCACACGGCGAGCTGCTCCACGGCCGCAGCGCGGAAGGTATCTGCCGCACCAATCACCACCTTTTTCCCCTGCCTTTCCAGCAGGGCCGCGAGCTTGCCGATGGTAGTGGTTTTCCCCACCCCATTGACCCCCACGACCAGCATCACGTAGGGCTTCTTGCTAAAGTCGAAGGGCTGCACCGGACCTTCGTCCGGACCGATCAAGTTCGCTATCTCGTCCCGAATGATGGCGGTAAGCTCCTCCATGTCCACGTACTTGTCCTTCTCCACGCGCTCCTCTATGTTGTCGATGAGCTTGAGGGTGGTATCTACCCCCATATCCGAGCTGAGCAGCGCCTCCTCCAGGGCATCCAGGACATTGTCGTCCACCTTGGACTTACCCACAATAGCCCGCCCCAGCTTCTGGAAGAAGTTCAGGTTGGTTTTTTTGAATCCTTTGTCAAATATTCCCATAGAATGCAAATATACACATTTTATGGCCAGAAAGCAATACTTTTCCCACCCTTGCCACGTTAACACCCAAACTGCTCCCACGCAGACTTTTTTGTCAACGCGGCGAGAAATGACTACCTTTGCATCATGCTTTTTATTCCCAAGAATTACCGCAACTTGCTGGGCAGTCCCGAGCAAACGGAAAAGGCCATCAAGGCCGTCAAAGATATGTTCCAGGCCAACCTGAGCGCCCAGCTGGTGCTGCTGCGCGTCACGGCGCCCATGATGGTGCTCTCCGGGCAGGGCCTCAATGACGATTTGAACGGCGTGGAACGCCCCGTGAAGTTCCCTGTAAAGTCCCTCGCGGACGCCCCCGCGGAAGTGGTGCACTCCCTGGCCAAATGGAAGCGCCTGAAACTCTCGGAACTGGGCGTGACGCCCGGCCGCGGCATTTACACAGACATGAATGCCCTGCGTCCGGACGAGGACCTGGACAACATCCATTCCATCTATGTGGACCAGTGGGACTGGGAAAAAGTGATGACGCCCCAGCAGCGGAACCTGGATTACCTCAAGCAAACCGTCCGCCACATTTACGAGGCCGTGAAAGTGACTGAAAACAAGCTCTTTGTGGAGTTTCCCCAGATTGAGCCCATCCTCCCGGACGGGATCCATTTCATCCATGCGCAGGAGCTGCTGGACCGATACCCTTCGTTATCGGCCAAGGAGCGCGAAAATGCCATTGCAAAGGAGTACGGTGCCGTTTTTATCATCGGCATTGGAGGGAAGCTTTCCAACGGTCAGGCGCACGACGGCCGCGCCGCGGACTACGACGACTGGAGCCTGAACGGGGATATTCTCCTGTGGAATCCGGTGCTCGGCAGCGCCTTCGAGATTTCCAGCATGGGCATCCGTGTCGATGCCCCCACGCTGCACCGTCAGCTCGCCGAGCGTGACCAGCTATGGAAGGAGGAACTGTACTTCCACCGCCTGCTGCTGGACGGAAAGCTGCCCCAGACCATCGGAGGCGGCATCGGCCAGTCCCGCCTGTGCATGTTCCTGCTTCGCAAGGCGCACATTGGCGAAATCCAGAGCGCCATCTGGCCCGCGGACATGCGTGCCGCCTGCCATGCCGCCGGCATCGAGCTTGCGTAACAACGCGGCAAGAAGATTGGCACAAAAAAGCCACCCCGGAAAGGAGTGGCTCTTTACTGAAGCGGCAAGAAAATTATTTCTTGTTGAAGAATTCTTTCTCTTTGCCTTCCTCTACCAGCTGCTCTACGAACACGTAGGCACCGGTTTTGGGGCTTTTGTCCATGCGGATAACCTTCACCATGTGCTTAGCACCGGCTTTTGCATCGAAGGTTGCAACTGCTTTCTTTGCCATAGTCTAAACGGGTTTACTTATTTAATCTCACGATGAAGGGTGACTTTCTTGAGGTACGGGTTGTACTTCATACGCTCCAGACGGTCCGGGGTGTTCTTCTTGTTCTTGGTGGTGATGTAACGGGACATACCGGGAACACCGCTGGCTTTCTGTTCTGTGCACTCCAGGATGACCTGCACCCTGTTACCTTTAGCTTTCTTTGCCATAATTGATAAGGATTAAAGGGTTAAACAAGGCTTACGTATCCTTTCTCCTGGGCGGCCTTGAGGGTGGCGTCGAGACCATTCTTCTCGATGATGCGCATGCCCTTGGTGGTCACCTTCAGGGTGATGAAACGCTGTTCGGATTCAGACCAGAATTTCTTGGTCTTGAGATTGAGGGAGAAGTCGCGCTTGGTGCGCAGCTTGGAATGGGCAACATTGTTACCGATCATTCTCTTCCTACCGGTTATCTGACAAACCTTTGACATAATATTTTACTTTTTTAATTGTTACTTGTTTGGGGTGTTAAACGAGTTTGAGGAACCGTTTCCACCGAATGCTTTTGGGGAAGCTTTTGCTCTCATCTGTAGAGAGCCAAATGATGGAGGGCGTACCGACAATGTGGTCTTCCGGGACGAATCCCCAATAGCGGGAATCCAGGGAGTTGTGACGGTTGTCACCCATCATGAAGTAGTAGTCTTGTTGGAAGGTGTACGTTGTGGCGGGCTGTCCGTTGATGTAAATGACACTCTCTTTCACCTGAAGCGTATTGTGTTCATAGTCCCGGATGATGCGCTCGTACAGCGGCAGGTTTTCCAGGCTGATGTTCACCGTAACGCCCTTTTTAGGGATCCAGAGCGGTCCGAAATAATCGCAGGTCCACTGCCCGTCGAACGGGAAGATATCTTGTCCGGCAGCTGCAAAACGCTCCTGATTGGGCGTAACCTCCACTACCGACTTGATTTCTTTCACCTTGTCCAGCATCTTGTCCGTCAGCGGCATCATGGGATAGCCGGGCAGACGGGAATCGAAGTACAATTCACTCAGGTTCAGGCCTAACTCTTCCAGTTTGAGCTGGTTGATACGGTTGCCCGTGGTAATGACCTGATAGGTGAGCTGCCTTCCGGGATAGTCGGGTTCCTTGACGCCATTGACCCATACCAGACCGTCCTTGACTTCCAGCGTGTCACCGGCAACGGCGACGCAACGCTTGACGTAGTGGTCTTTTTTGTCCGAGGGGCGAACAATCACCGGCCCGAACTGGGCAATGGTCTGTTCCCTTCCGTAGCTCCGGACCCAGGCGTAATAATCGTCTGCCGGGCGGCGGGTAAGGACTGTGTCCCCATTGGGGAAACCGAACACCACGATATCGCCCCGTTTTACCTCACGGAAACCTTTTAGCCTGCGGTACTTGTTCTGGATGAGCGTGGAGTACGACTCATGGCCGAAAGCACGGTTGTGCGTAAAAGGAATGGTGAGCGGCGTCTGGGGGACGCGTGGCCCGTAAGTGAGCTTGGACACGAAGAGATGGTCTCCGGTGTACAGCGTACTTTCCATGGAGGAGGAAGGGATTTTGAAGGCCTGGAAAAAGAACATATTGATGAAAGTAACCACGACCACGGCGAAGATGATGGCATCCAGCCAGTCCAGCCACACATTGTGCTTTTCTCCGGGGGCGTATTCCTTTTTCCAGAAGAGCCACTTCACTTTTTTGGTAATGAAAAAGTCGAAGAGGACGCCCAGGCCCAAAAGCCACCAATAGTTCCCGAGCCAGATCACCCATACGGTGTAGAGCAGAGCCCAGAAGCTCAGCTTTACCCACCTGTTTTGGATGATATCCTTCCAGCTCACGGTTAACAAGCTACTTTACAGATTTCACAATAGCCTCAAAAGCCTGAGGGTTGTTCATGGCAAGGTCGGCCAGGACTTTGCGGTTGAGACCGATGTTCTGCTTGGCCAGGCGTCCCATGAGCTGGGAATAGGTGAGACCGTACTGACGGGCAGCGGCGTTGATACGCTGGATCCACAGGGAGCGGAACTCACGCTTCTTGGCCTTGCGGTCGCGGTAGGCGTAGGTGAGACCTTTTTCGTAGGTGTTCTTGGCGACTGTCCACACGTTCTTGCGGGACAGGAAGTTGCCGCGGGTTCTGGAAAGAATCTTTTTGCGGCGTGCCCTTGAGGCAACAGAATTAACTGATCTAGGCATAAATTTTTACTTTTTTGGAGGCAGTGACATCTGGGTCGATGTGCTTTCTGACTGCGTTCCAGTTAAACATAATTACAGGACCAGAAGCTCTTTTACGCGTGCAACGTCCACTTTCTCCAAAACGGCGAAGTGATCCAGATTGCGTTTCTGTTTCTTGGTCTTCTTGGTGAGGATGTGGCTGTGATAAGCGTGCTTCCTCTTGATCTTTCCCGATCCGGTAAGCGTGAAGCGCTTTTTGGCACCGGAGTTGGTTTTAAGCTTTGCCATTGTGTTAAACAATTAATTAATTATACATATAAGGAATATCCCTTATTTCTTCTTTACGGGAGCCAGCATCATGGTCATGCGCTTGCCTTCCAGGGTGGGCATGCTTTCCGGGCGTCCGTACTCCTCCAGCTCCACCGCGAACCTGAGCAGCTGCTTCTCCCCTTGCTCCGCAAACTGGATGGAGCGGCCGCGGAAGAAGATGGAGGCTTTCACCTTGGACCCTTCCTGCAGGAACTCCTGCGCATGCTTGAGCTTGAACTGGAAGTCGTGCTCGTCCGTGTTGGGCCCGAAGCGGATTTCCTTGATGACAATCTTCGCAGCGTTTGCCTTCATCTCCTTGGCCTTCTTGCGCTGCTGGTACAGGTACTTCTGGTAGTCCAGAATCTTGCACACCGGCGGGTCTGCTTTGGCGCTGATTTCCACCAGGTCCAGTTCCTGTTCCTCTGCCATGGCCAGGGCCTTGGTGAAGGGGTAAATGCCCTGCTCGGGGATGCTCTCCCCTACCAGGCGCACCTGGGAGGCGGTAATTTCACGGTTAATCCGAAGGGCGTTTTCGTCCTTCTGGCTAGCCTGAGCCTGCATGGGCTTCTTTTTGAGACCCGAGGGCCTCGGTTTAAAAGGCGTTGCGATAATTTTGCTCCTTTAAAATGTTAAACTTACTGGGCCAGTTCCTCTGCCACGGCTTTGCGGACATACTCCACAAAGGCAGGCACGCTCATGGAACCCTGGTCCTCGGTTCCACGGCGTACAGACACGGTTTCGTCGGCCATTTCTTTTTCGCCGACAATCACCAGAAGCGGAACTCTCTTGAGAGAAGTTTCACGGATTCTCTTACCGAGTGTCTCGTTTCGGTCGTCTATAGAGGCGCGAATTTCGGAATTATTTAGCAGATTTACAACTTTTTTCGCATAATCTGCATATTTTTCACTCACGGGCAGCACTTTCACCTGGTCCGGGTGCAGCCACAGCGGCAGATGACCGGCGGTGTGCTCCAGCAGCACGGCCACAAAACGCTCCAGCGAGCCGAACGGCGCGCGGTGAATCATGACCGGGCGCTTGCGGGTGCCGTCGGAATCCACATACTCCAGCTCAAAGCGCTCCGGCAGGTTGTAGTCCACCTGGATGGTGCCCAGCTGCCAGCTGCGGCCAATGGCGTCCTTTACCATGAAATCCAGCTTGGGGCCGTAGAAAGCGGCCTCGCCGGTCTCAATCACGTACGGAAGGCCTTTTTTCTTGGCCGCGTCAATGATGCCCTGTTCCGCCTTCTGCCAGTTTTCATCGGAACCGATATACTTGGACGGATTCTTGGGATTCCGCAGGGACACCTGAGCGGTAAATTTGTCGAATTTCAGCGTCTTGAACACATACAGGATAAGGTCGATCACTTTTTCGAACTCCTCCTGGAGCTGGTCCTGGCGGCAGAAAAGGTGGGCGTCGTCCTGGGTGAAGCTGCGTACGCGGGTGAGGCCGTGGAGCTCTCCGGACTGCTCATAGCGGTACACGGTGCCGAACTCGGCAAAGCGCAGGGGCAGGTCACGGTAGCTGCGCGGGGCGCTGCGGTAAATCTCGCAGTGGTGCGGGCAGTTCATGGGTTTGAGCAGGTACTCCTCCCCTTCCTGCGGGGTGTGGATGGGCTGGAAGGAATCTTTGCCGTACTTGGCATAGTGACCGGAAGTCACGTAGAGTTCCTTACCGCCGATATGGGGCGTAACAACGGGCAGGTAGCCGTACTCCGCCTGCTTTTTGGCCAGGAAGGCCTGCAGGGTGTTGCGAAGGGCCGCACCACGGGGCAGCCACAGTGGCAGGCCGGCGCCTACGCGCTGGGAGAAGGTGAACAGCTCCATGTCCTTGCCAATCTTGCGGTGGTCCCGCTTTTTGGCCTCTTCCAGTACCTGCAGATACTCGGTGAGCATGCTGGCCTTGGGGAAGGTGATGCCGTAGATACGGGTGAGCTGCTGGCGTTTTTCATCGCCCCGCCAGTAAGCGCCGGCCAGCGAGAGCACCTTCACGGCCTTGATGACCTCCGTGTTCTTCAGGTGCGGGCCGCGGCACAGGTCCGTGAACTGGCCGTTGGTATAATAGGTGATGGTGCCGTCTTCCAGCTCCGAGATGAGTTCCTGCTTGTACGGGTCCCCTTTCTCGGTGAAGTATTTGAGGGCGTCCGCCTTGGACACCTCTATGCGCTGGAAGTCCTGCTTCTGGCGGGCGAATTCCAGCATTTTGTTCTCGATGGCCTTGAAGTCCGCGTCCGTCAGGGTGCGGCCGTTCATGTCCACATCGTAATAGAAGCCGTTTTCGAT
>DEKS01000008.1 GCA_002354005.1 Bacteroidales bacterium UBA2716
GTAAAGGGGCGGACACTGCGGTTAGCTGGCTTTATTTTAACCACCCAAGCGCAAAAACGGGCGATTTTGGGGGTAGCTGGTCAAAATTTTACCACCTAACCGCACGTGGGTGTGGTCCGGTTAATCCCACAGCGGGACCGTACAAGAGAAATCCATGCCGAAGAGGAGCACACGGACAAGGGGACGCCCCGGCGTCCTTGCCGGCAAAGAGGAATTCGGCCACGAAAGCGCCCAGCAGGGAGCCGAGTATCATCCCCACCGGCGGGTATATCATCCCAATGAATAGTCCCGCGATTGCGCCCCAGCTGCCATATTTGCTGCCGCCTGTGAGTTTTGTAAAATAACCCGGCACCAAGTAATCAAGTATGCTGATAACTATAACTACTCCAAGCCATATCAGCAGGAAGGTGGTGGACATGGGTTCACCCGCCGCATTTGAGCCGGAGCCCCAGATTCCACCGTCAACTTCCAAGAAAACGATGGTTTAATGAGAACAGGCCATATTTGTGCACTGGACCGCGGCCGTCGGGCTACTCAGATGAGCCTCATCTCTTTGGCGCAGGAGACAAGTTCCGGACTGTTGGAGACGTCGAATTTCTCAAGCAGTTTTTTCCTGTACCAGCGGATGGTTTCCTTGCTCAGGGAAAGGGCTTCGGCAATCTGAGTGGTGGTGTAGCCTTTGGACAGAAGGTCCAGGATTTCCTTTTCGCGGGCCGTCAGTTCCGGAGCTTCGGCCGATACGGCAGCCTTTTCAGAAGAGGCCGGGCGATTCTTCCGGAGGCCGAAAATGATTCCGAGAACGATCAGGATAACGGCCGCCAAGGCGCCGGCCAGGCAGCCCAGCTGCCGTTTCTGGCGGGTGAGCACCTCCTGCATATAGTTCAGGTTTTCCGTACGGAAATTCGGCGCATAATCCGGATGGGCGGCGTAGTAGGCATCGGCCTTGCGTAAATAGGGAAGCGATTTCCAGGTTTTCCCCTGTTCGGCATACAGACGGCCGTAGCCCTTCCATACGTCCACAATCATCAGGCTGTCCCCCGAAGCCTGGGAAAAGGCCATAGCTTTGTCGTACTCGGCCTTGGCTTTGTCCAGTTCCCCCTCGTCCACCCAGGTTTCGCCCATGTTGTAATGGAGGACGCTGTTGCTTTCGTTCCAGCCGTATTTTTCGAAGATGGCGCCGGCCTTTTCATAGTAATCCATGGCCTGGGGGATGGAATCCATCATATTATAGAGATTGCCGATGGAGCCGTACAGGGCCGAATAGTAATCGTCAATCATTTTTTGCGAATAGCCGGCCGTGTCCGTGGGCGAAGTGGCCCCCGCAGCCATGGCGTCCGTTGCGGCAAGGGAGGCCAGGTAATAAACCCGGGCGCTGTCATATTGTTCCCTGCCGTAGAAAACCTGGCCGATATAGCGGTAGGCGTCGGCATCGGCGGCATACCATAGCCGGGGATGGCTGATGGAAAGGGCCCGGCGGGCGTAGAAGATGCACTTGTCTCCGTTCATCACGTGATAGCCCAGCATCAGGTTCCGGTATGCCCGGTTAATATCCAGCAAATCTTCCAGGGAAGCCTTGTCTATGGTGTCCGGCGTCCAGCGCGCCACGGCTCGCTCCAACGAGTCCAGATTGTGGCCGCGATGGTCATTATAAGCGCCGGCCCGGGGCATGGCGAGGACTGCAAGAAGCAAGATCAGGAGCGAACGTTTCATACTACAAAAATAGTCAAAAAGGATGGAATTAACCCATTGGAGGGGCGTTAAAGGCTCATTTCCCCCCTTTAGGGTGGTGTTTTTTTGGTGGACAAATATGAAATTTGTGTTAACCATTGAAAACAAAATCATCTGATATGAAAAAGTTATTGCTTTCTGTCGCCGTCCTTGCCATGGTTTGCGGGACTGCCGATGCCCAGAATTTCCTGAAAAACCTGGGCGAAAGAGCCAAGAATGCCGCCGAGCAGAATATCGGCCAAAAAGTGGAAAAGGGCGTGAACAACGTCCTGGACGGCAAAGTGGGAAAAGACCAGAAGAATAAGGAGAAGGCCAAAGACGCCTCGGAAGCCGAAGCTCCCGCCACCGCCGCCTGGACCTGTGAGGAATGTGGCAAAACCGGAAACACCGGTAAGTTCTGCACGGATTGCGGCGCCAAGAAACCGGGTGCGGAAGGCGCTGCCGCTCCCAAGAAGCAGGTAACCTCCGAGTACGCCAAGACCGACTTTGTGCCGGGTGACGAGATTTTCTTCGAAGATCCGGTTGAGGGGGAGAAACTGGGCGAGTTCCCTTCTCACTGGGATTTTCTTGGCGGAGAGGAGTGCGAAGTAATGACCATTGACGGCAATCAGGCCATCAAACTCTCCGGCTGGTTCTCGGACATCGCTCCGCTGATGAAGGAGGAGAACTATCTGCCCCAGGAGTTCACCGTGGAATTCGATGTCTGGTCCAACCCCACCGGAGGCTCCAGTAACAACGACCATATAGATCTTGTGTTACGTTCGGATGAATTCTCCGACTATTGCGTTTTTGTCGCCCTCAATCCGGCGTTCAACGAATTGTCTGAGAATGAAGGAGCTCCCACTTTGGATTATTCTTATTATACTCCGGGCGGAGACCTTCGCCACGGAACAACTCCGGGAGATAACGTTCAGAAGCTTGTAGTGCCCGACAGCTGGCTCCACGTCGCAGCGTCTTTCAACAAACGCGCCTTCAAATATTATGTGAATGGTGTCAGGATGGTGAATCTGCCCAACGTGGCGCAGCCCACCCGCATGCTTCTCCGTTCCGTCTCCAACTGTGACGATAAGGACCGCTTCTTCATCAAGAACGTCCGCGTTGCCAAGGGCGCCGTTCCGCTGTATGACCGCTTGGCTTCCGACGGCAAGATTATCACCTACGCCATAACCTTCGAGGTGGGCAAGGCAGACCTCAAGCCCGAATCCATGGTGGAAATCAACCGTATTGCCAAACTGATGCAGGAGAGCCCCAACCTCTCCTTCGAGGTGCAGGGCCACTGCGACGCCACGGGCTCTGACAAGGTGAACGATCCTCTGTCCCAGAAACGCGCCGAAGCCATTGTGGCCGCCCTGGTAGAGCAGGGAATTGCCGAATCCCGCCTCACTCCCGTGGGCAAGGGCTCGCACGAACCCATCGCCTCCAACAGCACTGACGAAGGCCGTGCCAAGAACCGCAGAGTGGAATTTGTAAAGAAATAAACCATGAAAAAACTGTTCATTGCCATTGCAGCACTGTCGCTGTTGTGCGCCCCGGCGCAGGCCCAGGGCTTCCTTAACAAACTGAAAGAAAAGGCCGAGAAAGCCGCTGGCGGTAATATCGGCAATCCCTTTGGCGTGTCTTCGAAAGAAGAGCAGCCCCTGTCGGCGATGCCCGATTCCGACGCTCCTGCCGCCGTTACCGGCGAGCAGGCGCTGCCCGCCAAGCGCGCCAGCACCTTCGGCTGGGACGGCCCTGTTACCCCTTCATCGGCCAAATTCCCCATCCCGCTCATGAACGAATTCCCGGCTGTGCCGTCGGCCTCCGAACTGGCCCATCCTACGGAAGAAGCCCAGATTGCCTACTACAAAGCCATCAAGGCCGTTACCCTCCGGGCCGAGGAACTGAACGAAGACACTACCTGTGAGGATGAGCAAACCCTCATGTACCGGGAAAAGAGCAACAAGATGCTGTCCGACCTCTTCGGCCTCACCCCGGCCGAAATAGACGAACTGCAGGATGAAAACCTTCCGGAAGCAGAGCGGAAGCGCCTGGAGGAAAAGATGCAGAAGGCTTTGCTGGGAGATTTGAATGTGGAAGACCTGGAGAAACAGGCCGCGCAGTATCAGGGTATGTCGGAACAAGAGATGATGGCCATGACTGCCAACCGGAGTGTGTCGGCCCTGGATGCCGTTTATGACCGCAATGCCGCCGATATCCAGAAATACTGCGGCGTTTCCGCCGCCGAATTCAAGAGCGCTTCCCGCGCCCAGATGAACTCCGCCAATCCTGACAAGGAATGCCCCGAGATGGCGGCCCTGAACAAGAAGGTCAAGGCTTATCAGCAGGCCGAATCGGCCAAGAACCCTTCTTTCAAGAAAGAAGCGGAAGCCTTCGAGAAACGCATTCAGAAAGAGACTATGGATGCGGCCATGAAGTCCAACGGAATGGGCTCCATGGGTGGTGGAATGGGCAATCTGATGCAGTCGATGGAAAAAGCCAGGCCCATCATGGAGATGGAGCAGAAGCTCAGCGCCTATTTCATGGAGACCCAGAAACTGCTCTCTGTTGCGGATTCCCAGGCCGGCGCCAAGTTCTCCGCCTCCGACCGCAAGAAACTGCTGGCCCTCAAGGAGAAGATTTACGCCACCGACGATCCTTCCGTTTACAATCCCCTCTATCTGCAGGCTTTGGAGCTCATCAAGACCTACCGCGACCGTGCCGCCCAGGCATGGGCCGCCGACGTCCAGAAGCGCTTCAACCAGATGAAGGAGAATATGTCGTCCCTCATCAAGCTCAACCGTCAGGCCGTGGCCGACGAACTAATCCCCGAATGCGCCCTGTGGCGCATGCCGCTGAATGTCGTCATATCGGCCGGCGATATCCTGGCCGAGGCCTACAGCGAGTTCCCGTCGGACTATCCCCCCATGTATGCGGAGGAAGTAGTTCGGGAGCTGTCCCTGTCTAAGGTGCCGGGTGGCGGCGGTCATGCGTGGTTCCCGGAGTTTTCCGTGTTCGGCGCTTCCCACTTTGACGATATTGCCGCCGGCAAGTACATCTTTGCTTCCAACGATGCCGGAGAAGTCTATCAGTTCAGCGGCGGCTCCTGGACCCTGCTGTCCGACAAGCGCATCAAGGAACTGAGCGAGATGAAGAAAGGCGCTGCCGCTACCGGTGGCACCTGGACTTCCCGGGACGGCCAGCGTACCGTGACCTTCAACGGCGAAGGCGGTTACATCGCCCTGCCGGAAGGTGATGAAATCTTCCAGCCGCACGCCTGGAAGGCCTATCCGGACAAAATCCAGTGGCTCAATGCCGCCACAACCGAGGACGGTAAATACCAACTGATTCTTTGCACCTACAAGTTCTAATACTGGCTTGGACTATACTGACAGCGCCCTCTTCCGGGGGCGCTGCCTGGTATGATGTTTGGCGTTCCTTCGACGTGGATCCCCAGATAGCCGAAGCTGTGGTCTGGCCGGAGATGGAGCGTTATTCCCGCCTTCAGGATCTGATGGAAACGACAGCCAATTACGGCACCTACATCACCACCGGCGGCGGGCCGGACTTCTCCATCGGCATATTTCAGATGAAGCCGTCCTTTGTGGAGGCTATGGAAAAAGCCTGGATGCGCAGCGGCCTGGCCCGGAAGTATGACCTGTGGTTCGACACCGACGATACAGTTACGGCCCGCCGCATCCGCATCTCCCGGCTGCAGAAGGAGGAGTGGCAGGTGATTTATGTGGGTGTGTTTTTAAGACTGCTTTACTCTTCCTACGGCTCTGAGAACAAGAAGGGAGAACACACGCAGGACGGCCTGGAAACGCTGCCGGTTTATGATCAGGTGCGCCTGGCCGCCACCGCCTACAACCGCGGGGTGGTATGGGCCGCCCCCGGTTACGGGGACCTGTCGGCCCTGGAGGAGCACGCCTCCGAAAAGCACTTCCACTACGCCCTGATTCCCACTAAGCATACCCGTCGTTACTGCTACGCCTCCCTGGCTCTCAAACACTATAAAAAAATTGTGCAATGAAGCTCCGTTACTTTTTGTTGACCGTTATTGTGTTATGCGGCATTCTTTCAGCGCAGGCCCTAGAAATCCATGCCAAAGATGAGCTCCACGGACCAGGGGCGCTCCTGGCCGGTGTTGGCGTAGAAGGTGCCGCCCAGGTAGCTGAAGGAGACACCCAGGGAAGAGTTGAAGGGCAGGATGAGCTTGGACAGTTCTGCGGTGAAGTCTGCACCGGCGCTCCAGAGGTTGCCGCCGGACAGGCCCATGTAGTCCCCGTGCGGGGTGAGCACAAAGTTGCGGATATGGGCCACACCGGGGATGTACCAGTCTCCCACATAGATGGGGATGGCATAGTCGGCCGTCAGCTTAAACTGGAAGGGACTGGCCTGGGCCACCGCCTGAAGGGCATCACTTTCAAAACCGCGCGGGAGCACATTGGCTCCCAGCTCCCCGAAATACAGCCCGGTGCCCGGGGTGAGCTGCTGCTGCACCATGGCGGTGAGGCGGAGACCTTGCGTGCGGGAGAAGCCGGGCAAATACCCGTACAGATAGCCAAAGACGCTGGGCATGAACACCTTCTCCAGCGAAGGACGGAAGGAACCGCCCGCCTCCAGGCCAATGCCCCAGCGGGGAAAGACTTGATTCTCCTCCCGGGGCAAGGTAACATAGCCACGGGCCGATGCACTGAAGCGCTGCATGAGCACGGAAGCGTCGCTCCCCACGCCGGCCAGTTTATAATGGGCGGGAAGGCCTTTGAACCGGTCCGGAGCCTCCCACAAAATGGGCTCGGTAGAGAGCCAGTTGTTGGTAAGGGTATACCGCACCTGGGGGATAACGCCGTAATTCACCCCGAATTTATGCCAGGAAAGAGGCACATAGACCCGGAAGGTGGCCTCCACCAGCGGTGCTTCCCGAAGGAAATACCCCGTGCTCAGCTCCTGCCGGGCGCCATCGGCATAGTGATTCAGGAAATGGTGCCGGGCGGCCCGGTCTCCCAGGTCAAGCGAAGCCTCAAAGACCGGATACTGACCCGTGTACACCAGCTTGGCGTGCAAGGAGTTCCGCCAGTTGGCCGGGTTGTCCGGGCTGCGGTGCAGGCCGTATCCCAGCATACCGTACAGCGTCCCCAGGGAATTTTGGAAAAAGCCGGTAAGGCCGATAGAAGCCGTTTTGTAGGTAAAGTCCATGGAACCCTCCTTCACGGCGTCGTAGTTCACATACAGCGGCAGCCAGGAGTGCAGCCGCAGCAGGTTCCCCCACTTGTAGTAACGTTTGGGCTCCGTGAGCGGAACGGGCTGCGACAAGTCCGGGCCCGGGCCCAGCGCCTGTTCCTGCGCGGTGATGGTATCGGCAAGGAAATGGGGGGCAACCGTAGCAAAATTCACCTCCCGCGGCTTCAGGGAATCCAGCGGCGTGCGGAAAAGGTGCTCGCCGTTGAGGGTGGTGGTGGTCGCGATCATCTCTTTATCGGTCGTAATCACGTCCACCACGCCATAACGGCTGCTGGTGAGCTGCAAAAGTTTCCCGGTCGATGGATAAAAGCGATAAAATTCGTTGGTGCCGGTGGGGTCCGATACCCATTCCAGGTAGTCCTCGTCGCCGCCCATGTTGGTCACTTTCTGGACGCTCGGCGCCAGGATTTCCTGCCACTGGGGCGTCACCTGGTAAATGCCGTAGCCGCCCACCGAGATGGCCGATGTGTACAGCGTATCTCCAATCCAGCCGAATTCCGTGGGCTGGTAGCCGTCCGGCACGCGCGTCCGGGCCACCACGGAGCCGTCTTGGGCCGATAACTGCACCACGTAATTCTCCCCGCTGGGCATGTATTCCGCCACGGCAATGCGCGCGCCGTCTCCCGAGGGCTGCGGGTTCTGGTAATGGTGCCCCGTGGCAAGGTCGTGCAACTTGTCGGTATTGATGTCATAGTAGGAGACTACGCTTTCTCCGGCGAGCTTCCAGCGCGGATGCAGGCGCGCTTCCATGAAGTAGATACGATTCAGATTCGGTTCATACGCCATCGACATGTCCAGCCCGTTCACATAGGTGATGTGCCGCACCTTTCCGTCCCGGATGGTCACCAGCTCCGGCGCATACGTGAACCCGTCGCGAAGGGCGAAAAGGGTGCCGTTATTGTCCATTTGGGTCGAGCAGTAAAAGACGGGATGGGGAGCGTCGGGGGTGATCTGCTCCTGCGGGATGAGCGGTCCGCGGGCCAGGGCATCGGCCTGCCAGGCATGGTTTACCGTGTCCAGGATGGCGCGGAAGGCGTCGTTAAAGCGTGGGAAACCGTTGCGTTTGAGCGTGCTGCGGAAACTGTGGGAGAGCAGCCAGGGCCGTTTGCTGGCGTTCTGGGCGTTCTCGTGCATGATGGAGGCATTCCCGGTCAGAAGGCGGGCACCGGCCACGGTGAGGTAGCCCACCTTGTAATGGTCCGGCGTATAGTGCTTGAAGGAGTCGTAGCGCCAGCGGAACCAGTTGCGGTAGTCCCCCTGGTCCAGCGCAACACGGTAATAGTTCAGGAAGTCCGCCGTCCGGGCGCGGGAGCCGTTCCATAGGCCCGTTTCCACCGTAACGGCATCTCCTTCTCCCAGCGCATGGCCCAGAAAAACCTGGTAGGCCACGGGATGCCATGACTGGCCGATAATGTAGCGGAAAGCCTTGAAGTACTTCCGTTCTCCCATCTGCAGCTGCGCCTGGTGGCGGGGCTCATGGGAGACCAGCTGGATGCTCCACGGCGCCGGGTCCGAACAGACGGAATTGGGAAGCGTTTGCAGGTCCATGCGGGCCGGGGCCCAGCTTACGGAGCCGTTGGGATAGGGATTGAAGGGATGCAGCAGGACGGGCAGTTTTTTCCGCTGATTGTCTCCGGGGATAACGCCGTAGCTGCGGCCCACAGGCACGCGGAACTGCTCCAGCTGGGTGGCATATACCCTGGCCAGGGAGTCCAGGCCGGCGGGGTAAATGAGCTTGTAATGGCCGCTTTCCAGGGTGTACCACTTTATGTGGGCAGGGTCTTCCCCGCTCAGGAAGAACTGGGCGTGGAGGGGGAGGGCGGCCAGGAGTAGTAGCAGGGCCAGTAGGGTCTTGCGCTTCATAAGAGTACAAAAATACAGTTTTTTCCGTAAATTTGCATGTTATGAAAGTGCAAATGTCCATTCTTGCCGGCATTTGTTTGCTGGCGCTCTCCTGCGGCCCCAGGAAAACGGCGGCTCCGGAGAGTCATACCCGCGCTTTTCCTGCCGCGGAGGTTCCCATGATGATTACCGAGCCCTCTGAGCGCATGGCCTGGCTGGGAGAACATTTTTGGGACCGATATACAGCCACGGACAGCCTGTATTACAGTGATTCCGTCACCGTGAACGGTGTGACGCTGGAAGATCTGGAAAAACAGGTGGGCATCTTTGTCACCTTGTTGGAACAGGGGGCGCCGGAGGACGGCGCACGCGCCATGGAGCAGCTTTATACGCGCATGGTGGCGTTCCAATCGACCTTTACCCGGGCCAACCTCCTGCCGGAACTCACCGGCCTGGTGTCCCGCTATTTCTACGACCCCAATTCGCCGATGCGCAGCGAGGAGCTCTACCTGCCGTTTGCGCAGGCGCTGGCCGATTGCCCCCTCATCACGGCGCTGGACCGGGAACGCTATGCCCGCGAGGCGCGCCTGTGCGCACTGAACCGGCCCGGAACCCGCGCAGCGGACTTCACCTTTGTAGACACGGCCGGCCGGAGGCACACGCTGTATGGCATCAAGGCCGATATGACCCTGCTGGTGTTCGGCAACCCGGACTGCCATGCCTGCAAGGAACTGCAGGAGGCCCTGGAAGGGTCCGAGGAACTGTCCGGCGCCATCGCCTCCGGGGAGCTCAAGGTGGTGGATATTTACATTGACCAGGACCTGGAGGCCTGGCGGGAGCATATTCCGGAGTATCCCGCCTCCTGGATCAACGGGTACGACCCGGGGTTTGTGATTCGCACGGACCTGCTGTACAACGTCCGCGCCCTGCCTTCCCTGTATCTGCTCTCTGCCGATAAAACTGTTCTCCTCAAGGACGCCACCCCGGAGCAGTTCTTCGCTGCATTGGGGCTGTAGGGCTCACTTATTGTGCAGTCCCGCCACGGGCGCCCCTGGTCCGTGTGCTCATCTTTGGGCATGGATTTCTCTTGTACGGTCCCGCTGTGGGCGCATTTTCCCGGCAAAACGTAGCACTGGCGGACCTTTCGGCCCGCCACGGGCGCATTTGGGGCCCAAACCGTGCCGCCAGCGGTCCCTTCGTGTTGCAGTAGGATTAACCGGACCACACCCACGTGCGGTTAGGTGGTAAATTTTTGACCAGCTACCCCAAAAATCGCCCGTTTTTGCGCTTGGGTGGTTAAAATAAAGCCAGCTAACCGCAGTGTCCGCCCCTTTACTACCCTTTTCCCTCTCCATCACCCTCTCCCTCCGTCCATTAAAGCACAGAGGGTGGCACTATAGTAGGTTATGGATGGGGTGGGTGTGCTTTAACGGGGAAAAGCGGGGTGGGTATTTGGGTTCTCCTTACCGGGCGTCGAAGGCCCAGATGATGGCTTCTTCGAACACCTCGCCGGGGCGAAGGACGGTGGAGGGAAAGTCCGGGCGATTGGGAGAGTCCGGGCAGTGCTGGCACTCGAGGGCCACGGCGTCGTAGTCCTGGTATGCGCGGCCCGTCTTGCCCGCGGGGCAGCCAACCAGCCAGTTGCCGGTGTACACCTGTACGGCAGGCTGGGTAGTGAGCACCTCCAGGTGCCGGCCGGAAGTGGCACCCCAAAGCTCGGCCGCAGAGCAAAGCTGCCCGGGCATGGCACCATCGATGAGATAGCAATTGTCGTAACCTTTTCCGTATTTGAGCGCGGGGAAATCGGCCTCAATATCCTGACCAATCTCCTTGGCCTCCACAAAGTCCATGGGGGTGCCGGCGACGTCTTCAGGCTCTCCGACGGGGATGAGGGTCTCGTCCGTGGGCAGCCACTGGGAGGCGTTGAGCTCCAGTTTGTGTTTAAGCACGCTGCCGGAGGCTTCTCCGTCCAAGTTCACATACACGTGGTTGGTGAGATTCACGACGGTGGGCTTATCGGTCTCGGCGGTCATCACCAGCTTGAGGGAGTTGTCCTCCCCCCAGGTGTAGTGCGCCACCACCTTCAGGTTGCCGGGATAGCCGGCCTCACCATCGGCCGAGAAATACATGAATTCCACGGCATCGCCCTCTATGCGGCTCTCCCAAACCTGGTTCTGGAAGCCGTCCGGGCCGCCGTGCAGGTGGTTGGGGCCGTTGTTGACGGGCAAGGTATATTCCACGCCGTCCAGGGTGAATTTTCCCTTGGCGATACGGTTGGCAAAGCGCCCGGGAATTTTCCCGCAGCAAGGACCGTCGGCAATATAATCGGCCGGATTTTTATAGCCGATAACTACGTCCTCCAGCTTGCCGTCACGGTCCGGCACCACAATCCGGACAATGGCCGCGCCGATGCTCGCGAGCTGTACATAGGCGCCCGATGCATTTTTGAGGGTGTACAGGAAAACGTCTTTTCCGCCGGGCAATGTGCCCCATAACTCTTTGGTAATCATATTCTTTTCCGATAAATCACAAATTCAAACTCATAGCCGGTTTCCGGGTCTGTGAAGGTTTCCGAGGTGCTCTCCCGCTCCCAGAGTTGCGGGTCGATGGCGGGGAAAAAGACATCGGCCTCGGGAACAGACGCATGCACATGGGTGATGTACAGCAGGTCCATCTCCGGCATGGCGGCCTTGTACACGGATGCGCCGCCGATGACAAAGCACTTTTCTGCGCCGGTAGCCTCCGCCGCCGCATAGGCTTCCTCGAAGGAATACACGCAGGTGACCTCCTCTATGGGGTCTCCGCCCAGGTTCAGGACGATATTCCTACGCCCCGGCAGCGGCCGCACGGGCAGGGAAAAATACGTGGTGCGCCCCATGATGACGGGAAAGCCCTTGGTGGTGCGCTTGAAATATTGCAAATCGGCCGAAATGTGCCACGGCAAGGCACCCTTCACGCCAATTTCATTATTTTGGCCGATGGCCACAATCAAACATTTTTGCATAACTTCTATGTTGTCATTCCTCGCCGCCTCTTTGTCATACCGAGGCCGAAGGCCGAGCGTATCTCATACCGCCACGGGCGCCTTGATGGCCGGCCAGGGGTCGTACCCCTCCAGCGTAAAGTCCTCGTACTGGAAGTCGAAGACCGACTTAACCTCCGGATTCAGGCGCATGACGGGCAGTTTCCGCGGCTCCCGGGACAATTGCAGGGCCACTTGCTCGAAATGATTCCTGTACAGGTGCGTATCCCCGGTTGTATGGATGAATTCTCCGGGCTGCAGGCCGCACTCCTGGGCGATCATGAGGGTGAGCAGCGCATAGGAGGCAATGTTGAACGGCACCCCCAGGAAAACGTCTGCGCTGCGCTGGTACAGCTGGCAGGAGAGTTTGCCATTTGCCACATAAAACTGGAACAGACAGTGGCAGGGCGGCAGGGCCATCCGGTCCACTTCCCCGGGGTTCCAGGCGCTCACCAGCAGGCGGCGGGAGTCCGGATTGCGCTTGATTTGGTCTATCACCTGGGCCAGCTGGTCTATGCTGCGTCCGTCCGGCGCAGGCCAGGACCGCCACTGATGGCCATACACGGGACCCAGTTCCCCGTCCGGGCCGGCCCATTCGTCCCAGATGGTGACCCCATGCTCCTGCAGCCAGTGCACGTTGGTGTTGCCCGAAATGAACCACAAAAGCTCATAGATGATGGACTTGAGGTGCACTTTTTTGGTGGTCAGGAGCGGGAAACCATCGGCCAGATTGAAGCGCATCTGGTAGCCGAACACGCTCTGCGTGCCCGTCCCGGTGCGGTCTTCTTTCATGGCTCCGTGTTCCCGGATATGTTGCAGAAGGTCTAGGTACTGTTGCATACCACAAATGTACGCAATTATTTTCAAATCTGCTACAGGAACAGGTTGGTCAAAAACACCGTCACAATGCCCACGGGAGCCAGGTAGCGCATGAGGAAGTACACCAGGCCGAAGAGGCGCACGTTGCAGGTACCGCCGTTGGTGAGTTCGTCGCGGACATCGGCCCGGGACATCCACCAGCCCACAAAGAGGGTGAATGTCAGGCCACCCATCGGCATGAGCCAGTTGGAACAAAGGGCATCCAGAAGGTCGAAGAAACTGAGGCCCAGCACCTTAACGCCCGCCAAAGGCCCAAACGACAGCGAGCAGAGAAGCCCCAGTAGCCACACGCCCAGCGACAGCAGCAGCGTAGCGCGGCGCCGGCCCATCCCCCTTTGGTCCACCAGGTACGCCACGCCCACCTCCAGCATGGAGATGGCCGATGTGAGAGCCGCCGCCAGGATGGACAGGAAGAACGCCACCGACACCAAGGTGCTCACAATAGGCATTCCCTGGGACATTTTGTGGAAGATATACGGCAAGGTCTGGAACACCAGGCCCGGTCCGGAACCGGGTTCAAAACCGGCCGCAAACACCGCCGGCATTATGGCAAACGCCGCCACCAGGGCAAACACAAGGTCGCTCACCGCCGTCCCCACACCGGACACCACCAGATTCTCCTCCTTCTTCACATACGAGGCATAGGTGAGCACGGTGCCCACCCCCAGCGAAAGAGAGAAAAAGGCCTGGCCCAGCGCCGCAGCGTAGGCATCGGCCGTCAACTTGGAAAAATCCGGCTTGAGGAGGTACCGGACCCCCGCCATCGAGCCCGGCAGCGTCAGCGAATACACCACAATGAACAGGATGAGCCCCAGCAGCACCGGCATGGCCACCTTGGAAAAGCGTTCAATGCCGTTTTTGATGCCGCCAAGGACGATTCCGGCCACCATCGCCATAAAGAGCGTATGCGACAGGATGGGCTGCCAGGCGGAAGAGATGAACTGGCTGAAGTAGCCCACCACCTCCGACTCGGACACATCGCCGGTGATATTGAACGACAGCGCTTTGAACAGGAACTGTACGCTCCATCCGCCCACCACGGAGTAGTAGCTCAGGATGAGCAGAGGCGACAAGATGGTCAGGAGGCCCGCCCACTTCCAGGGCGTGCCCGGTGCCAGTTTTTTCATGGCGCCGAAGGTGTCCGTTCCGCTGCGTCGGCCAATCACAGACTCGGCAAAAAAGATGGGCAGCGCTACCAGCAGGCTGGCCACTATATAGACAAGAACAAAGGCGGCACCGCCGTACTGCCCCAGGATGTAGGGGAAACGCCAGATGTTGCCCAGCCCCACGGCGCTTCCGGCCATGGCGGCAATGACAGCAAAGCGGCTGCCAAAGTGTTCACGCGGTTTCATAACAGGATAGAGGCTGCGACCAGGGCCAAAATGCCGATCGGCGCTACGTAACGGATAAGGAAATAGAAGAAGGGGAACAGGCGCCGGTTCTTTGCCAGCGTACCCCGGTTGGTGAATTCGGAAAAGAGGGTCCTCAGGGGCATCACCCAGCCCACCAGAATAACGCTAAGCAGGCCGCCCATCACCAGCAGGACGTTGGAGGCAAAGCTGTCGGCAAAGTCAAACAGGCCGCCGCCAAAGATTCTGATACCGGATAGCGGGCCGAAGGAAAGGCTGCTCAGTGCACCGCCCAGGCCGCAGGAAAAAAACAGGACAAGGCACGCGGCCGTGCGCGAAAGTCCTTTACTCTCAGTAAGATACGCAACGCCCACCTCGATGAGCGAAACGGACGAAGTGAGCGCCGCCACCAGAATGGCGGCAAAAAAGAGGATGGCAGCGATGGCGCTGGCAACGGGCATCTGGCCGGCCATGCTGGAGAAAATATAGGGCAGCGTGTCGAACACCAGACCGGGGCCCGTTCCCGGGGCGATCCCGGCGGCAAACACGGCCGGAAGGATGGCAAAGCCGGCGATGTAGGCAAAGAGCAGGTCGCTCACGGAAGTGCCCACGGCGCTTACCATGAGGTTCTCGTCCTTGCTCACATAGGACGAATAAGTGATGATGATGCCCATGCCCAGCGACAGCGAGTAAAACGCCTGCCCAAGGGCATCGACAAAAGTATGGACCGACACCTTGGAGAAGTCCGGCCGCGTGAGGTAATGCACCCCTTCCCGCGCGCCCGGGAGCGAAAGGGAATACAGGGCAATAAGGACGATAAGCACGAACAGCACCGGAATGGAGACTTTGCTGAACTTCTCAATCCCGTCCTTCACCCCAAACGCCACGATACCCAGCGTCAGCGCCAGAAACAGCAAATGGCACAAAATAGGCGTCCAGGTGCTGGAGATAAACGTGCCGAAGGTGCCGCTCACCAGTTCCGGTGCCACCGTGGTGAACTCCAGCTTACAAGCCTTCACCAGGAAGTCCAGCGACCAGCCGCCCACCACGGAGTAATAGGAGACAATCCACAGGGGCGTAAAGACCATCAGGAGGCCGAACCACCGGCCCGCACGGCCCGGAACCAACTGGCCGATGGCCGCCCGGCAATTGGCCCCGCTGCTGCGCCCGATGACGGACTCCGCCAGAAAAATGGGGATGGACAGCAGCAGCACAAAGCCAATGTAAATGACAATGAAAGCGGCGCCTCCGTTCATACCCACCAGGTACGGGAAGCGCCAGATATT
>DEKS01000056.1 GCA_002354005.1 Bacteroidales bacterium UBA2716
ATACAAAGGTACGGCAATTTTTTGGATTTGCAAATTTTTTCAAAAGATTTTTTAATAAAAATTTTACTAAATTTGTTAATATATTGATTTTCAGCAATTTGTATATTAAGCAAAATTTGGTCCACTAATTAATAAAGTTTTTAAAAAGCCATTCTACACTATCAGAACGTGGTTTTACACTTTTTCGAAACTGACCGAAACATTCAGCAAGTTTTAAACTGTAAGTAAAAATAAAAATAGTGCTTACAGTTTGTAAGCACTACCCCATCTTTTACTTTCAACTTTCCGTGCCCGGTAACGGAGACCTTATTGCGCCCCCAGTTTCAGTCGCAGATTCTTAATCATATCCACTGTCATGCTGTCCATATCATACGTGGGCTTCCAATCCCATTCCTCACGGGCGCAGCTGTCATCCATGCTGTCCGGCCATGACGTAGCGATGGCCTGGCGCACAGGGTCCACTTCATAGCGGACCTGCAGCGAAGGAATGTATTCCCGGATTTTGGCAAAAATTTGCTCCGGCTCAAAGCTCATGGAGGCAATATTGAAGGAATTGCGGTGCTTCAGGCGGGACGGATCCGCTTCCATGAGCATGATAGCGGCATGTAGGGCATCCGGCATGTACATCATATCCATATAGGTTCCCGGGGCGATGGGACAAGTGAACTCCTCCCCTTTTACGGCGCTGTAATATACCTCGACGGCATAGTCCGTAGTGCCGCCGCCCGGCAGCGTGGTGTAGGAGATAAGGCCCGGGAAACGGACCGAACGGGTATCGACCCCGTATTTATGGAAATAGTAGTCGCTCAGGAGCTCCGTGGCCACCTTGGTGACGCCGTACATGGAACGGGGACGCTGAATGGTGTCCTGAGGCGTTCCCACGTGCGGGGTTTCCGGGCCAAAAGAGCCGATGGAAGATGGCGTAAACACCGCCACGCCCTTTTCACGGGCAATTTCCAGAATATTGAGCAGGCCGTTCATCTGAATATCCCAGGCCAGGAGGGGCTTCCGCTCCGCCACGGCCGAAAGCAGGGCCGCCAGGTTATAGATGGTGTCTATCTTGTAGCGCGTAACAATTTCTGCCAATCCGGCGGCATCGCGCACATCCGCAATGGCCGACGGGCCGCTTTCCAATAATGCTCCTTTGGGCTCTGCGCCGGGAATGTATCCCGCCACAACCGTGCTCTGAGGGATTTCACGCCTCAGCTTCATTGTCAGTTCCGAGCCAATCTGGCCGGTTGAGCCCACCACAAGGATATTCTTCATAACGATTCTCAGTTTAGTAGCGCAAATTTATGCTTTTTTATGTACATATTCAAGATAAAAACGTTAAATTTGAAAGCAGAAACCTTTAATTACACATATACTATGTACGGAAAATTCCAAGCGTATCTCCAAAATGAACTAAAGGCCATCGACGAGGCCGGACTCTATAAGAAAGAGCGGAATATCGCCAGCCCGCAAAGCGCAGAAATCACCCTCCAGGATGGCAGCAAAGCCCTCAACTTCTGCGCCAACAATTACCTGGGCCTCGCAGACAATCCCCGCCTGATTGCCGCCGCCAAAAAGGCCATGGACAACCGTGGCTATGGCATGTCCTCCGTCCGCTTCATCTGCGGCACCCAGGACATCCACAAGGAGCTGGAAAAAGCCATCGCAGACTACTTCCACACGGAAGATGCCATCCTGTATGCCGCCTGTTTCGACGCCAACGGCGGTGTGTTTGAGCCGCTGTTCACGGCAGAAGACGCCATTATCTCGGATTCCCTCAACCACGCCTCCATCATTGACGGCGTACGCCTGTGCAAAGCCCAGCGCTTCCGTTATGCCAACGCAGACATGGCCGATCTGGAAGAAAAACTCAAGGAAGCCCAGGCCTGCCGCTTCCGGATCATCGTCACGGACGGCGTGTTCTCCATGGACGGCAACGTAGCTCCTATGGACAAAATTTGCGCCCTGGCAGAGCAATACGACGCCCTGGTAATGGTGGACGAGAGCCACAGTGCCGGCGTGGTGGGACCCACCGGCCATGGCGTAGCGGAGCAGTTCAACTGCTACGGGAAGATTGACATCTTCACCGGCACCCTTGGCAAGGCCTTCGGCGGCGCCGTCGGCGGGTTCACCACCGGCCGGAAAGAAATTATCGACATGCTCCGGCAGCGCAGCCGTCCGTACCTGTTCTCCAACTCCATTCCGCCCATGGTGGCCGGTGCCGCACTGGAGACGTTCCGCATCTTGAAAGAAAGCAACGCCCTGCACGACAAACTGGTGGAAAATGTGAACTACTTCCGCGACAGGATGATGGCCGCCGGCTTTGACATCAAGCCCACCCAAAGCGCCATTTGCGCCGTTATGCTGTACGACGCTCCCCTTTCCCAGAAATTCGCCGCCAAGATGGCCCAGGAGGGCATCTTCGTCACCGGTTTCTACTACCCGGTAGTGCCCAAGGGGCAGGCCCGCATCCGCGTACAGCTAAGCGCCGCCCACGAAAAAGCGCATCTGGACAAGGCCATTGCCGCATTCATTAAGGTGGGAAAAGAACTGGGCGTACTGAAATAGTCCCGGATTATTCGCCGTCTACCCGGTGTTCGAGGCTTTCCTCGGACACCTTTTTTTTGCCGGGCTTCCCAAAGATGACGAATTCGCTCATAAAGAAATTGAAGACGCCGGAGAAGCACAGGCCCAGCAGGTTGCACAGCACGGGCTCCGAGGACCAGTCCTGGAACCAGCCAAGGGCCACAAAGAGGAAGTGGAGGCCCTGCATGGCTACGAACTTAATGAGATATGCACCCACGGACGCCGCATTGTATGCAGCGAAATGCCGGAAGAAAGACCGCACGGAACGCTGGCTGATGCGTTCCTTCCAGACAAAGAAGTACGCAATGACAAAGTTCACCAGCGCCGCCACCTCGAAGGAAACGGTGGGTGCCACCCAGAAACTGCCCCAGTAGTTTCCATCGAATACATAGGCCGACAACCACCAGTGCAGCCCCAAGTCCACTACTGTACCAGCGCTGCTGGTAAGCATGAACATGAGGAACTTGGTGAGTATTTCTTTCTTTGTTCTGGGTTGCATAATCTCCGCAAAGATACAATTTTTTGTATTTCTCGCAAAATTGGTATAATTTCGCATTATACAAATAGTGTATATGAGCCGTAAACCTATCATCCCTCCTGTCGAAAAAGCTTTGCTTAAGGCAGAGCTCAACCAAGATACCCTTCTACGCACCACCAACCGCGCCGGAAACGAACTTTACGTAGTAGGCCCCGAATCCAAGAATGTCATCCGTGAAATTGGCCGTCTGCGGGAAATCGCCTTCCGCAACGGCGGTGGCGGAACCGGTGAACCGCTGGACATAGACAAATTCGACACCGATCCCGCCTACGGGTATCGTCAGTTGGTGCTATGGGACCCGGAAGCGGAGGAAATCATTGGCGGATACCGTTTCTGCATTTGCGACGAGGCTGTATACGACAAATACGGCCAGCCCATCCTAACCTCCTCGCACATGTTCGAGTTCTCCAAGAAGTTCCTGAAAGATTACCTCCCCTACACCCTGGAGTTGGGCCGCAGTTTTGTTTCCATTGAGTATCAGAGTTCCAAGGCCGGCTCCAAAAGTCTCTATGCCCTGGACAACCTCTTCGACGGCATCGGCGCCATCAGCGTCCTGTACAAGAAAACCATCAAATACTTCTTTGGGAAGGCCACCATTTACCGCGAATACCCTACCGAGGCCCGCGAAATGATTATGGTGTTCATGAAAAAATATTTCGGGGAGGGCCACAAGCTCATTCATATCCGCAAGGAGGTGAAAGTGGAACATCCCGGCCGGTATTCCAAACTCTTCAAAGGGCTGGAATACAAGGAGGCGTATAAAGTCCTGAAGGGAGAAATCCAGCGCATGGGCGCCTTCATTCCGCCGCTGGTGAACACCTACATGAACCTGTCCCCCAGCATGATATTCTTTGGGACGGGTATCAACGATGAGTTTGGCGATATTTACGACTCTGGCATCCTCATCAACCTCCAGGAGATGTACCCGGAGAAAAAGAAACGCCACGTAGAAACCTTCTCCGCCCTGGGCTGGCGCACCATCAAGCAGCTGTTCAAGCGCTTCAACCTGCGGAAACCTACTTTCTGACAGTAATGTGGAAGCAGCTTTGCTTGCGCTCGAACTTGATATAGCAAGTGCCGGGCTGGTCATGGATGTCCTTGAGCACCTGGCTTAACGTAGCGCGCAGGTAAGACTGCGGCACATCCTCATACGGGCGTCCCAGATACTCCGGAATTTTCACATAGTTCCAGTACGAAAGGTCGAAGGTAGTGCCGTACCGGTGCGTAGAGTTCTCCGAGGCATTGAGGTTGCGCCGGCGAAGCTTGGCCACATCCGCCTCCGTACGCAGGACGGACGTAACAATGAGTTTGTTGGGATTGAGCCCCTTAGCCGCCAGCGAATCCTGGAAATTCTTGCCGATGAGGTCCAGCAGTTCCTTGGCCGACGGAATGAGGTACGGAATGGAGTGCGTAAGGGAATCGACCACATAGGTGTCGGTATCTTCCAGCCGCACCAGCTTGGTCTTAAGATGCTCGGCAGCATCACGGTCTGCGACCGGAGGAACGCCGATGGCCTGCGCCACCTTAAGCTGGGTCTCGTTCAGGTCGTTGAATTCCCGGGAGAAATTGACGTCGTAGATGCGGGAGCGGACAGGATGGTTCTGGATGGGCCCCAGTGCCAGCCAGGCCTCTTCTGCCTCACGTGCAGCACGTTCCCGCGCACGGGTACGGTGGGTAAGCACAGCATAAACGCCCAGAGACGCTATTAGGAGGACAACGGCTAAACGGAGATACTTTTCGCTCATGAGTACAAATATACGAATTATTCGCTTTCCTAAACACAAAATAATTGCTAATTTTGCATGTTATTTAGAGAAAGCTATGAGTGAAGAAAAGAAACAAGCGGCGCGCATTCAAACTTCTGTTCTGAATGCCGCAGAAAAGAAAGTACTGGTTTGGCTGGCAGAACGCATGCCGCAGTGGGTTACATCCGACATGCTCACGTTCGTGGGCTTCCTGGGGGCCTGCACCGTAGCCGCCGGATACGCCCTCTCCAACCTGAATCTCAACTGGTTATGGCTGGCCAACCTGGGCCTTTTAATCAACTGGTTCGGGGACTCCCTGGACGGTTCCCTCGCCCGCGTGCGCAACCTTCAGCGCAAAACCTACGGCTTCTACATCGACCATAACGTAGATGTCATCAACGAAACCATCATGTTCATCGGCGTAGGCTGCAGCCCGCTGGTAAACATGAGCTTTGCCATGCTGGCCCTGGTGGGCTATTTCATGCTCAGCATCTTCGTGTACATCAATTGCCACCTCAAAGGGGAAATGCGCCTGACCTACGGCGGCCTGGGCCCCACCGAGTTCCGGATTATCCTGGTCCTGGTAAACATTGCCTTCTGCTATATTCCCTGGCTAACGCAGTGGAAGCAGCCCATCACCCTGTTCCACAACCAGTTCATGGTGGGCCTGTTCGACTACATTGCCGTGGCCATCGCCCTTCTCCTGTTTGTGTTCTACCTGGTGGGCTTTTTCCAGGATGCCCGGTATTTCTCCAGACTGGATCCCCCTAAAAAGAAGGAAGAATAAGCCATGATTTTCACACCGGAAGTTGCTGCAGACCTGTTTCCCTTCTTAAGGGGGAAATGGGGAAAACTGCTATATAAACCCAGTTTGTACCTTTCCGGAATCTATCATGTCAACCAGATTCACGAGGCCGTGGAACGGCAAGGGATTGCCCCCGGACCGGACTTTGCCAAAGGCATCCTGGACCAGATGGAACTGGAATTCCTCATCGGCAACCCGGAGCGCCTCGCCTTCCCGGAAGGGCCTTTCATCACCATTTCCAACCATGTGTACGGCCATATCGACGGCATTTGTCTGGTAGATATTGTGGGCCACGTACGTCCCAAAATGAAAGTCATGGTGAACCAGATGCTCATGCCCATCTGGGGGCTGGGGCCCAATTTCATTGCCGTGAATCCCACCGTGGGCAAACGGGAAACCACTTCTACCAGCATTAGCGGCGTAAAAAGCGCCCTGCAGCAACTGCGGGATGGTGAGCCCCTGTCGCTCTTCCCGTCCGGTGCCGTGGCAGACCTCAAACCTCGTGAAGGCTGGACCCTGCAGGAACGTCCCTGGCAGGAAGCGGCCATCAAGCTCATCCGAAAAGCGAAAGTCCCCGTGGTACCCATCCGCTTTTTCGACCATAACTCCTGGTTCTACTATGGACTGGGACTCATTGACTATCGTCTCCGCTTTGTTCGCCTGTTCCACGAAGTAGCCAACAAAAAGGGCACGTTCCCCCGCCTTGGAATTGGCCGGACCATCAGCGTAGAGCAGCAGGAAGCCCTTTCCGACAAGGAGTTTGGCAGCTTCCTCCGCAAAAGCGTTTACGATATGCCCCTACCCGAACACTTTATAAAACGATCGACCCTATGGAAGTAAGCGTAGTACTGCTTACCGGCGGCAGCAGCGGCATCGGAGCCGCCACCGCCCACCTGCTGGCTTCGGCCGGCATGAAGGTGTACTGCGGCAGCCGCCGCGGCACCATCGACCATCCCCAGGAAGGGATTGTGCCCGTCAAACTGGACGTGAACGATGCAGCAGGCCTGCAGGCCTGCGTACAGGATATCGTCCAACAGGAAGGCCGTCTGGACGCCGTGGTGTGCAACGCCGGCAACGGCATCTACGGGCCCGTGGAAGGCACTCTGGAAGCGGAGGCCCGTTCGCAGTTTGAGACCACGTACTTTGGCACGTTCAAAACCATCCAGGCCTGTCTGCCGGTGTTCCGCAAGCAGCATTTTGGCCGCATTATCACCGTGAGTTCAGTCATGGCGGTGCTCCAGCTCCCCTACCAGGGCTTCTATTCGTCGGCCAAGGCGGCGCTGCTGTCCCTCTCCCAGTCCCTGTCCATGGAACTCCGCGGAACCGGCATCGAATGCTGCTGCATCCTTCCCGGAGACGTTGCCACCGGGTTTACAGCCGCACGTAAACTGAACCAGGCCGCAACAGACCCCGCATCTCCCTATAAAGAGCGCATGGAGCGCAACCTGAAAAAGATTGAGCACGACGAACTGGGCGGCATGGCGCCGGAAGTGATTGGCAAGGCCATCCGCAAGCAACTTACGCGTTCGCACATGGCCGTACGGGTAATTCCGCGTCCGGATTACAAGTTTGTGGGCTTTCTGGTACGCGTTTTACCTGCTAAATGGGTGATAATCATACTCTCTCTCTTGTATAATTGAGATTTTTGCCGTAATTTCGTAAGATGTTCAAAAGAGTATGGCTCTCCCTCATGCTGATGGGAGCGGTGGTTATTGCCACTGCCCAGACTACGCGTGTGCGCGGAACCGTACGCGATTTTGACACCGGAGAGCCCCTCCCCTTTGTGGGTGTATATTTCGATGGCACCACCATCGGCATCTCCACGGACCTGAACGGAAAGTATTCCCTGGAAACCCGCTCGCCTGAGGCCAAGGTACTTACGGCATCGCTCATCGGCTATGAAAGCCTGTCCCTTCCCGTGAGCCCGGGCTCGTTCAAGGAAATCAATTTCCGCCTCAGGCAGGACCCCAAGCAGCTCAATGCAGCTCTGGTCAAGCCGGACAACCGCTACATCAAGCGCATTCTTCGCAAGTTGGACAGCAGCCTCTCCGTCAACGACCCCGACAATGCGCCGGACTGGAACGCCCGTCTGTATTCCAAGATTGAGTTCGATGTCCAAAACCTGGAAGAACTCATGCGCATCAAGGCCCTGGACCGGAATATCGGCTTTGTGAAGGAATATACCGACACTTCCGCCATCACCGGCCGCGCCTTCATCCCGGCCCTTATTTCGGAGAACATTTCCGATGTATACCATTCCCAGGACCCGTCCTACAACCGGGAAGTCATGCGGTCCAGCCGCATCTCCGGCATGGAAGACGACAATGCCCTGCGGCAGTTCACCGGCTCTTATCTCCTGAAGACCAACTTCTACAAAAACAGCATCGGCGTTTTCAATCTGGTCATTCCCAACCCGGCCGCGTCCAGCTCACACATTTTCTACAATTACTTTTTGGTGGACAGCCTGCAGGTAGAGGGACGGAAAACCTATGTCCTGCGCTTCCACCCCAAGAAACTGGTCACATCCCCCACCCTGGACGGCGAAATGCAGATTGACGCAGAAGACTTTGGCATCCGCAGCGTGCATGCCGCCCTGTCCGGAGAATCCAACGTAAACTGGATCCGGCACATCAACGTGGAACTGCAGAACCGCCGCCTGCCCAATGGACGCTGGTTCTACGGGGAAGAACGCCTGTTCATCGACTTTGCCATCACTTCCAACGACGCTTCCCGCATCCTCTCCTTCCTGGGAAACCGGCACATCGTGTACGAGGAACCCGTCTTCGAACCTGTCAAGGACCCGGACGCCCTCAGTTCCTCGGAAGCCGTCGTGATGCGTGACGTCATGGTGGGCGACGACAAATACTGGGAATCGGTACGCCCGTACGAACTCTCGGAACGCGAGAAAGGTATCTACAAGATGGTGGACGAGATTCAGAACACCACCGTCTACAAGTGGACGTACGGCATCACCCGCACCCTCGTGAACAACTACTATGAGGTAAAACCCTGGCGCTTTGAGTTTGGCCGATGGGCCCAGACCTTCGCGTATAACGACATGGAAGGCTTCCGGATGCAACTGGGCGGCCGCACCCTGAAGGAATTCTCCACCAAGGTGCGCCTGGGCGGATACATCGCCTTTGGCTTCAAAGACCTCCGGCCCAAAGGAAATCTTACGGTGGAATGGATGCTGGGGCGCGAAAAAACCCGCAAACTCACGTTCGATGCCAAATACGACTACGTCCAGTTTGGCGGCGGCTACGTTTTCACGGCACAAAACATCTTTTCCTCCTTCCTGGCCCGCTCGCAAAGCAAAAAACTGAGCATGGTGCGTTACTTCGACGTCAACTATGACCACGAATTCGCCAACTGGTGCAATGCTTCCGTGCAGTGGCGCACGCAGCGCGTATGGAGTTACAACGGGCCGGATCCCAGCAATGAGCGCGTCCGCTTTTTCCGGCAAACGGATGGCCTTGTGCAGGACAGTTTCTCCATGAACTCCCTCCGCGTGGGCTTCCGCTTCTCCTTCGACGAGCGCGTCAACCGCAACTTCTTTGTAAAGACCTATCTCTTCACCAAATATCCGGTAGTGGACCTGAACCTGACCACCGGTTTCAAGGGCATTACCAAGGACGATTTTTCCTTCCTCAAGGCCACCGCAAACTTCTCGTGGAAGGTTCCCTCCACCGCTGTAGGTTTTGGACGACTGGAGGTGGAAGGCGGCGCCATCTGGGGCAGTGTCCCCTATCCCATGCTCAAACTGCACGAAGGTAACCAGACCTTCTTCCTGGACCGTGGAGCCTATGCCTGCATGGACTACTACGAATTCCTGTCGGACCGCTGGCTCACCGCCTTTTACGAGCACAATTTCAACGGGTTCTTCCTGGGGAAAATTCCCTGGGTAAAGAAACTGGACCTCCGGGAAGTTGCTACGGTTAAAATGGCCTGGGGCACCCTTACGGATGCCAACAGCGTCCGCGCGCCCTTCTTACTCCCCGCCAGCAGCAAAACGCTGGAAAAACCGTATGTAGAGGTAGGTGTGGGTATCTCCAATATTCTCCGCATTTTGCGGGTGGATTTCTTCTGGCGGCTTACCCACCGTGAGGACGCCAAGAAAAACTTTGCCGTCAATGTGGGCATTGACGTCGAATTCTGATGATGACACACAAACTCCATATTCAAGTACTGGATTCCACGGGGAACGCGGAAGGGTATCTCATGCATCCTTTTAAAGTGGCCGTATATGCCTTTTCTTATCTGACAGAAGGCGAAGTCCTGGTAGAGGTAGACGGCCAGAACCTGCTGGTAAGCGCAGGCCAATTCATCCTGGTTCCGGAGAATCTCCCCATTCTTGTCCGGCACTTCAAGGATTGCAAAGGGTTTTATGGTAGTTTCACTCTGGACTTTCTCAAGGATGCCTCCTACCCGGTCCTTCGCTCAGACAGTCCCATTATTCAAAGTTTCTGGTTCGATGATGCCGTCTTTATCGGCGCGCTGATGAAGCGCATGATCACAGCCCACGAAGACCACGACAAAGCGTTCATGCAAAGCGGCATAGACCTTATCTTGGGGCAGCTACGTCCCAAGAGCAGCCTGGCGGCCGTGCCGGAAAAGTTCCTCCAACTGGTATTCGACCGCGAAAAAATGCCCCTCTCCGTTTCGGAGTATGCAGACATGCTGCATGTTACGCCCAACTACCTGAATAAAACCGTAAAGCTGCACACACATCGCACAGCCATTGATTGGATAGAGATTGCCCGCCTGAATATGGCTAAGCAACTGCTGAAAGACCCTTCCGTCCCCATCGTAGAAGTAGCTTCCCGTGTGGGATTGGACGATCAGTCCTATTTCTCACGCTTTTTCAAAAAGAAAACGGGCCTTACCCCGTCTCAATACCGGAACGGCAAATAGCCGGTTACCGTTAATACGCCATCCTTTACCGTAAAGCGCACATCGGCGCCGTCAAAGGGCATGGCGTATTCTTTTCCTGCCCGATCCTGATAGGCCGGGCGCGGGTCCAGGGACAGAATCTCCGTTAAGGCCAGCCGCTGTTCCCTCGTAAAAGGAAGTTCTTCAGGGATAACTACCTGCAAGTGGCGCTCAGGGGCCTCTGCCGCAAAACCGCAGCTTGCCTCCGGATAACTGTCGGCATAGGCAATATACGGCTTGATGTCATAGATGGGGGTTCCGTCCATAAGGTCTGCCCCGCGGACCAGTAGCTCCCCTTTTTCAATACCTTCCAGTTCCACGCAGGACAGGCCCAGCGGATTGGGCCGATAGGGAGAACGCGTGGCCCAGACGCCCATGGCAACGTTACCGCCCAAACGCGGCGGACGCACGGTTGGCTGCCACTCCCCTTTGGCGGGTTTGTTGGCGCTGAAACCCCACACCAGCCAGATGCGGCTAAATCCTTCCAGCCCGCGCAGGGCCTCAGGCACTTGATAGGCTTTTTCGAAGACAATCCGGCCATGAATATGCGCACAGAGAGAACTCTGGCGGGGAATGCCGAACTTGGAGCCAAAGGAGCCCCGGTAATGCGCAACAGGTTTGAGGACCATTTCCTCCATCAGGACAGGTATTTTCCGTGACAACGGCAATAACGAAGACCACTGCCGCAGGGACAGGGATCGTCGGGAGCCACATGCGGGATGGCAAAGCCCATGGGAAGATAGCCATTTGCGTCCATATCGGAAGCAAAACCCTCCGTCACCGTGGGCTCCGGCATGGTCCACTGCGGATATTCATCCGCTACGGAGGTTTCCCGTTCCGGAACCGTTTTCCAGGCTTCCCAGTCGGCCTGGCACTTTCCGGTGTCCGCTGCACTGTGACCGCAGAGAATCCACTTGGGAACGGAGTCTGCATAGGCTCGCACAATGCGGCAGCATTCCAGCCAGCTGCTATCGTCCAGTTCATGGCACAGCGGGCTGTCCAGAAGGGGCGAAAACAGAGCGTCGTTCTGCTGCTCCGTATATTGGGCCTCCAGCCAGGTATCGTGCTCCGCCTTTACCAGGTCGAAGCCCTCGTATCCCAGCCGGCGGTACATCTGCTCCAGCCGCATGCCTTCCGGCGTCTTGAGTCCCACGGTAAAATAGGGCGCTCCGGCACCGGCATCAAAGGCATCCTTACATTCGAACGGTTTGAACTTCTTCTGTTTCAGCTGCTTACGGAGCGTAAAGATTTCCTCCACATTGTCCACACAGGGCGAACAGACATAATCCCCGAAGCTGTCCGAATAGCGGTACATCTTCACCAGCGGGCTCTGGTGCAGGATGCGTGTGAGCGAGCGGAAATCGGCCCCGTAGGTATGCTCGTACCAGTTCATTACCAGATCCACAAACTGTTCCGTGGGCAGGATGCCGTACAGGTTCAGATAGCCCAGCCCCACGCGCTCCACCTCATACTGACCGCTTTTTTCTCCCAGGCGCAGCACTTTGTCCACTTCCGGAGCCACAATGTCGTACAGTTCACGGCTAATCCAGACTTTGTGGTAATGCTCGTCGGAGTCGTCGTACTCCACCAGGCCCACGGCTTCCAGGAGCGAAGGATAGTCGGCAAAGTCCTGATACTGAACTTTATCCGGCCCGGCATGCACCAGCTCCTTCAGGAGACGGACGTCACGCTCCATCAGATGCGACATCCACCTGCGCGGTTCCCCGCGCAGGTAGGTGTGCAACTGGTCTACCAGCTGGGATTTCCTCAGGCGCGAACTCATCTCGTTCCCGAGGATGCTCCCCAGGTCCTGAAGCTCCATCTTCTGGAATCCGTCCAGCAGGGTATGTAACGTCCTTTCTTTCATTTGGGGCGCAAAGATACTAATTTTCCTGATATTTCAGGATAGGATTACGCGCGGCCGTGGTTTCGTCCGGACGCGAAATAGGCGTATTGTGCGGGGCTTCATGGAGGATATTCGGGTCCTCTGCGGCCTCTGCGGCAATTTTTCGCATCACGGCAATAAATGCGTCGATGGTTTCCTTGCTCTCCGTCTCCGTGGGCTCAATCATGAGCGCCTGGTGGAACAGCAGCGGGAAATAGATGGTGGGCGCGTGGAAACCGTAGTCCAGCAGGCGCTTGGCAACATCCAGCGTGGTGGCACCGGGGACATCCCCGTGGGCACCGTCGTTCACCAGGCCGTCGAACACGAATTCGTGCTTGCAGACCCCCTCGATGGGCAGTTTGTACACATTCTTGAGGCTTTCCTTGATATAGTTGGCACTCAGAACCGCATACTCTCCCACCTTGCGCAGGTGCTCCTGCCCCAGGGCCAGGATGTAGGCATAGGCCCGCAGAATGACGCCAAAGTTGCCATGGAAGGCCGATACCCGGATGGCGGGAAGGCAATCCACCAGTTTCTGGGCAACACCCACCGGACCACTGCCGGGACCGCCACCGCCATGCGGCGTGGAGAAGGTCTTGTGCAGGTTCAGGTGCATAATGTCAAAGCCCATATCCCCGGGACGGACCACGCCCATGAGCGGATTCATGTTGGCGCCGTCATAGTAAAGCAGGCCGCCGGCAGCGTGAACCAGCGATGCGATGGTCCCTATTTCCGTCTCAAA
>DEKS01000032.1:0-16618 GCA_002354005.1 Bacteroidales bacterium UBA2716
TGCTCCTGGTACGGCTCAATCTGCTTGGCGCCGCGGATCATGGGCATCATGTTGCCGCCAAACTGGAGGATAATGAGGCGGGTGTCCGTGAGGGCGAAACTGTCTGTCATCAGCGGCTTGCTGATGCGGGTGAAAATAGTGCCCGAGCAGCCTCTAAGCGGCACATTGTCCACCGCTACGCCGGCGTTGCCATCGGCCCCGATACCGTAGATTTCCGCATTGCCCTGGAAGGTGAGGGTGGCTTTTTCCACCGGCTGGCTAAAGCGCCAGGTGAGGAGCGTGACACCGTTCTCCCCTTTTTGTACCACCGGTTCCGGTTTTTCTGTGCCCGACGTGGCTTTTACCACCAGATTTTCGCCTCTGCCGTATAATACGGAAACGCTTTCAAACGTTTTTACGCCCTCGCGTGCATTTTTGTTCTTGCTGCCGCGAAGGGTAAGGGTGCCGCTGCCCGTGAGCTGCACCACCTGCGCCAGGATGCCGTAGCGGTTGTGTCCGGCCCGCTGGGTGGTGGAATCGCCATACATGGTATAATGGGCGAAACTGCCGCTGGCCGCCTTGGAAATGCTGGCCGAAGGGACGTTGCCCAGCGCCGGGAACAGGCCTGTTCCGCTGCCCCCGAAACGCTCCTGGAGGGCCTCCCGCAGGTCCTGGCTAATCCGGTCCAGTTCTATCTGGGAGTCTCCGTAGTGCACCACGCGCACCAGGTGGTCCGTGGCCCCTTCCATCTGGCGGAAAACAGGGTCGAAGAAGTGGTAATCGTCACCGGGGAGGAAAATACGGTCCGGATTCTCGTAAAAGAAGCGCCGGTAGTAGCTGAGGGTGTCGTCCTCCATCCGGAAACGGGCCTCCACGGCCATGAGGACGGAGTCCACGTCCACCTTCTTCTCGTGGGCATCCCGCAGGGTGCGCTGATAAGACGCAAAACGCAGGTTGAGCGGCCCCAGGTTCACGCCGTCTGCCGGGGTTACCATCCACAGCAACCCCAGCAGGGCGAACACGCCCACAATAAATGCCAATACTTCCTTTGCCTTCATAGAAGTGCAAAGGTACAGAATTTATTTCGTTTATGAAATCCTTCTTCCCGGACCGGATGGGCCGTCCGGCATCCTACCAACGCACCATCACCTTCTGCGGCTGAGAAGCGGGAGTGGGCGGCAGGAAGACGCAAGCCTCCCGGGTATCGGCATTGTACTGGCACTCCAGCACGCGACCGTCGAGGGTAGCCTTGGGGCAGCGGGAAGCTCCGCCCAGCACCAGCGAGAGTTTGCGGCTTACCGGTTTCCCGGCATAGGAACCCTCACAAGGGCCAATCTCCACCGTCACGCCTGCCGCGTTGGCGGTTTTCTCGATGCGCGTAGAGGCATATTGCGTGGGATAAGCCTGGGAAACGCCGTCGTCCTCATAGTGCACATAGCTGCTCTTCCCCTTGCCGGGCGCAATGTAAATGCGCAGCTCATCAGAGATGGACTGCAGGTGCTGAATACCCTCCCCTGCCAGAGGAAGGATGGCGCCCGCCTTCACAAACCAGCAATTCTGGTCGATGGAGTAGCTGAGCTTCTGGACGGTTCCGCCCGGAAGCAGTTTGTGGTGCGCCATGTCATACCACTGCGTGCCGGCGGGGAGCCACACGTCGCGGTGGGCCAGGCCATCGGCCCCCACGGGTTCGCATACCGTTGCAGCCAGGATGTTGTCTCCAAAGAAGTACTCCTGCTTCCAGGTATAGGCCTCAGCCTTTTCCGGATATTCGTAATAGAGCGGACGGCATAGGGAAATCCCCTTCTCGTAGGCCTGTCGGGCCATGTCATAGATATAAGGCGTAAGGGCGTAGCGCAGTTCCAGGGCCTCTTTCATGTACTGGTAATGCTCCGGGAACATCCAGATGCGGCGCTCCAGGATGGCCGATGAGGTGCTGTGTGTCTTGAAAATGGGCGAAAATACGCCATACTGCAGCCAGCGGGTAAAGAGTTCGGGATCCGTGGGGTTGTCTTCCCGCTGCATGTGACCGCCCAGGTCGTGGCCCCAGTAGCCGTACAGTACATTGGAAGCCGTGGCGGTGAATTCCGGCAGATAGCCCAGCACTTCCCACTTGATGAAGGTGTCACCGGAGAAACCCAGCTGATAGCGATGGCTGCCCAGGCCGCCCCAGCGGTGATAAATCATGGGTCGCTCCGCTTCTTCCGGCGCCAGGCCGCGGCTGCGGCGCACCTTGTCATTGAAGAAGGTGTAGTTGAGCCAGAAGGTGTTGCTGAGGCCGGGGACATATTTGCTCTCTTTCCATTGCTGCCAGTCCAGCCACCAGAAATCCACGCCCTGTGCTTCCAGGGGATGGATGACGGAGTTGAAGTAGGCGTCGGTCCAGGCCACCTGGTCCATGCGGAAGGGAACGGGAGCGTGATAGCCTTTCCGCGCCACCCGGTCACGGCCGATGGCCTCACCGCCGGCATACACATAGTCCTTGGGCCCGTCGTAGTCCGTGCCGGTCCTTGCCAGGTAATCTTTCACAAATGCCGGATATACCTTCTCGCGGGGGACGATGCCCGACGCCGGATGCAGGTTCAGGGACGTTTTCAGGTGCATGGCGTGGATGTCGGCCAAAAAGCCTTCCGGGTCGCCGATGAGGTCCTGGTTCCAGGTGTAGCCGGTCCAGCCTATGCTCTGGCCGAACTCGTCACGCCTGAGGCGCCTGCCGGCATTCTGCCAGGTTTCATGCCAGTCCATGTCAATCACCATTACGTCAATGGGCAGTTTCCGGGAGCGGAATTCCTGGGCCAGCTGGATGAACTCTTCGTCCGTATAGGCCCAATAGCGGCTCCACCAGTAGCCAAAGACAAACTTGGGCGGCATAGGGATGTTCCCGGCCACTTTGGCGTAGTCCGCAAGGGCGGCCTTGTAGTCATGTCCGTAGGCAAAGAGATAGAGGTCCTGGCCATCCTGGACAGGACGTTCGGCCACCCATTCGCCCCAGTCGGAGCTGCTTTTCACAAAGATGTGGCGCCGGCTCTCGTCCACCACGGCCCAGCCGTCGCGGGACAGGATGCCCGGCTCCATGGGGTCGTTGTAGTTGATTTTCTCCGGACCCTGGCAACCGTCCAGTGTGCGGGCGGTGCCCATGAGGTTGCCCTTGTCCTCCATGCCGGGATGCCACTTGACGGTCTTTCCGTTCAGCTTAAAGGAGACCTGCAGGTTTTCGGCCGACAAGGGGCCCTCGGAGGCTTTGTACTCCAGGGTAAGGGACTTGGTCTTCAGAAGCAGCTTACCGCCGAAGCGGGAAACGCTGAAGGAAGGCACCGGCAGGTCGCGGTTCACGATGGCCAGGGTGGCATGGTCTTCAAACTGTGCCTCCGGGGCCCATTCCATGCGGATGAGCCGGTCTGTGAGTACCGTGAAACGTGCATTACCGGCTACCACCTGGGCGCCGGGAGCGGCTACGGGGTTGTTCTGTGCAGCGGCGCTCACGGCAATGGCGAGGGCGGCGGAAAAGAGGAGTTTACGCATAGCAATCAGGTTTTTTCTTTTGTTAAAAGGGAGCAACCTTTATGCGGTCGCTCCCTTAACCAATGAAAATAACTACACACTAATAAATTGGCTTTCATTGGGACCGCATCTCGCGACGGGGTGTTTATTTCTTGTATTCTATAATCAGGGAACTGAGCGGCGCCACTTCCGTGTTGTCACTAACGGTAACGCTTTCTCCGGTGAGGACGTTGCGTCCTGCACCAAGCCCGTCCGTCATTTCCCGGAAGCGGGTCCAACTCACTTTCTGCGGTTCTTGGGACAGGTTGATGAACACAAACACCACTTCGCTGTCATTGTAGCGGAAGTACCCGTACGTGTTGTCCTGCGGGATGAAGTGCAGCGTTTTTCCGCTGTGAATCACGTCTTTACCCTTTCTCCACTGGAACAAGGTGCGGGCATAGCCGTGCAGGTCCACCACGTGGGCGTACGTGCTGTCCTTGGCGGCCGCAAGCCGGCCTTCTTCCGTGAACAGGTTCACGCTTTCGCCCTCCCAGCCGCCGGGGAAATCCATCCGCAGGCGGCCGTCGTCCCGGCGCGGATTGCCCGTGACAAACATCATTTCGTCGCCATAGAACAGCTGCGGAATGCCGCGTAAGGTGGCCAGCAGCGTGAAAGCAATTTTCATGCGTTCCGGGGAGTGGCCGAAGGTGTCGCCAATGCGGGCAATGTCATGGTTGGACAGGAAGATGAGCATGTGGCTCAGNNTCGTGGTACACAAAGTCGTGCGTGAGGGCATTATACACGGCCGACAGGTCCTGTGCGCGGCGTCCGCGTCCCTGCGGTGCACCCTGCCGGGGCTGTTCCTGCCCGGGGATAGGGGCCGACAAGGTCTGCGAAATGGCAGCCTGGAGCGGGAAGTCCATCACGGAAGGGAGGTGGGAGTCAAAACCGTCGGTGTTGGGGTTGCCGCCCTGCCAGTAGGCAATGTAGTCCGGGTTGGCATTCCACACCTCACCCACAATGTTGAAGCCCGGGTATTCGTCGGTCACGGCCTTGGCCCAGAGGGACATGGGCACTTTCTCGTTGTAGAACCAGGTGTCTACCCGGAAGCCGTCTAGCTTGGAGTATTCTATCCACCAGATGGCCCACTGCTGGAAGTATTTGAGCATGAATGGGTTGTCCAGGTTCATGTCCGGCATGCCACGGGAGAACCAGCCGTTTTCCATGATGGCCAGGTCTGCCTTGGAGGCATTGGGATCCAGGGCCAGGCTCATCTGGTGATTGGAGTTCACGTAGGGCTCGTTCATGTGCACCCAGTCCGTGAAGGGAAGGTCCTGCATCCACCAGTGCTCCGTGCTGGAATGGTTGGTGACCACGTCCAAAATCACCTTGATGCCTTTCCGGTGGGACTTTTCTACAAATTCACAATACTTTTCATTGGTACCATAGCGAGGATCGATATGGTAGTAGTCGCTGCAGGCATACCCGTGGTAGGAGCCGCGGCGGGCGTTGTCTCCCAGCAGCGGCGTGCACCAAATGGCGGTGGCGCCCAGGTCGGCAATGTAGTCCAGGTGGTTGATGATGCCCTGGAGGTCTCCGCCGTGGCGGCCCATGGGTTGTGCGCGGTTCACTTTCTCGGCGGTGTCGTCGGTGGAGTCGATGGAAGGGTCTCCGTTGGCGAAGCGGTCCGGGACAATGAGGTAAATGAGGTCGGCGGTGGTATAGCTTTCCCGCTGCACCTTTTCACGGGCGTTAATCTGGTAGGGATAGCGGATTTCCCGCTCGCCGTCGGTGAACACCAGCGTATACGTGCCGGGTTTGGCCTTGGGGGCCACATCCACGTCGATGAACAGGTAATTGGGGCTGTCGGCCTTGTGGACAGCCTTTACTTTCACGCCTTTGGCGCCTTCTATCTGTACGTCATAAGAGCCGATGCCGGGCCCTTGCACCAGCAGTTGCAGTTCGGTCTTCATCCCGGTCCACCAGGACAGCGGTTCTACATGCGCAATGGGGTTCTGCGCCGCAAGGAAGAGGGCGCTCAAAAGGCATAGTGCCGATAAAAAGAGCCGTCTCATTTCAGAAGCCAGATTTTATATTCGTACGCGGCAAAGGTCTGCGAGGTGGGAATGCCGTTTTTCCCGGCCAGGGCCTTGGGGAAGGAGGCATCGGCCTGCTTTCCCGTCACATTCACCGCCACCAGGGCGTTGGGACAGGCTACATACACCACGCCGGCGCTTTCGCTGGCCGTCATGGCGCCGCTGCGGTCCACTTGGGCAAGGGCTTGCAGGGCTGCCTGGTATTTGGCTGTGAGGGCGGTGTTGCTGTTCCAATCCATGGTGAGGGTGTTGAAGAAGTTGATGGTCTTGTTGTAACCCACTTCCTGGCTGCCGTATAGCATGGAAGAGCCGTTGAGGGCAGCCATGAGCACATACGCGGCCAGGGCGCCGTCGGCACTCTTGAACTGGGTGGAGGGCACGTCGGAGGTGGCGTCGTCGTGGTTGGTCACAAAGAAGAGCTTGGTCTTGGGAGCGGGCGTGCTCTCCAGGTCGCCTTTGTACCAGTTGAAGAAAGTAGTCGGTTTTCCGCCGCCGATGAGCGTTACCATCTGGCTCTTCATGCGGCGGTCGAAGATGATGTCGAAGCCGTCGTCGAACATTTTGTTGAAGTCGCTTTCCGCCAGCATGATGAAGCCGGGCTTGAGTGCTTTCAGACGTCCGATGGCCTCTTTCCAGAAGTCATCGCGCACGCCATGGGCATAGTCGCAGCGGTAGCCGTCAATGTCCAGTTCCTTCACCCAATACTCCAGGGCATCTTCCATGGCCGCCCAGAGCGCCTTGTTGCCATAGTCCAGCTGGGCCACGTCTTTCCATTCCCCGTCCTTGGTGGGCCAGGCAATGCTGCCGTCGGCCTTGTGCTCGTACCAATCCGGATGCTCCGTAATCCAGGCATTGTCCCAGGAGGTGTGGTTGGCTACCCAGTCAAACATCACCTTCATGCCCTTGGCCTTGGCGGCGTTCACCAGGGCCTTGAGCTCGTCCAGCGTGCCGTAGCTGCTGTTCACCCCTTTGTAATCCTTGATGCAATAGGGAGAGCCGATGGCGTCCTTCTTCCCTTCCGGATACACCGGCATCAGGTACAGGATGTCCGTCCCCAGGGCCTTGATGTCGTCCAGGCGGGCCTGCACCTTCCCGAAGGCGCCGCTATTGCCATACAGTTTCAGGTTCACCTGGTAAATCTGGTAATGGTCGCGGGCGCTTGCCGGCAGGGTGAGGATGTCGGTGGCATAGGTGATGCCGGGCTGGGGGATGGTTTCCTTGCCGTTTTCCGTTCCGTTCCCATTGGAAATGACCGGGAGGTCGGCCGGCTTTCCGCAAGCCCAGGCAGGGCAGAGGATAATCAGTGCTACAAGCAGGTGTAAGGCTCTTTTCATAAGGCTATGTGGTTTTATTTGGCAGGCCGATGCCCGGTCAGGGGCACCGGCCCGAAAGAAGGGTTTACTCAACTACAGTCACGTTGTCTGCAGTGAAGCGGAAATAGAAGTCCCGGGTGACGGTCTGGCCCTTCAGGCAGTCGAAGTTCTCCAGCTGAACACCGTTGTTATTGTTGTTCAGGATGAAGTTGGCCGTGTTGCCAAAGGCCGTGGCCGGCACATCGAAGTACTTGTAAGTGACTCCGCCAATCTCCTGGGTTCCGGCAGGGAGTGCTCCCGGCCAACTGCCGAAGAAGTCGGTGGTGCCCCAGACATACAGGGCAATCTCGTCCCAACCGGTCTCGTCAATGACATACACGCGGGTGGCGGGCTCCGTTGTCGTGCAGGCGGAATTCTCGATTTCCAGGTAGAGGTCTTCACCCAGGGTGGTGGTAAGGGCGTCGAACTGGTCGCCAGCACCGTTGTTGAAGATGAGGTTCTCGTTCTTCCCGGAGGCATCGGCCGACACGTCAAAGGTGTACACGGGCTGCCCGCACCACGTACCTATCTTGTTACCGGCAGCGCCGGTCCAGCTGCCGAAGACTTCGGCATCGCCCCAGGCGTACAGGTTCAGCGTCTCCCAGCCCTGCTTGTTCACCACGTAGATGGTGGAAGCTTCGCCGCGCGGATTGCCTTCCACGCCGCCCAGGCTGTACTCGGCATTCACGGTAAGGAAGATTTCCTCCTCGGGAACCGTGATGGCAAAGTCGGAGAGCTGCTTGCCGCCGCCGTTGTTGTTCAGGATGAGGTTGAGGTTCTTGCCGGCCATGTCGGCGGGGAGGCCGAAGACCAGGTAATCCACACCCTTGACGGTCTCCACATTCACGGGCGTAGCACCCGGCCAGCCGCCGAAGGCTTCGGCGTCACCCCAGGCATAGAGGGCTATTTCTTCCCAGTCGGTCTTGTTGCTAATGAGAATCTTGATGTCCGGGTTACGGGGATCCAAGGCGCTGATTTCATTCTTTTCGGCGCCGGGGGCCACTTTCACGAAGACTTCCTCCGTGAGGGTTATCTGCTCCCAGTCAGCGGTTTGCTCGCCGCCGCCGCTGTTGTTGAAAATGAGGTTCTCGCTGCGTCCGAGGGCATCGGCCACCGTAAACACCTTGTAGTTCACGGAGCCAATCTTCACGGTCTTCTCGGCCGGAGCAATACCGGGCCAGCCGCCGCAGAGCTCCTTGTCGCCCCACATGTACAGGGTAATGGCTTCCCAACCGGACAGGTCCTGCACATAGATGGTCACAGGGTCGTTGGGCACCTCAGGAGTCGGAGGCTCCTCACCGCCACCGGATCCGCCGGGGCCGTCCAGAAGAGTGGCGCCCTCGGCCGTTACCTGGAACCAATAGTCCTTCACGCCCTCTTCAAAAGTAAGGGCGTAATCGCTCAGTTGGGTTCCGTTATTATTATTGTTGAAAATCAGGTTCTGCTTCAAACCGATGACATCGTCACCATACTCGAAGTACTTGTAGGTGATGCCACCCAGGTCTGCCGTTCCGGCCACCTGTGCGCCGGGCCAGCTACCGCCAAAGTCGTTCACGTCGCCCCACTGGTACAGGGCAATGGAGTCCCAACCGGTCTGGTCGTCCACCCATACGCGGACACCGTCGTGATCGGGAATCTTGATTTCACCGCCTCCGGAAGGAGCGTCAATCTCCTCCACGCCGTCGGCCGTCACCAGGAACCAGTAGTCCTGCACGCCCTCCGCAAAGGTGAGGGCATAGTCGCCCAGCTGGGTGCCGCCGCCGTTGTTGTTGAAAATGAGGTTCTGGCCCAGGCCGAAGATATCGTCACCGTACTCAAAATACTTGTACTCCTGATCTCCCAGTTTGATGGTGCCGGTGACCTGTGCGCCGGGCCAGCCGCCGCCAAAGTCGTTCACGTCGCCCCACTGGTACAAGGCGATGGCATCCCAGCCGGTCTGGTCGATGATGTACACGCGTACACCGTCGTGCTCGGGAATCTCAATGCCGGGTTCTTCCTCCGGCGGGATGAAGTAGGCTTCCCACTTGTCGGCATACACATTGGCCCATTGGCCTGCGCCAATAGTGAGGGTGTGTTTTACCTCCTTGTTGAGCGCATCGCGTTCGTAGCCCTGCTGCTCGTTGTAGAAGGTAAAGCCGTCGGCCAGGGTTTTTCCGGCCAGGAAGTCGCCGGGATTCAGGTATACGCCCCACTTTTGGGGAATGTTGGCGGAGCGGGTGAGCAGGTAGGCGCTGTTGCCAATGGCATCGTCGCCTCCGTTGAAGGGGCCGATGATATAGACTTCATCGTCTGCTGCCGTCGCCTGCGGAAGGATGGCTTCCACCAGGATGCGGTCGGCGCGGGTCTCGAAGGCCTGCTTCTCGTGGTTATATTCAATTTCCAGCTTGGGAGAGCAGGCTGCTGCAAAGACCAGGATACCTATGTATGTAAGAAATCTTTTCATAATTACTTGGAGGCTGCATAGTTAGGATTCTGTACAAGGCCGGGGTTCACCGTAAGGGCGGCCTCCGGAAGCGGGAACCACTCGTACTTGCGGTCGCGTTGGGCCGGATAGAAGTCGTCACCCTCGCCGCGGCCGAAGAACCACCACTGGCCCTGGGTGAATTTGTCGTAGCGACGCAGGTCGGTGCGGCGGCGGCGTCCCTCGCAGAGGAACTCCTTGCCCCACTCGTTGAGCATCCAGTCAAGATTGAATTCCGTAAAGCCCGGGCCGGGTTCGTCCTTCTTGATGTTCCAGTCGGCCGGCTTGAAGTAGCGCTGGCGCACCTGGTTCACCAGGTCCTTGGCACCGTTGCTGTCGCCGGCGCGGAGCTTGCATTCGGCCAACATGTACACCACCTCGGCAAGGCGGAATTCCACTTCGTCAATGTCGCGGAAGTCTACGCCGCACACATCCGGGAGGATGGGATAGCGCACCAGGCGGTAACCGGAGTTGGTCTCGCCCCAGTGGGGAGACATCACAGGAGCCAGGTCGCGTCCCAGGTTCTGGAAAGTGCCCACCTGGTCCACGTAGACCAGATTCTGGCCTTCCCGGTCGGCATCGGCAGGAAGAGCGGCGCCGGTGTAGTAATCCTTCTGGGCGCCCATCAGGAACAGGCCGTCCCAGTTGCCTTTTTCGTCGGCGTGGTAAGGGGCCTTGCGGATGTCCTTGTCATCAAAGCGGTCGTACACGGCACCCAGCTTGTCGCCGTAGTCAAAGAGGAAGGACTTGCCGCCGGTGTCGGTGCCGCCGGTAGGCTCCACGGTGCCGGTGTTGTCGTGGGAAGGTGCCACAATCACGCAGTTCCACCGGCCCTGGTCGTTGTTGGAACCGAAGATGGAGTCGGGATCGCCAAAGGCGTTGTAGGGCAGGAAGGTGACCACGCGGCAGTTATAAGCGTTGGGGTGGGACTTTCCGTACTCGGAGGCCAGGGCAAAGATGACTTCCTGGCAGGTTTCGTTGCCAATGTTGTAAATGTCATGGTAGTCGGTGGCCAGGGCGTAGGTGCCAAAGTCTCCGCGGATGATGGCTTCGCACAGCGTGGCGCATTCCGTGAAGTGGTCTTCCTTGATGAACACCGGGGCGTTGAACAGCAGGCGGGCCTTGATGATGCGGTTGGTGGCCTGGTTCATGCGGTTCACGTTGTTCTTGGGAAGGTTGTCCAGGCTCTCGTCCAGTTCCTTCATCAGGAAGTCGTAGATGACTTTGCAGCCCTCGTCAAAATCCTTGGCGGCCGAGCCGGGAACCACGGAGGTCACCTCCGTATTCAGCGGAAGGGCGCCGCCCCACACCTCAAAGAGGTTGTAGTAGCACCACGCGCGAAGGGTGCGCATCTCGTCGATATACTGCGAAGCATGCTCCGCGGACACGCCAATGGCGTTGAGGTCCATGGTCTGGAGGTCATGGATGATGCTGTTGCTTTCGCCAATGGCACCCCAGGTGTTGTTCCAGGCCTTCTGGATAATGTCCGACTGGGAGGTCCAGGTGTGGGAGGACAGCACGAACTTCTCTGCATTGTCCCAGCCCCACTGACCGCCGTTCCAAACGCGCCAGGCAATCTGGTCGGCAGAGAACTCGTTCAGGTAGAAGAAGTACTCACCAAAAGCGCCCTCGGCCGTATAATAAACGGAGGCGATGGCTCCTTTCACGCTGCCTTCGTTCTGGTAGAAGTTGTCCTTTTCTACGCGGTTGAAGGCTTGTTCGGTGAGGTCGAAGCAGGCGGTAAGACTAACAGTGGCAACCGCCAGTACAAGGGTATTGAATATCTTTCTCATAAGGCAGATTCCCATTAGAAGGTGACGGTGGCACCCAGGGTGACCACGCGGGTTTCAGGGTAGCCGGTTCCGTTGTCCACGCCGGGGGTGAGGCCGTTGGTGGAGAGGAGGGCCGGGTCGGTTCCGGTGTAGCCGGTGAAGGTGTACAGGTCGGAGGCGGTGAGGAATACGCGGAGGCTCTTCAAGACCGAAGTCTTCTTGGGGAAGAAGCTGTAGCCCAGCGTAATGTTCTGGATTTTCATGAAATCGCCCCGCTCCAGGAAGTAGGAGGTGACCACGCCGCCGTATTCACGGACGTTCTTGTCGGTGGTGTAGGCGCTGCGGAACACGTTGGCGTTACCGGAGCCGATGAGGTTGCCGGCGCGGCGGTTGTTGTAAATCATGTGGCCGAAGGCACCGTTCATGAAGATGTTCAGGTCCCAGTTCTTGTAACGGAAGGTGTTGTTCCAGGAAAGGAAGAACTTGGGAATGGTATTGCCAATGTAGCGTTTGTATTCGGCATTGGCCGATGCTGCCGTAATGGTGTTGCCCTCGTTGTCGTACACCAGCATGTCGCCGTTCTCGTTCACGCCGGCCGACTGGTAGCCGTACAGCTCGCCCAGGCGGCTGCCTTCCTTGTAGCGGTAATAATAGGAGGTCTGGCCCAGTCCGCCGGTGCCCAGCATGTCAATGTAGGAGGCGCCGTAAATCTGGTTGGACAGGGTGACAATGCGGGAATAGCCTGTGGAGGCATTGATGCCGCTGGTCCAGGAGAAGTTCTTGTTCTGGATGACCTCACCTTCCACGGACAGTTCCGCGCCCAGGTTCTGCGTCCGGCCCACATTCACCAGAATGCTGCTGTGGATGAACGGCGGCTGGGGAGCGGTGTAATTGTACAGGAGATCCGGACTCTCACGGTCGTACAGGTCCAGGCTACCGCGCAGGCGGTTGTTGAAGAAGGAGAAGTCCACACCCACGTTGATGGCCAGGAGCTTTTCCCAGCTCAGGTCCGGGTTCTCATTGGCGGCCGGATGATAACCTATCACCCAGGAACCGTCCATGAAGTATTGGCCATTGCTGCCGTAGGTAGGACGGGACACATTGGAACCGCCACGGCGGCCGGTGACACCGAACGATACACGGGGCTTGAGGCTGTTGACCCAGGATGCGTTCTTCATGAAGTCCATGTTGGCCATTTCCCAGGCCAGGGAAGCGGCCGGGAAGTTACCCCACTTGTTGTTTACACCAAAGTTGGTGGCACCTTCACGACGGATGGAAACCTGTGCAAAAATGAGGTTCTTCCAATTATAGTTCACGCGCGCGAGAAGGGCGATGACCTTGCTCTGGGACTTGCTGGAACCCATGCCGGCCTGAGCGGGATTCTCGGTGCGGGCGGTACCGGAGCCAATGTCGTTCCAGAGGATGGAATCGTAGGCAAAACCGCGGTTGGTCATGTTCATGCCTTCCGAGTTGAAGTCCTGATAGGAATAACCGGCTACGGCATTGAGATGGTGGTCCTCCAGGTGCATGGAATAGTTGAACAGCCATTCCAGCTGGTTGCGCCAGTATTTGTTGTAGCTCAGGGAAGCAGTACCCTCGTAGCCGTTCCAATACTTCTCATGGCTCTCGATGGGCGTGTAGTTGTTGCTCTTGTAGTCGTTGTAGTCCAGCGAGTAGGTGAGGGTGCTGGACACGTTGTGCACGTTGTTCTTGAAGAAGGTGGCCTTCAGGGACACGGCGCCGGTGGCGAACAGGCGCTGGCCGTTGGCCGTCTTGTTGAGCATGGCTTCCACCGGGTTGGTGGCGTTGGTAGGTGCCGTGGGCTGATAGTAGGACCCGTCGGGGTTGTAGATGGGGAAGGTAGGGTTGATGGTAAGGGCGGTACCAAAGGAGCCGTCGTTGCCATAGTCCTCATTTACGCGGCGTACGTTGAGCATCACGTTCAACTGGATGATGTCCTTGATGAGGCGCTGCTCCAGGGCGGCGCGGGCGCCAAACTCTTCACGGGCGTCCACCAAGTCCACACCCAAGGAGTTCTTGTAGTTCACGGAGGCGTTGTAGGAGCCCTTGGCGGTGCTGCCGTCCACGGAAACATAGTGGCTGTGGCCGTAAGAGAACTTGCGCAGGAGGGCCTTGTACCAGTCGGTCCGGTAACCGTAGTCCGTACCGCGGCGGGAACGTACCCACTCGTCGGCCGTGAGGACGGGGATGGGGTCCTTGGCAAAGTTCACGTTGAAAGCGCCGTCATAGGTGACGTGGGCGGTTCCGGGTTCGTCCTTGGAGCCTTTCTTGGTGGTGATGAGAATCACACCGTTAGCACCGCTGGTACCATAAATGGAGGCCGATGCTGCGTCTTTCAGGACGGTCATGGACTCGATGTCCTGCGGGGACAGGGAGCGGATTTCGCCGCCGGGGATACCGTCAATGACCACGAGCGGTCCGTTGCCGGCGCTCAGGGAGGTGGCGCCGCGGATCTGGAAGTCGGAACCGGCGTTGGGGTTGGAACCCTGGCTGGTAACCACGTTCAGACCGGCCACCTTACCGGTGAGCATGGTCATGGGGTTGTTGGTGGTGCCCCGGAAGAAATCCTTGCTGTCCACCTGTACAACCGATGCGGAGAGCTCTTTCTTGGACAGGGTACCGTAGCCAATGACTACTACGTCGTCCAGGAACTCGGCGTCTTCCACCAGTGTTACCGTGGCAGGCACTTCGGAGGCCTTGAAGCTTTGTGTGGCATAGCCGATGCAACTGATTTCAATGGTTACGTTGGCATTGGCCACCCGGAGGGAGTAGTCTCCGTCCAGACCGGTGGAAGTACCGGTGCTTGTTCCTGCTTGCAGGACGGTAGCACCAATCACCGGCCCATGAGCGTCGACTACCACACCCTTCACCTCATATCCGCCTTGGGCGGACGCGGTGTACGCTATGCAGAGCATAAGCGCAAGTGCGGAAATAAACCTTTTCATTGGGTAGTTAATATGGTTGGTTAATAGTTTTGACAATTCTTGTGGTCGAATTATCATCCAACGCAAAATTATCGGCTTACCTGCGCGTGTCCTAACAATGTAACGAAAATATTATCCAAAACGACATAATATTTTTGGTAATGAGTTGATTTTCAAAGCATTGCCAAAAATTAAAAGGGGAGAAAATATAAGTGGATTATTGACCTATTTTAGGCCCGTTTTCATGATTTCTTCCTCAAATCGCTCGTTCTCTACCCAGGATTTGTTCTTTACGCGGGTTTTGTAGGTGTTGATGGTGTGGATGGAGTAGTCCAGGAAGCGGGCAATCTTGTCTGTCTCGTTGATCCCCAGGCGGATGAGGGCGAAGATGCGCATTTCCGGGGTAAGCCCGTTCTTGGGGTAAACCTGCTCCGGTTCCGGGAAGAGCGCGTTGTAGTCATTGACAAAAGTGGGGAAAATTTTGAGGAAGGTGCTGTCAAAAGACGCATACATGCTGTCCCTTTCTTTGTCCAGCGTAGATTCCTTAAGGGAACGCCGAAGTTCATCGTACTGGCGGGTTACCAACATTCTGTCTACCAGTTTGTACAACTGGGACATCTTTTCAATGAATTCGGAATTGATATAGAATGAGTTGCCGATGTACTCAACCTTGATGGCGTTGGCTTCTGCCAGGCGGGCGTTGGCGTCTTCCAACTTCCGGTTGCGCTCTTCAATCCCGGTCCGGGCCTCGTGCAGGCGGCGATTCTGCCGGCGGAAAAACCAAAGGGATACCACGGCCGCCACGGCAATGATGACGGTGAGGATAATGCTGATTCCCATGAGCTTATGCTGTCGGCTCAGGCTGTCGTAGTGGTTTTTCTCTACCAGGGGGAGCACTGCCCCCACCTCCAGTTTACGCAGGCGGGCATTGTAGAAATTAGCATCGTCGAAGGAAGCCCTCACGTAGCGGGTGGGCCGTTCTACCTCTCCGCGGCGGGAGAGGTATTCGGCCAGCATGCGCAGTGCCGTCGTTTCCTTGGTGGATGACTTGATATCGCAGATGGCCGATTCACAAATCGCGAGCAGCGCTTCCTCTTCCCGTCCCAAAATCTGGAGCATCCAGCCCATGGACGAGGCATAGATGGCGCGGGTGTGCAAATCCAGTCCCGGGCTTTCCAGCAGGGCGGCAAATTCTTCCACGCCTTCCTCGAACTGCCTGTTTTCCATCAGGAAATTGGCGTTATACTCATGCCAGATACGGGAATTTTCCGGAACAGTCTCCAGAACTTTGCGGCTGTAATATTCCCCGGCCTGCGAGTACTTGTCCCAGTACGGGTCGGTTTGGGCGTATCCTCTGGCCGAGTAGTTGAGTCGCACCATGGTCCTATAGTAGCTGAGCCGGGTACGGGAAGAGAGTCGTTCTTCCGAGATGGTCCCGGCCGTATCGAAGGCTTCCTTGTACAAGCCGGCATTGATGAGGCAGATGACCTTGGCCAAATGGGCCTCGGCCAGCAGGTCCGGTATGGGAGCATGGGCCGCCAGCGCTCCCAGGGCCAGGGCATAGTTATACGCCGAATCGTACTTGTAGCTGGCATATTCCTCATACAGGTGATACGTGGCCTCCCACCGGCCGCCTTCGTCCACAGCATCCCGAAGGTCTCCCCTGAGCCGGTTGATCCGTTCCTCCTTGCCGGCGTCAAAAAGGGCCTTTTCCTCCAGGGCGGCATCCAGCTCCCGGAGTTTTTTCTCAATTTCGCGCTTGTGTCCCCCTGCCGTGCCTATCGACAGGCATAGGAAAAGAATCAGAAAAACCGTTCTCATGAGGCAAAGGTACGGAAATTAATTGTAGCCTCCAAAGGTAATGCGCTGATTGCGAATGGTGTAGGGTACCGGCTTGCCGTCTTTCATGGCTGGGGTCCATTTGGGGCAATGCTTGAGGACGCGGACGAGTTCCTTGGAAAAGTCCTCGTCCGTGGAGGAGAGGATGTGGATGTCCCGGAGTTTGCCGTCCTCCCCTACCGTGAACTCGTACTCCACCGTGGCTATTTTGTCTGCCATGGACTCCGAGTAGCGGAAGTTGGGGTGGATATAGACCTGGAAGAAGGAGGCGCCCTTGCCAAAAGTGGCCGGTGTATCGTAGGCGCCGTAGCCCAGGCTTTGCAGGAAAGCTTCGTCCTCCGGGGTTAGCGGCAGGTCGGGTTTCTGCGGCCGGGTGAGTTTGGCGGCATCGGCACTTTTGTAGGTTTTGCCCTGCTTGGTGGCTCCGCCGTTTTGCATAACGCCGATAAACACCTTGCCGTCAGGATAATACAAGGTGTCCAGGCCATTGGCGCGGCCGCTGGAGAACTCTCCGCAGATGACAGCGCCTGTTGCCATGAACAGGCGGCCATAGCCTTGATACACGCCCCTTACGAAGTTGCCGATGTATAGGCTTCCATCGGCTCTTATGTTCATCCCGCGCCCCGCCGCCACTGTCCGATGGAACGTGCCCACAAACAGGCCCCGCTCCTTGTGGTACATTTTCCCCTGTCCG
>DEKS01000032.1:16695-17912 GCA_002354005.1 Bacteroidales bacterium UBA2716
GCGAGGACTGTGCAAACCAGCAGAATGATGAGCAGTGACATAAGCGTTTCGTTTTTGCAAACTTACAACTATTCTTCTACATTTCCAACCCGGCATCTCCTTACGCATTTTGCCCACCATTTCGCGTAACACCGTGCGGTTAGCTGGCAAAATAATTACCACCTAACCGCACCGGGGAGATACACTCGGCCTTCGGCCTCGGTATGACAAGGGTCATGCCCCGTCGGAGCGTAGCGACAAAAGTCCCTCCCCCGAGGGGAGGGGTTTCGGGTGGGGGTAACGTGAGCACCTCGGGCACGAAGTGCCCCTTCCCCGAGGGAAGGGGTTGGGGATGGGGTAACGTGAACGAAGTTGCGCAGCGAGGGCCCGTGCGGTAGCGCAACTTAGTGGATCATGACGGTGAGGCCGGCCATCACGATGCTCACCATGCTCATGAGTTTGATGAGGATGTTCAGGGAAGGGCCGGAGGTGTCTTTGAAGGGGTCGCCCACGGTGTCGCCCACGATGGTGGCCTTGTGGGCCGGGGAGTTTTTGCCGCCATGGTGGCCTTCCTCCACGTACTTCTTGGCATTGTCCCAGGCGCCGCCGGAGTTGGCCAGGAAGATGGCCAGCACAAAGCCCGCACCCAGGCCGCCGGACAGCAGACCAATCACGCCCGCAGGACCCAGCAGCAAGCCCACAATCATGGGAACCACAATGGCCAGCAGGGACGGGAAAATCATCTCGTGCTGGGCCGCCTTGGTGGAGATGCGCACGCAGGAAGTGTAGTCCGGGCGCTGCTTGCCTTCCAGGATACCCGCTATCTCGCGGAACTGCCGGCGCACCTCAATCACCATTTTGGCAGCGGCGCGCCCCACGGCCTGCATGGTGAGGCCGCAGAACAGGAAGGCCATCATGGAGCCCACGAATATGCCCACCAGCACCTTGGGGTTCATCAGGGAAATGTCGTACATCTCCACAATGTCCGTAATGCTGGCGTTCATGGTGTCTACCGTGCGTCCGCCAATCTCCAGGACATGGCGTCCCACATGCTGCAGGCCAATCTTGAGTTCCTCGATGTAGGAAGCCAAGAGAGCCAGGGCGGTAAGCGCGGCGGAACCGATGGCAAAGCCCTTGCCGGTAGCGGCCGTGGTGTTGCCCAGGGCATCCAGCACGTCGGTCTTTTCGCGCACGGAAGGATCCAGTTCGCTCATCTGCGCGTTGCCGCCGGCATTGTC
>DEKS01000087.1:0-485 GCA_002354005.1 Bacteroidales bacterium UBA2716
TATGAGGCCAACGAAGCTATGCCAGCATCGGTGCATTCCCTGGCGTTGGATCTTTATCAAAAGTATCTTGTTGTAGGAGGCATGCCAGAGAGCGTGCAAAAATGGGTGGACACACACAGCTATCTGGAGTGCAGGACCGTTCAGCAGTCTATATTGGTTGGCTACAATGCCGATATGGCCAAATACGCCAAACCCGCAACTACCGTGAAGATAAGGGCCTGTTTTAACAGCATTCCGGCCCAGTTGGCAAAGGAAAACCGCAAGTTCCAATATAAGCTTGCCATGAAAGGCGGTACGGCCAAAATATTCGGAGAAGCCATTGAGTGGCTCATTCTTGCCGGCACCGTACATAAGTGCAAACTGATTACACACGGCTTCATCCCTATCTCGGCCCAGGAGGACGACAGCGATTTTAAGATTTACATGTCCGACGTGGGACTTCTGAATACCAAGACGCAGATGCCGGTTCAGATGCTGCTGAACGC
>DEKS01000087.1:558-10208 GCA_002354005.1 Bacteroidales bacterium UBA2716
CAGGCACTTGCAGCCAATGGCATAGCACTCCGTTATTGGAAGAACGACAATACACAGGAGGTCGAATTCATCCTACAGGACGGGATGAACGTGATACCCGTGGAAGTCAAAAAGGGTAAGAAGGTGGATGCTATCAGCCTGAACAATTTCAAAAAGACCTACAATTGCCCTTTCGCTTATAGAATCTCCGGAAAGAATTTCGGGTTTGCCAATGGGATTAAGGCTGTTCCTCTGTATGCTGTCTTCTGTATTGAAGCGAATGGGGACCTTGAATAAAGGCAAGAGCCCTTGAAGCGCTATGATTTCCGCGGTGACAAGTTTGCAAGTTTGTTTTGAATTTTTTGCGATTTGATTCTATAGTAATATCGAAACCAAATTGATTCGATATGCAAAAGATTCAAAAGTTCCAGTTCGGCCGTCTTTACCCCGCCCCCAAATCCACCAAGACCTATGAACTGTTTCCCTCTTTCTGGTCTTGCTTTAGATAGTGTAAATATGGATTACAAGGGTCGGGAATCCACTTTTTGAGTTCCCAAACACGCTCCAAGTCTTCAAGAAAAAGGTTCGATATTATATCACTTGGGGCTACAGAAACCCTCGCAAGTGACTGTAAATCAGCGCCTCGCGAGGGTTTTTAGTATTTTTAGTGGAACATTAGTGGAACAAATCCTTTTTTTACTCAGTTATAGTGCTCCTCATAAAACTACTAAATAACACTACTATACTGATTTCGTCCAAAAAGAAGTATATTTGTATCCTAACAATGAATAACATGCGACACTCCCTACTCCTTTTTTTATTCTGCGCCGGGTTGGCTTTGGGGGCCTGCACGGGCCGGGATAGTGCAGACTGGGAAAGCTTGCGCAAAGAGGCGAATCAACTGTATGGAGAGCAGCGGTATGAGGAGGCTGTCGAGGTGTATGAAAGGGCGCTAGCAGTTGCAACAGATGACAATCGGCTGACGCTGCGGCAGGATATCATCGACTGCTACCAGGTACTGGGACGGCAGGACGAGGTGCGGCGATTGTTGGACGTACAGATGCAGGAGGCACATGCAGCCGGAAATAGCAAGATGGAGGCCGAGGCGCTGATGACGCTGGGCCTTCAGGTCTATGATGCTGGGGATAAGGCCAAGGGCTACGACTATATGCAGCAGGCTGTGGGCCTGATGGAAAAACAGCGCAGTGCGGTGACGGACACGGCGGACGTAGACGATGCGCTGTTCCTGCTGGCCTATTACCACAACTGCCTAATGACGCGCAAGGCCGAGGACAACGACCTCCGCGAGGCTCTAGAACATACTAAGGCGGTGGAGTCATGCATCACGGGGACGTCTCAGCCGGAGCGTGCAGAGAATATGCTGGTGAGAGCTCTGGCCTGGCGGGCATATCTCTACTGTGAGACCGACAATACGGTTCAGGCAGACAGCACATACGCCGTGTGGCAGCAACACCTGCCCGTGAGCATCACCGTGGAGCGCGATATCTGCCACTACCTAATGAAGCGTGGCCGTTATGAGGAAGTGCTTAACATTCAGCAACGCTATGTAGACTGGGTGCGCGAGAAGAAGGGCGAATACACCAATGCTATGCGTACATCGAAACTGTCGATGGCCGAGGCACAGGCCGCGATAGGCCGCGATGCCGAGGCATACTGTCTGCTGAAGGAGGCCTACGAGATCAGCGACACGCTGCACACGAGGCAGGCCATCGAGAACGCACAGGAACTGGCAGCCGAGCACCACGACCGCGAGCAGCAGGAACAAATCGCCGCGCAACGTCTGTGGATTGCTGCGCTTGCCGCTATGCTGGGAATTATCGCAGCCGCAGCTCTTCTATATAGAATAAGCGTCGTGCGAAAGAGGGGAGACAAGACCATGGCGGCCATCGTCCGAGACATGACCCCGACACAACCACTCACCTCCAGCCTGTCCATATCTTCCGAGCGCAACCGTTTCCTTGCCTTCGACACCGCCGTTAACCAGGGTCGCCTCTATGCCAAGGCCGATGTGACGCGCGATGTGCTGGTCGGCGTTATGGCTGTGGACAGTAACACCTTTTCACGCATCATCCGTGAGCAATCCGGTTGCCAGAACCTCAACGAATACCTAAACAACAAGCGCATCGACCTGGCCTGCCAGTTGCTAAAAGAACACCCCAACTGGTCAATGGAAGCCATCGCCGCCGACTGCGGTTTCCAGAGCGTCCGTACGTTCTATCGCGTGTTCAAGGGACTGAAACAGATGACGCCTTCCGACTACGTCAAAAAATAAGGATTGTCACTACCTTTTATAAGGATTGTCACTACTACCCGCCGACGAGCCAACGCCCGCCGGCGGTGTTTTTCTATTTTTGTATTTAACAATTGCAAAAACGTAAATCGACAAAATGGGAAACAAACACAATGAACTCTATGAATCCCCTGCAGCTACCGTTGTGGAGGTAAAAACGCAGGGCATTATCTGCATCAGCGGAGATGTCAATGCAACAATGAACGGTGTCTTTAGTGAGGAGACTATTTAAAAAAGGAGAAGCACTATGAACACAAAGAATATCCTCAAGACACTGGCCTTGGCCATGCTGCTAGTCTCTGCCTGCAACAAAAACGAGATTGCTAACGATGAGAACACCGATAAGAAAGGCTTCGCCCTTCCTGTCACTGTGAATGTAACCCGCGAGGGTGACGATGCCACCAAAGCCACATATAACGAATCTACCAGAAAGCTGGAGTTCAGCGCGGGCGACAAGCTGTTCGTGAAATCAAAGAGCTTCCATGCTGTAGCAGGCCAGTTTGCCGGCACGCTGGATTATGACGCTGTTTCTGGAAAGTTCAGCGGCACCGTGACAACCCAAAAACAATACACTGGCACTATCGATGGCCTTATGGCAAGTGCCTATGCTTTCCTGCTGCCTGCCGGATATGAAAGCTATGGATTCTATTCTGTTGGAAACGGCTATAACGCTACGATTACTTATGACGATACTAAGGCTTTTGCCCTCACGAAGAAAGAGGCCGTGGAGCAGTTCAGCTTTGAGTCTGTGGACGAATATAACAACGGTTTCGCCCTGGCTCCCATGAAAGCCATCGCCAGCTTCACCATCAGCGGACTGACGGCAAACAAAGAAGTCGCAGTAAGTTTTAATGCAAGCGGAACAGTTATCAGCGGAAATGTAACGACCAGTGCTGAAGGCGTTGCCACCTTTGCTGTAGGCGTGTCTCCAGGTCGTAAATTAGAGAATTGCACCCTGACGGTGGACGGCAACAACATCGCGATGCCAACGAAGACAACCGTGGCAGGCCATATCTACAACATCAGCAGGAGTGTGCCGAGTGTTCCCGACGGGGCCCTTATCGGCCAGTTCAGCGTGAGCGACACGAAGAAGGTATATTTTTCAAAGGGTAATCTGCAGTATACCAAGAGTACTGGTAAATGGAGCTTTATGACGAATCAATACAGCACGGTAGAGACTCATAACCAAAGTGTAGGCACCAATTATGCCAGTCAGAATGTAGTGAGTCTGTTCGGCTGGGGAACCAGCGGAAGTGCTCCGAGTGGTCAAACTGCACGCGCCTCTTATTATACCAATGCGGACAATACCGACTATGTCTCTAACATAACCACTACAGGAGTAAGCTGGGGAACAGGCAGTGAATGGGACTGGGGCACAGCCGCAGCCTCAGACCTCGGCTCCGGCTGGCGCACGCTGACGAAAGACGAGTGGGTGTACCTGTTCAACACTCGCACGGTTAATAACGGTCAAGGTAGCGGCAAGAGCTATACCTTGGGCCAGACGGTGAACGATGTGTTAGGTGTTGTCCTCTATCCTGATGACTATACCGGCACTACGTATACAACAAGTAGCGACTGGTCTACCTTCGAGTCTGCGGGCTGTGTATTCCTGCCAGCTGCCGGCTACCGGAGTGGCCCTTATGTGTACGATGTCGGTTCGAGCGGCAACTACTGGTCGAGTACGGCCAGTAGCGCGAGCAACGCCTACTACGTGCGCTTCATTTCGGGCACTGTGAATCCCGCGAACAACAGCAGTCGGTACCGCGGGTACTCGGTTCGCCTGGTTCGCCCGGTGACCGAATAGAAATTACCTATTCCCGGGGGTCTTGTGGTGACCGCAAGGTCTTCCCAAGACCCCCGTCACGACTCGCGGACAGAGCCGCCCTCCAACCAATAAAAGCAACAAAAGCGGTCCTCAAGGCCGCTTTTGTTTTACGTAAACCTTCCGCAAACACTATGGACAATTCCGCGGAGGCGCTTGAGAAAGCCTTCCCGTCCTGGATGATTTTGTACGCAAGTCCCACAGGACCCGCCAACTCCCGGCAGTGCATTCAAAGAAATGTTGTATATTTGTAAAAACATTCAACCCTTGTTAATCACTATGCTTAAGAATGCCCTTTCCACTTTTGCAGCGGCCGTGGTCGCCCTCCTGCTTGTGGCCTCCTGTTCTTCTTCCGGCAGCGGCTGGGTAAAAGTGCAGGGAAACAAATTCGTGGGGCCTGACGGGAACGAACTGGTTTTCCGCGGGCTTTGTTTCTCGGATCCGGTAAAACTGATTCGTGACGGCCAGTGGAACGAACGCTACTTTGCAGAAGCCGCCGCCTGGGGCGCCAACGTGGTGCGTTTCGCCGTTCATCCGGCCAACCTGAACGCCATGGGCTGGGAGGAAACCTTCAACGCCATGGACCAGGGCATCGCCTGGGCCAAGCAGCATGGCCTGTATGTCATCATGGACTGGCATTCTATTGGCAACCTGAAGGACGAACGCTATACCTCGCCCATGTACAATACCACCAAGGCGGAGACCTTCAAGTTCTGGCGTACGGTGGCCCGTCGCTATAAAGACGAACCTGCCGTGGCCCTGTACGAACTTTTCAACGAGCCCACGGTTACGGCCCCCGAAGTAGGGGATTGCACCTGGACTGAATGGCGGGATCTGCAGGAGCAAATCATCGATACGGTGCGCACCTATAACCCCCGTGCGGTGTGTCTGTGCGCCGGATTCAACTGGGCCTATGACCTGACCCCGGTAGCGGCAGAGCCGGTTCGTCGCGAGAATATCGGCTACGTGTGCCATCCCTATCCGATGAAACGCCCGGAACCCTGGGAAGAGAAATGGGAAGCGGATTTTGGCTATGTGTCCAATCAATATCCGGTGATTTGCACGGAAATCGGATTCTGCCTGGAAGACGAACCCGGCGCACACATTCCCGTGATATCGACGGATGTCTATGGGGAGCACATCACCCGGTATCTGGAACAGAAGGGCATTTCCTTTACGGTATGGTGCTTCGACCCCCACTGGGCCCCCACGCTCATTACGGACTGGAATTATACCCTGAGCACCCAGGGCCGCTTCTTCAAAGCCTACTTGCAGCAGAAGGCCGCCCAAACAGAAAAATAACGCTTGATTATGGATACCTTTGGTCATTTTGACGACGCCTCGCGTGAATACGTGATTACCCGGCCGGATACCCCCTGGCCCTGGATCAACTATATGGGGACAGAAGATTTCTTCTCTCTCATTTCCAATACGGCGGGTGGCTACTGTTTCTACAAGGATGCCAAGTTCCGCCGTATCCTGCGTTACCGCTACAACGGCGTTCCCATGGACGATGGCGGCCGCTACTATTATATCAAGGACGGTAATACGGTGTGGAATCCCGGCTGGAAGCCCTGCAAAACACCGCTGGACAGCTACGAGTGTCGTCACGGCATGGGATATACCCGGATTACGGGCGTAAAGGATGGCCTGAAGGCCGATGTCCTTTTCTTCGTGCCCCTTGGCCACCCTTGCGAGGTGCACCGGGTGCGGCTCTCTAACACGGGCATCGCCCCCAAGCGTATCCAATTATACTCTTTTGCCGAGTGGTGCCTTTGGAACGCCTCTACCGATATGGAAAACTTCCAGCGCAACCTTTCTACCGGAGAGGTAGAGGTGGAAGGGAACGTGCTGTATCACAAGACCGAATACCGGGAACGCCGGAACCATTATGCTTTCTTTGGGGTAAACCGTCCCTTCGACGGATTCGACACAGACCGGGAGACATTCATCGGCATGTACAATGGCTTTGAGGCGCCGCAGCAGGTCCTTGCCGGAATCTCGGGCAATTCCGTGGCCCATGGCTGGAGCCCCGTTGCCTCGCACCGCCTGGACCTGACCCTGGAGCCGGGGCAGGAAGAAGAACTCATTTTTGTGCTGGGCTACGTGGAGAATCCCTCCGACAAGAAGTTCGTCGCCCCCGGCGTCATCAACAAAGCAAAGGCGCTGGAAATGATGGACGCGTTCGCGACCGGGGCGCAGGTAGATGCCGCCTTCGCGCAGCTTCGGGCCTTTTGGGACGACCTTCTGGACCGCTTCGGCGTAGAATCCGAGGTCCCGGAACTGGACCGCACGGTGAATATCTGGAACCAGTATCAGTGCATGATTACCTTCTTCTTCAGCCGGAGCGCCAGCTACTTCGAGAGCGGCATCGGCCGGGGCATGGGTTTCCGGGATTCCAACCAGGATCTCACCGGTATCGTGCATATGATTCCGGAACGGGCCCGCCAGCGCATCATCGACATTGCTTCTACCCAGTTCCCGGACGGCGGTTGTTACCATCAGTACCAGCCCCTTACCAAGCGCGGCAACAACGACATTGGCGGCGGTTTCAACGACGACCCGCTGTGGCTCATCTTCGGCACCGTGGCCTATATCCGGGAAACCGGCGATTTCGGCATCCTGGAGGAGCCCGTCCCCTTTGACAACCAGCCCGGTTCGGAGGTTTCGCTGCTGGAGCACCTGAAAATCAGCTTCAAGCATGTGACGGACAACCTGGGACCGCACGGATTGCCGCTCATTGGCCGGGCCGACTGGAACGACTGCCTAAATCTCAACTGTTTCTCGGACAACCCCGACGACTCCTTCCAGACCACCGAGAACAAGTCGGAAGGCTCCAAGGCCGAATCCCTGATGATCGCCGGCCTGTTTGTGGCCGAGGGCCGGGATTTTGCCCAGCTCCTGGAGCGGATAGGGGATAGCGACGCCGCCCCCGTAAAGGCGGCTGTGGCCGCTATGGAAGCTGCCGTTAAAAAGGACGGCTGGGACGGTGAATGGTTCCTTCGGGCCTACGATTATTTTGGCAACAAGATTGGCTCCCGCGAATGCGAAGAGGGAAAGATTTTCATCGAGAGCCAGGGCTGGTGCACCATGGCCCGCATCGGGGCGGAAGAAGGCCTCTGCGACAAAGCGCTGGACTCCGCAAAGAAGTATCTGGAATGCGAGTACGGCCTGGTCCTGAACAACCCGGCCTACACCAAGTACTATATTGACTACGGCGAAATCAGTTCCTATCCGGAAGGTTATAAAGAGAACGCCGGCATCTTCTGCCACAACAATCCCTGGGTGATTATCGGCGAGGCCATGGCCGGCCGGGCCGAGGATGCCTGGCGGCATTATCAGAAGATTACGCCCGCTTTTACAAAGGATCAGGCCCTCCGGAAAGTGGAGCCGTATGTGTTCTGCCAGATGGTGGCCGGAAAAGATGCCTTTAAGCCCGGCGAGGGAAAGAACAGCTGGCTCACCGGTACGGCCGCCTGGACCTGGAAGGCCGTGAGCGAGGCCCTGCTGGGTATTAAGCCGCAGTTCGACGGCTTGCTCGTGGAGCCGTGCATCCCCATGGGTACCTACCGGATTCACCGCCGCTTCCGCGACGCCGACTACCATCTTGTGATTCACCAGACGGGGAAAGGCGGCAAGGTCTTCATCCCCTACAAGCCCGGAAAGCAGGAGCTGGAAATCAATCTGTAAGTTAAACACTCCCGACGATAACTGTGCGCGCTGCCATATCGGCCGATCTCCCGGCTATTATGACCGTCCTGGAGGCGGCCAAGGGCATTATGCGCGCTTCCGGCAACCTGCACCAGTGGGTGAACGGCTATCCGTCGGCGGAGGTCATTCGGGACGATATCGACCTGCAGCAAGGCTATGTGCTGGAAGAAGGCGCCCGGGTGATAGGCTATTTCACCTACATGGCCTCGCCGGAACCCACCTACGGCACCATTTACGGGGGCGCATGGCTGGACGATGAGCGGCCGTATCACGTTATTCATCGGATTGCCAGCCTGCCGGATGTGCACGGGGTTTTCGCCACCATCATGGACTTTGCCTTTGCCCATGACGACAACATCCGGGTAGACACCCACAAGGACAACCACATTATGCAGCACAACCTCCTCAAACACGGATTCTCGTACTGCGGCATCATCTATCTCTCCTCCGGGGACCCGCGCCTGGCCTATCAGAAAATGACAGCTTAAATCCCCGCACCGTCGGTAAAGGACTCCACCGCACTCCCTTGCAGGATGCGGGAGTGGGGCGGTACGCCGTGGGTGAGCCACACGTTACCCCCAATCACAGAGCCTTTCCCGATGGTGATATTGCCCAGGATGGTGGCGTTGGAGTACACGGTGACATCGTCTTCCAGATGCGGGTGGCGGGGAATGTCGCGCGGGAGGCCGCATTCGTCGTACACAAAGTTTTTGGCGCCCAGCGTAACGCCCTGATACAAAGCGCAATTGTTCCCAATCACCGAGGTGGAACCAATGACAATGCCGGTGCCGTGGTCAATGGAGAGCCCGGAGCCAATCTGGGCGGCCGGATGAATGTCGATCCCCGTCTGCGAGTGCGCGAGCTCCGTTATCATGCGCGGAATAAGCGGCACCCCCAAGCGATACAGTAAATGGGCGGAGCGATAGTGCACCATGGCCGTAACGGCCGGGTAGCAGAACACAATCTCCCGCTGGTCCGACGCTGCAGGGTCGTTCTTGGCGATAGCCGCTACATCGCTCTCTACCAGTTCCTTAACGGCAGGAAGGCCCTCTACGAATTGGGCCGCAATTTCCGGCGAAGTAAGCGCGCTCACCACATCCCGCACTACACGCAGGGCATACTCCGTGTGCACGGCGCTGTACTGGGGAAACACCACGTCCTTGATGTTGTCCATCAGGAAACGGAGCCGCTCGTTGGTCTCTTTAATGGAATTCATTACTGGAGGGGATAGTTCTGGTAGTCGAAAAGGACGGTGGACAGGTAGCGCTCTCCGGTATCCGGAAGCACGGCTACGATGGTTTTTCCCGCATAGGCATCCTCGCGGGCAAGGGCCAGAGCCCCGGCGTAGGCGGCGCCGGAAGATATGCCCGCCAGAAGGCCTTCGTTTTGGGCCAGCATACGGGCGGCGGCAATGGCGGTGTCATCGGCAATGGGAAGAATCCGGTCCACCACGCTGCTGTTATAGGTCTTGGGGATAAAACCTGCGCCGATGCCCTGGATTTTGTGCTTGCCGGCCACGCCGGTGGACAGGACGGCCGATGTGGCCGGTTCCACCGCCACCACCTGAATATCGGCCCGATGCTTCTTCAGGGCCTTGCCGGTGCCGCTGAGGGTGCCTCCGGTGCCAACGCCGGCTACCAGTACGTCCAGCTTGCCTTCGGTGTCGGCCCAGATTTCCTCACCGGTGGTGCGCTCGTGCGCGGCGGGGTTGGCGGGGTTGTCAAACTGGCCCAGGATGAGGGCGCCGGGGATGCTGTCCTTCAGGGCCTGCGCCTTCTCAATGGCGCCTTTCATGCCTTCTGCGCCGGGGGTGAGCACCAGCTCCGC
>DEKS01000087.1:10260-13419 GCA_002354005.1 Bacteroidales bacterium UBA2716
ACTTTATACCCCTTGGCAATGCCCACCCAGGCCAGGCCCACGCCGGTGTTGCCGCTGGTGGGCTCGATGAGGGTGGCGCCGGGGGCCAGGAGGCCTTTTTCCTCTGCATCGGCAATCATGGACAGGGCCACGCGGTCTTTTACGCTGCCACCGGGATTAAATGATTCCAGCTTTACAAGGATATCGGCCTTTTGTCCTTCCACCGCATGCAGTTTAAGGAGAGGCGTATGGCCGATCAGGTCTGTAAGATTCGTATATACCATATTGATAGTGACTTAGAAACGATAGTTCAGGCCCATGGCGAGAAGAATGGGCATACTTACACTCTTTTGGTGCGGACTCGAATCTCGTCCAGTTCTTCCGGGGTGAGCATTTTACCCATGGAGCGGAAAGAGTTCTCCGGCATGTCGTGAACCCATTGCAGCACAAAGGCATCCAGGGAGTTGGAGAAGTCCGGGTCCACATTGAACCCTACCACCCGTGCCCCAAAGGAGACGTACTTGCGCAGCAGGACCGGCAGGCGGTATTTCCCGTCACTGAGGGCCAGAATAAGGCGGTCCAGGTCGTCCAGGCTGTGGCAAGGGGCCAGGAGGCTGTCCGGATTTACGCGGAGGAAATCCGGCTGGAAGGGATGGCCGGGTTTTACCATGGAGGCGGCATCCGGTGCGGAGCAGTTCTTGAGCATAAAGTGCACAATAAGGCTCTTGTAGAAGTAGGGGATGCTGTTGCTGATGCTGGCGGGCCCCAGGGTGTATTCCATGCCGGGAATGCGCCCGATGGAGGTAAGGATACCGGACATCAGGAGCTTGAGGGTGGTCACATCCCGCTGATACTGGGGGAGAATAATGGTGCGGCCCAGCTCCATGGCCTTGGGTAAATAGGGCGTGAGACCTTCCTGGAAGTGGAACAGGGAGTCCGAGTAAAAGCTGCGGGCTCCTTCCGGCCGGGCCATGAGCTCACTGCCCACGCCAATGCGGTAGGCACCGGCAATCTCCTGGTTGGAAATACTCCACAGGATGAGCTGTCTGTAGTAAGTATCGTATTGGTCGGTGTCCTGCGGCAGTCCGGTGCCTTCGCCTACGGCACGGAACACCATTTCCCTCAGACGCGCGAGTTCTTTCATGGTGTTGGGAATTTCCGCAGAGGAAACCAGGTAGCAGCGGTAGTCGCCGGAGGTAAAGACCACGCGGTTGGTAACGCGTTCCATTTCTTCCCGTACCAGTGCGGGATCTACCGGGGTGGCCAGCGGTTGCAGATGGGTTTGTGTTTCTGCCACAGGCTCTTCCTGACACTGTGCTTCCAGCGCGTAGGTGCGGTTGCGGATATAGGTGGACAGCGTGTGCGGGTCCATGTCGGTGTATTCGGAGGGCTGGATGGGTTGGCCAATCCGCACTTTTACTAGGGCGCCCCGCTTGTTGAACAGCTCGTGCACCAGGCGGATGGTGCGCAGGCGCGGGTGAATCTTGCCCAGCGTATGGAAGAGGTTCGAGTTGGCGGCATCGAAGTAAATGGGAATTACCGGCGCACCGGACCGTTTGATGAGTTTGGCGATGGTGTGGGACCATGGAATGTCCTCAATGACAGGCTTTTCCCCCATAGCGGTGCGATGTTCCCCTTTCTGGTAAGTAGATACCTCACCGGCGGGGAAGAAGCCCATTCCGCCGCCGTTTCGCAGAAATTCCTGGGCGGCACGCATGCTGTCCACGTTTTGGGCGACCAGATTCCCGGAGAGATTGTCCACAGGCAGGAAACTGTCCTTGAGCTCCGGAATGAGCGACAGCAGGTAGGTGGTCAGGAGTTTGTAGTCCGGACGGCGATGGCCTACCAGATCGCACAGAATAAGGCCGTCCACGCTGCCGATGGGATGGTTGGACACCGTGATGAAGGCACCCTCTGCGGGAAGGTGGGCCAGTTGTTCCTGGGAAACCTCATAGCGGGCTCCTACCTCCTTGATAATGTCACGGGCAAAATCCGGGGCGTTTTCTCCGGCATACTTGGGACGGACCTTGTTCACTTTGTCTATCTCCAATGCCTTGATCACCAGCTTGGCGACCATTTTGCCAAAGGCTCCTTTGAGCCCGAGCATGTCCTGCAGTTTCTCAGGACCCAGAACGGCGTCGTTTTCTTTCATACTCTATTGCGCGATAAAAGCGTAAGTAATGGTTCCCATCTGCCGCGCGGGAGCAGTAGGGGAGGCCGAAAATTTGGACAGCCGGGCGGCGCGGGTGGCGAAGGTGCGCAGGCATTTGTCTGCCGCGGAAAGTTTGTCGTCTACCTTGGCGTTTACCACGGTGCCCTGGTTGTTTACGGTGATTATCACCGTCACTTCTCCGGCGCCGTAGCAGCGGTAGGCCGGAATGGGAAGGTGCGAGGCCTTTCGCCCGTCCAGGCTCCAGGAAAGCACCGATGGACCGCTGTACGCGTGCGGCTCTTGCTTGTCTTCTTTGACGGGACTGGGCTGCGTGGCGGCAAAGGCGTCCGGGTCTTCCTCCGGCTTGTTCTGCCCGTCCCGCAGTTCCTGCGCCAGGCGTTCGGCATCCCGGTACAGCTGGTCTGCATCTATCCCTTTGTCGTCCTTGAGGGTGCTACGGTCCACGGCTACGTTCCTAACCTGGGTATTCTGCAGGGCCCTGGCGGCTTGCAGCATGCGTTCCAGGTCTTCTTCCGCTATCTGATGCAGCTCTGCCTGCTCCTGCTGCCGCTCCAGTTCCTCCTGCTGTGTGAAGTCCAGCACAAAACTGTTTTCCTGCTTCACCTCATAGCCAATCCGTACCGCCAGCAAAACGATAATCACCGCGAGATGGACGCTCACGGTGATATACAGTCCTGCTTTACGGTCCGGAGTCAGTCTCATTTGCGGCGCTTGGTCTTTTTCTGTTGCAGCGCCTTTTCTACCGTAGTAGTGAGAATGTCAATGGCCACCTTGTTGTGGCCGCCTTGCGGAACAATTATGTCGGCGTAGCGCTTGGACGGCTCAATGAACTGCAGGTGCATGGGCTTGACGGTATCGCAGTAGTGCTCGATGGCCGTTTCAATGGTGCGACCACGCTCTGCAATATCCCGGACGATGATGCGCATGAGGCGGTCGTCGTCGTCTGCATCCACAAAAATCTTGATGTTCATCTGGTCCCTGAGTTCCTTGCAGGTGAAGATGAGGAT
>DEKS01000087.1:13505-24200 GCA_002354005.1 Bacteroidales bacterium UBA2716
GGCTGCTCAATGGTTTTCCCGCTTTTGAGTTCACGGATTTGCTGGCACATGAGCTTCCAGTCAATGGCGTCCGGGTGGTCGAAGTTGATGTTCTTCCGCTCTTCCACGGGCACATGGCTGGAGTCTTTGTAGTAGGAATCCTGGGGGATGACCACTACACGGCCCTGCAGCTGGTTGACGATGGTTTTGACAACCGTTGTTTTTCCGGATCCGGAACCTCCGGCAATACCGATAACAAGCATAGTATCTGAGGTTAAAATTCTGCGTTTTTGGGAGTGCGGGGGAACGGGATGACGTCGCGGATGTTGGCCATGCCGGTGACAAAGAGCAGCAGGCGCTCGAAGCCCAGGCCGAATCCGCTGTGCGGCACGCTTCCGTACCGGCGGGTGTCAATATACCACTCCAGGTTCTTGCGGGACATGCCCAGTTCATCGATACGCTGTTCCAGCTTTTCCAGGGAGGCTTCACGTTCGCTGCCGCCGATAATCTCACCAATCTTGGGGAAGAGTACATCCATGCCGCGAACGGTGCGGCCGTCCTCGTTCTGCTTCATGTAGAAGGCCTTGATGTCCTTGGGGAAGTCGATGAGGATGACAGGTTTCTGGAAGTGTTTTTCTACCAGATAGCGTTCATGCTCGCTCTGGAAATCCGTGCCCCAGTGCACCGGGTACTCGAACTTGACACCATCTGCAACGGCCTTTTCCAGAATATCCACGGCTTCCGTATAGGTAACCTTCTGGAAGGCGATGCCAAGGACGCTCTTCATGCGCTCGATGAGACCGTCGTCGTATTTGTCGTTGAGGAACTGGAGGTCGTCCATGCAGTTGTCCAGGGCGTACTGCACCAGGTACTTCACGAATTCCTCTGCCAGGGCCATGTTGTCGTTGATGTCGTAGAAGGCCATTTCCGGCTCAATCATCCAGAACTCCGCCAGGTGGCGCGGGGTATTGGAATTCTCTGCGCGGAAGGTGGGCCCGAAGGTGTAGATTTCCCCTACGGCCGTGGCGCCCAGCTCACCTTCCAGCTGGCCGGAAACGGTGAGGGAGGTCTTTTTGCCGAAGAAGTCTTTGGAGAAGTCCACATTGCCCTTTTTGTCCAGCGGAATGTTCTTCAGGTCCAGGGTGGTTACCTGGAACATGTCTCCTGCGCCCTCTGCGTCGGATTCCGTGATGAGCGGGGTGTGCAGGTACACAAAGCCTTTCTCATTGAAGAACTTGTGGATGGCGAAAGCCATGGCGTTGCGGATGCGAAGAACCGCACCAAAGGTGTTGGTCCTCAGGCGCATGTGTGCTACACTGCGGAGGTACTCCAGGGTGGTGTCCTTTTTCTGGAGCGGGAAGCGCATGGGGTCGCAGTCTCCCAGGACCTCAATCTCGCTGGCCTGGATTTCCACGGCCTGTCCGCTGCCCATGGAGGCCACCAGCTGGCCCTTCACGGCCAGGGAGGCACCTGTAGTGACGCGTTTGAGGAGTTCTTCGTCAAAGATCTCCGTATTGGCCACGATTTGGATGTTATTGATGGTGGACCCGTCGTTGAGGGCGATGAACTTCACCTGTTTGTTTCCTCTCTTAGTGCGTACCCAGCCTTTGGCCAGTACTTCCTGGCCCGGCTCCGAGGCGAGCAGAGCCTTGATTTTGGTCCTTTTCACAGTTTCCATAATTTCCGATACTTCAAATCATGCAAATATAACATTTCTTCCCCAATTCGGCAACCCTTTCGGGGAAGGAGTGCCAGGTATTCTTGCTTATAGGGAGAATCGGACGCCTCAATCCGCTCCCGCAGGCGGGTTTTGAGGAGGCTGGCATGGGCTGCGCTGCTCAGCCCCAGCAGCTTCGCCGTGAATTCGTTGGTAAAACCGGCGGCCGAATAACTGAATACCCGGATGGATTTCCAGGAGAGGGCGGGGAAGTCGCTCTTCAGCCGGGAGAGGATCCCATGCATATGATGCTCCATCTTCTCCTGCAGAAGTCCCGGTCCCGTGGGACCTCCGAGAATCCGGTAGAGGGTTCCCATGCAGCGCTCCCGACGATACGCATCGGTAAAGTGCATTTCTTCCGCCAGTATCCACTCGTGGGCAAATACGGCAAGGTTCACCAGTTCGTGATGCATGAATACGCTTTGCAGCTTTCTGCGGGTGCTGCGTCCCATTTTCTGATTGTTTTCCATGATACTTTAGCGTTAAAAATTGGGGCGCTAAAGTAGCCTAAACGGGACACAAAAAAAGCAGCCCCGAAGAGCTGCTTTTAATGAAAATACTATAGACGATGTAAATCCCTTAGTCTTTCGCCGGTTTGCGGGCGGAGTACATGATCTTAAGGGCGGAGCAGCGACGCAGCTCCTGTTTTACATCGGAGACGATACCCATGCGGACGTCCTGGTCCACTTTGAGGTTTACGGTCATCAGGGACCGTTCTGCCTCGGACATGGCGTCACGCTCTGCGGCGATAAAGTCGCGGATATCTGCAACTGTCTTGAAAGAGTCGTTGAGTTGGATACGGGCATCGGTACCGTACATGGCCTGATACTGCAGGGTAGGGGAACCGATGAGGATATTGGCGCTCAGGTCTTTTCTCTCCAGTTTGGCGACCTCGGAGGCAACAGGTACAGTAACCTTTACCTTCTGCTCCGTTTCACGCATCTGCGTGGTCACCATGAAGAAGAACAGGAGCATGAACACGATATCGGACAGGGAGTTCGATGATGCCTCCGGGACTTCCTTTTTGTTGCTGGAACTTCCAAATTTTGACATACTTTTACCTCCTATTATTTTTTACCGGTATCCTTAGGTTCTGCCTCGGAGATGTTCTGAGGCACAGCCTTCTTAACAATGTCCTGCTCTGCTTCGGTGAGTTTGGAGAACTTTTTGCCGAAGTTGGCTCTGGAGAAGTCGTCGCGGAGCTCGTTCACGGCCTTCACCAGCTCATTCTGTACCTGAAGGTATGCCTGATAACTGGTACCACGGTCGTTCTGCAGGGAGATAACGCCCTTGGAGACCATGTAGGTTTTGCCCTCAATTTCCTTGGCCTCTTTTTCCGGGAGGTTGGGGTCGTTGGTGGGGTTGGTGAGGAACTCTTTGATTTTGTCTTTCAAGTATAAGATATCCATGGGCTCGCTACCGGCAAACAACTTATCGGCAGAGTTGATTCTGACGATGATGATGTTACGGCGGTTCACCTTCTGGTCCTGGGCCTGTTTGTCATCAGGGATAGGAGGAAGGCGGCGCTGCAGACCTGACTGGTCCCCCATGGTGGTAGTCATGAGGAAGTAGCACAGCAGCAGGAATGCAATGTCTGCCGTAGAGCCGATTGTTGAAATTTTTCTTCTTGCCATGGTTTCTCTTATTTTTTGCGGATGGCCATAATGACTTCACCTGCGATGATCGAGAGGATGGCGCAGCCACCTACGATGTAAGCGAGGTTGAGGATGGTGTCGGTCATCTTGAGCTCACTTGCGGAGGGAGGAACGGGACCGGAGAATCCGATTGCCGGGCTGCCCGGGGAAATCAGATACACCAGGCCGGCCAGCACGGCTGCACCGAGCACATAGATACCGAGTTTAACGAGACTCTTAGGGTCGGTGATGGCGCGGATGTAGATACCCACGCAAATCACGGCTGCGAGGGCGATGCCCAGCACGATGTATGCCCAGGTAAGGAGCACGTTCGTTGCGGCACCGTCATTGGCCTCGAATCCCGTAAAGAAACCCCAGACCAGCACGCAGACGCTCAGGCCCATGAGGACCCAGAGGACAATCTTGAAAATTTTAGCGTATTTCTGGTTTTCCATTGTAATTGGAATTTAAGGGGTTAACTTATTTCTTCTTGTTGTATTTTACCATAGCGTCCACGAAGCGGATGGAGGAGTCTTCCATGTCGATGGACAGAGCATCAATCTTGGCAATGATGTAGTTGTAGAAGATCTGGAGGATCATAGCAACGATAAGACCGCCCACAGTGGTGATGAGGGCCACCTTCATACCGCCGGCAACAACGTTCGGGGAGATATCACCGGCTGCCTGGATGGCGTCGAAGGCCTGGATCATACCGATAACGGTACCAAGGAATCCCAGGGACGGGGCGATACCGATGAACAGAGCCAGCCAGCTGAGGCCGTTCTCCATGAGGCTCATCTGAACACCGCCATAGGAAACGATGGTCTTTTCCACTACATCTACGCCCTGGTCTGCGCGGAGCAGGCCCTGATAGAAGATGCTGGCCACGGGACCGCGGGTTTCACGGCATACTTTCTTGGCTTCTTCGATACCGCCTTTTTCAAGAGCAGCTTCCACGGCCTCGAGGAGCTTGGTGGTGTTGGTCTTGGAGAAGGCCAGGTACAGGATGCGCTCAATGGCGATAGCCATACCAAGGATAAGGCAGATGATGATCAGGGACATGAAGCCTGCACCACCTTCGATGAACTTGGTCTTAAGAGCCTGGTGGAGGGGAACTTCCTCACCGGAACCGGCGAACAGATCCACAACCTCTTCAGCTTCTTCTACCTGCTGAGCAGCGGCGGGGGCGGCAGCCTCCTCCTGAGCGGAAGCGATGTTTGCAGTGAAGGTCATAAGACCGGCGACTGCCAAAAACATGAAAAACTTTTTCATAATTGTTTTTGTGTTGTTAGTTATTAAGTTGAATTAGTTAATGAATTAATAGTCTCATTTGGTCGTGCAATTTAGTCATTATTTTCCAAACTGCCAAAGTTTATTTGCTTATTTCTCCGCAGAGGTCCTTTTCCAGCATGGTTTTCACCCATTTGTCGTTCTGGCTCCGGCCCATCAGGGAAAACAGTTTTCCCAGGGCGGCTTCCGTGGTAATGTCGGCCCCGGAAAGGACACCTACATGCTTGAGGGAGGCTCCGGTAGCGTACAGGTCCATGTTCACGGTGCCCGCTTTGCACTGGGTAACATTGAGCAGGATTTTTCCTGCGTCGCCGGCCTCTTTCAGCAAATCCAGGAACCAGGGCTTGGACGGGGCATTGCCAGAGCCATAGGTTTCGATGATGCAGGCGCGGGTGAGCGGGTCTGCCACTACGGCGCGCATCACCTGCGGTGTCATGCCCGGGTGCACCTTGAGAATAGCCACACGCGTATCCAACTGAGTCTGGACCCGCAGCATGGCATCCCAGTACACGGGTTTGCGGATAATGTCCGTGTTGTAGCGGATGTTGATGCCGGCCTCTGCCAGCGGCGGGCAGTTGGGGGAGGCGAAGGCGTTGAAGGCCTCGGCGCTGTATTTGGTGGAACGGTTGCCCCGTAGCAGCTTGGAATCGAAGAAAATACAGACCTCCGGCACCCGTGCGTGCCCCTCATGGTCCTTGGCGGCGGCAATTTCCACGGCCGATATCAGGTTCTCCTTTCCGTCCGTGCGGGGTACGCCGATGGGCAGCTGGCTCCCGGTAAAGACCACCGGTTTGGTGAGCCCTTCCAGCATAAAGCTCAGGGCCGATGCGCTGTAGGCCATGGTGTCCGTGCCGTGCAGGATGACAAAACCGTCGTAGTCCTCGTAGCGCTCGGCAATGAGCTGCGCCAGTTGCACCCAGATGGAAGGCTCCATGTCGGAGGAGTCGATGAGCGGGTCAAAGGTGTACGAGTCGATCCGGACGTCGAACTTGTTCAGTTCCGGCACTTCGTCCTTGATCTGGCTAAAGTCGAAGGGCTTCAGGGTGCCGTCCTGCGGGTCTTCCTTCATGCCGATGGTGCCACCGGTGTAAATGATGAGTATGGACGATTTCATAGGTTAAACAGTCGTATGGCGTTATCCGTCGTAATGGTTTCTATTTCATTCAGGCTCAGTCCTTTAACTTCTGCCAGACGGGCGGCGATAAGCGGAAGGTAAGCGCTCTCGTTGCGTTTTCCGCGGTAGGGGACGGGGGCCAGGTAGGGGGCGTCCGTTTCCAGAAGGAGGTGCTCCAGGGGGATGCGGGCCACGACGGCGGGGAGGGATGCGTTCTTGAAGGTGAGCACCCCGCCAACCCCCACGGCGAAGTCTCCGCTCCGGTTGGCGCGCTCGTACACCTCGAAGCTACCGGAGAAACAGTGCAGGTTGCCCCTCAGGTGCAGGTGGCGGCAGTCTTCCAGCACGGCAAAAAAGTCCTCCCAGGCATCCCTGAGATGGATATTGACCGGCAAATTGAGTTTGGCCGCCAGCTCAAACTGCAACCGCAGTACCTCCTTTTGTTCCCGGGCAAACTCCTTCCCCTCGTGGTAATCCAGCCCAATCTCGCCAATGGCGACGATGCCTGTCATTCCGAGCGAAGCGAGAGAATCTCCCGCCGCTATGCGGTACACCGCATCCAGTTCTTCCTTCCAGTTATCCGCCGTCACAGACCCGGGATACAGGCCCAGCATCTGGAATAGCACGCCGGGATGCCTGAGGCCTGTCTCCCACATCCGGGGACGCTCCAGCGAATCTACATCGGCCTGAATCATTTTGCCCACACCGGCATCCAGAGCACGCTGAATGGCCGCCTCCGCGTCCGGAAGCAGCCATTCGTCGTAAAAATGCGTATGCGTGTCCACAAACATATCTACAAATATAAGAAATTATTCCCAAATGTGATGAGATACACTCGGCCTTTGGCCTCGGTATGACACTCATTCCCACTCCGGAGCGAGCGAGCAGCGGCGCAGCAGGTCCACGTGCAGGAATCCCGCCGCCTCCAGGGTGCTGACGGCCGTCATGGTGGCGGCAAAAGGCTGGCGCAGCAGGGCCGACAGTTCCTCTACCGTCACGCCCCGGTTCTTTTGGACGGCGAGGCCGGCGTCGAGCTCCGCTGATCCGGCGCCGAACTGCCGCTGGAGAGCGTCGGCAAGGACATTCGGACTGCCGGGAGCTGTCTTCCGGGCCGATGCGCCCAGGCCCAGCCGAGCCACCAGGTCCTCCGGCGTGGTGATAATCTCGGCCATGTTCTCGTGGATGAGCGAGTTACAGCCGGCGCTGCGAAGGTCGTCGGCCCGTCCGGGAAGGGCATACACGTCGCGCCCGTACTCCATCGCATAACGTGCCGTCATGAGCGAACCGCCCTTGCTTTTGGATTCCACCACTATTACGGCGCGTGTGAGGGCGGCGATAATCCGGTTGCGGCGCAGGAAGTTCAGGGCCACCGGCGCTGTCCCGGTAGGGTAGTCCGTCACCAGGCCGCACCCCGGCGCCCCCACCATTTGCATGGCCAGGCGTTCATGCTGCCAGGGGTACATTTTGTCGATACCCGTGGGCAGCACGCCAATGGTGGTGAGGCCGCACTCCAGGGCTGTCTGGTGGGCGATGCCATCGGCCCCCAGCGCCATGCCGCTCACGATGCACGGCTGCACCTTGGCCCGCGCCAGCCCTTCCACCAGTTTCCGGCACCAGGCACGTCCGTAGGGGCTGAGGTCCCGCGTGCCCACGACGCCCACCATCGGGTGCATCTCGAAAATCTGTGTGGGAGGGGTGCTCCCGTTCAGGTAAAGGCCCAGCGGCGGGTCCGGAATCTCCCGCAGCGGGGCGGGGTAGTCAGGGTCCGGGTACCCCAGAAAGCGGAAGCCCTGCTCGCGGATGCGGGTGAGTTCCCCCTCCGCCCACTCCAGCATGGAGGGAACCAGCCGGGCAAACAGCTCCGGATGAGATGCCCGGTCGGGGCCGGGTATGACGCCGTCGAAAAGCGCCCGGGCGCTTCCCGCCTTCTCCATAAGGGCCATCGCCAGCCTGGGATGGTACCCGAAAATCTTGTTCAGCGCACACAGCGCCACTTGTTCATCAAATTCCATCATGGGGCGAAAGTAATGCATAAAAACGAGAAACAACGCAATCGGTTGAAAGATTGCGTTGTTTCACATGTTTTTTCTGCTGTTTCTACCGATTCGGTAAAAAAAATTACACAATTAAAAGGGCGTCTCCGTAGGGGCCGAACTTGTAGCCTTCCTTGAGTGCTTCCTCGTACGCGGCCATTACCGGCTTGTATCCGCCGAAGGCTGCCACGCTCATGAGCATGGTGCTCTGCGGCAGGTGGAAGTTGGAGACGATGGCATCCGGCACGGAGTAGTCGTACGGGGGGAAGATGAACTTGTTGGTCCAGCCGTCGAAGGCGTTTACCTCATGCGTGGTGGTTACGTAGGTTTCCAGTCCGCGCATGACAGTGGCACCAATGGCGCAAACCTTTTTGCCGGAGCGCTTGGCCTTGTTGATAATCGCGGCGGCCTCTTCCGGGATGATGAGGCGCTCGGAGTCCATGCGGTGCTTGGAAAGGTCTTCCACATCTACGCTGCGGAAATGGCCGATACCCATGTGTACGGTAATGAAAGCCTTTTCGATGTCCTTGAGGATCATGCGGTTAAAGAGCTCGCGGCTAAAGTGCAGGCCGGCGGCGGGAGCGCTCACGGCACCCTCATGACGGGCAAAGATGGTCTGGTAATTCTCCGCATCCTCCGGAGTGGTCTTTTCTTTCACCCATTCCGGCACGTAAGGCTCACCCAGGGCAAACAGGGCCTCCTTGAAGTCCTCGTACGGACCGTCGAAGAGGAAACGCAGGGTGCGGCCGCGGGAGGTGGTGTTATCAATCACCTCCGCCACCATGGATTCGTCCTCGCCGAAGTACAGTTTATTGCCGATACGGATTTTTCGGGCCGGATCCACAATGACGTCCCACAGGCGCTGCTCACGGTTGAGTTCGCGGAGGAGGAGCACCATGATATCGGCCCCGGTCTTTTCCTTTTTACCGTACAGGCGTGCGGGGAAGACTTTGGTGTCGTTGAGGACAAAGACATCCCCTTTGCCAAAATAGTCGATAATATCCTTGAAGATCCGGTGCTCAATTTCGCCGGTATTTTTGTGGAGAACCATCAGACGGGCTTCGTCCCGCCAACGGGGAGGGTTCTGGGCAATCCGATCCTGGGGAAGATCGAAGTTGAATTGTGAAAGTTTCATTTGCTCCGTTATTTCGATACTTTTATAATACGGATGATTGGGAAAAAAAGTTTCATCGAGATTCCTCGACTTCGCTCGGAATGACAGGCGTCATTTCCGGTTATAGGCGTCCAGGCGGGCCTGGGCACCGGCGCGGTCGGTCTCCGTTTCCCCATGGGCGGCCATCAGGGCCAGGTACTTCTTCTCTGCTTTTACGTCTTTGGTGGTGCGGCACATCAGCAGGCAGTTCTTGAGGGCGGTCATGTCGGCGGGGTGCTTCTTGAGCACCTGGTCGTAGTATTTGCGGGCCTTCTTGTAGTCCTTTTTCACCAAATAGTAGGAGCCCAGGTTATCCAGGAACAGGGGGTTGTCCTTGCTGTAGGTGAGCAGGTGCTCCGACAGGGCCTTGAACGCCTCCTGCGAGGCCGGGGAGTTAATCCGGAACAGGGCGGCGCAATAGTCCTGCATAAAGGCCTCGAACTGTTCGCCGGTCACGCTGCCCAGCTGGTCGTGCACCCAGTCCGGCTTGCGGGTATAATGGAAGGTTACCAGGGCCTTGAGCTCCTGCAGGGCCATCTCCGGGCTCTCTTTCTCATAGGCCAGGAGGGCGTTCACCTTAATCATCTGCCAGTCCAGGTGGTTCTGGGCGGTGGCAATGGCTTTGCCGATGGCCGAAAGGGCCTCGGCGAAGAGGGCTTCGTCATAGTCCACCACCTCAAAATAGTTCACCTTTTTGCCGGTAGAATCCGTCATGGGAAGGAGCGGTGCGTTGCCCAGGTAGCGGTCCCGGTCCATGGGAACCAGGCGGGTGTGCTGGCAGCGGTTGAAGCAAAAGGCAAAGCGGGCAATCATATGGTTGGGGTCCTCCGGATAGGCGGCTTCCCATTTGGTGAGGAGGGTTTCCACGCCCAGGCCGTCCGGCCCTACGCGGTCTACCAGGTTGCTGTAGCGGCGCAGGTAATCGTCCTTGGATTCCTGCGCTTGCAGCGGCGCCAGGCAAAAAAGGCCCAGCAGGAGGAGGAGAATGAATTTTTTCATCGGATGTCCATTCTAATTCGTTTGGCTTTGGGATACAGGTTGTTACACCGTTTCCCCAGATTTTTGGCAGGCCCCAGCGGTAGGCCCTGATAACAGATGGTAAGCGGGCCTACAGGCGCCTGGGCGGGCAGCGCCAGGGCGTCTCCGTGCAAATACTGTAAGGCGGTCCTGCGGTCTACGTCCCAGGAGGGAAGCGCTTCCGGCGGGGAAGGGCACTCTGCCCGGAACAGCACAAAGGGGTCTGCGGAGCGCACAGGTTCTGCTTCTCCGTGCTTGCGAAGGACGGCGGCATATTGTCCCTCGCCGGGAACCAGGCCCGGCAGGAGGGCATAGCCGCAGCGCGTGGGGATGGCGGGGGAGGCATCGGCCAGGATGGGGACGATATCGGCCCCCAGTTCTTCCGCCGCCCAGGCTACGGTGTCGTCGTTTTCCAGGTGGTTGAAGGTGCAGGTGGAGTAGATAAGGTAGCCGCCCCTCTTGAGGGTGCCCCAGATATCCCGCAGGATGCGGCGGGAACGGGCGGCGCAGAATTCCACCGTCTCAGGCGACCATTCCGCTACGGCCTGCGCGTCTTTGCGGAACATGCCCTCGCCGGAGCAGGGGACATCGGCCACGATAACATCGAAAAGGGGGGTGTTTCCAAAGGCCGACGGGTCCCGCGAAACCGTGCCCACGCGAGGGTCTCCCCAGGTTTGAACGTTGCTGCGGAGGACGCCGTAGCGGGCGCGCATCACTTCGTTGGACAGGAGCGTAAAGCGGTCCCCCAGGCGTTCCCG
>DEKS01000087.1:24292-27514 GCA_002354005.1 Bacteroidales bacterium UBA2716
TGGCGGAACACATGGCCCACGAACATGGCCGATGTGTCCTGCACATAATACGCCCCGGCGTGAAACAGCGGGTCCAGCGTGAACACGGGACGCTCCTTGAGGAGGTACCCATGTGGGCTCCAGGCTACGGGCGTGGCGTCCGGGAACGGGCAGGTGCGGAGTTTCTCCGAATTCAGGCGGACAGATACGGAAGGCGCCGCCTGCAGTGCTTCAAGCACCGTGGCGGCCCGCTCTGCGCCCACCGACTCTTCCAGGAGGGCGGTGAATTGCGTCATATAAGGAGATTTCTCCACTCGCTTTGCTCGGTCGAAATGACAGCGGTTATTTGGCCCAGTTGGACGGGTCGAAGCCCTCCGGCATTTTGCCGTTGGAGGCATCTACCAGGCCGTCCACCACTTTGTCCAGGGCTTCTTTGATCTTGCCGGAAAGCATCATCTTCATCATCAGGTTCAGGTCTGCTTCCACGTTAATCCAGAAGTCCGTCTTGTATGGGTCTTCCTGGGCAGGTTCAAAGTGCAGGACAATGTGAAAGGCGAAGGGCGCGTCAAAGTCTACCAGCTCAATGCGGGAATAGGGCACGCGCTGATGCACTTTTACGCCAATGTGGAAGCCCTGCACCGTGGCGGTGAGGGTGTCATAATCGGCCGTAATCATGTCCCGTTTGTCTTCAGGCAGCATGCGCTGGAAGTTCTGCAGGTCCACAAAGGACATGTACATCTCGTACGGTTGACGGGAAACGATGCCGTGTTTGCTTTCGATTTCAGTCATAAGTTCGTATATTTGTGCTTGCAAAGATAGTAAAAACCATGCACAAAATCTACTTCGAGAAACGTTGCATCATCATATGTTCGCCGGAAGAGGAAGCCCTGGCGGACCCTAACTCCGTAGAATTCCACGTAGGGGAAAAGCTGAATATCCATGCGTTAGTGCGCATGTTCGAGGTCCAGGACACCCTGTCCCGCATTTATATCCCCACGGACAACATCGAGAACACCTACCGGCGCATCTGCACGGAATTCAAGGAAGTGAATGCGGCCGGCGGGCTGGTGAGTAACCGCCGCGGAGACTATCTCCTTATCTCCAGAAACGGGCTCTGGGACCTTCCCAAGGGCCATCAGGAGCCCGGAGAGGACATTGAGATTTGTGCCATGCGGGAGGTCCAGGAGGAAACCGGCGTGGACCAGTTGGAGCTGCGCCGCCTCATTTGCATCACGGACCATGTGTACTTCCGGCAGGGGCTGTGGCACCTCAAGCACACCTGGTGGTACGACATGCTCTACACAGACCCCACCAACCTTACGCCCCAGCGGGAGGAAGACATCACCAAAGCGGCGTGGGTGGCCAAAAGCTCGCTCCCGCCTTTCCTTAAAAATACCTATCCTTCTATAGTGGAAGTGTTCCGCGAGGCCCGCATCTAGTCCGCCTTCACGGTTGCGGCCGGGTCCACACGCGCAATCACGCGCGAAGGAAGCCACAGCAAGGCCAGGATGCCCAGGAACGCTGCGGCGTTGGCCCCGAGCATCCAAAGGAGATTCACGTGCACCGGTACCCAGGAGACAAAATAGTTGGCCGGGTCCAGGGGAATCAGGTGCCAGGTGCCCTGGATCCAGCAAAACAGCAGGGCCAGTGCGTTGCCCACGAGCATGCCTTTGAGCACCGCTTTTGCGCCGATGGCAACAAACAGGCGGCTGGTGGCGCCATTGTCCATGCCCAGGGTTTTGAGCGTCCCGATGGTGCCGATGTTCCGCAGCAGCATCACCAGAAGGCCGCTCACCATGTTGAACCCGGCCACCAGGGTCATCAGGACGAGGATGATGACCACGTTAAAGTCCAGCAGGGTGAGCCAGTCAAACACCTGCGGATAACTGGCCGATGCCGTAGTCACCAGCAGGTCTTCCTCTTCCGGGTGGCCGCTGTCCAAAAGGAGGGTACTCATCCCCAGCGCCAGCCGTTCCACTTGTTCCCGCGGCAGGTCCGCTGCCACGCGTACGTCCAGGCAGGAAACTTGGTCGGCCTCCCAGCCGTTCAGGCGTTGCAGGTCCTCCAGGCGGGCATAGACCAGCAGGTTGTCGTCCAGCTCCAGGAGGTCCTGGTGCACAGTGCCGATGGTGAATTTTCTCACCCGCACCTTTTCGCCGATAAAATAGATGGTGAGGGCATCGCCCACGCCCAGCCCGGTAATCTCACTCAGCCGCCGGGGGATGGATACCGGCAATCCGTCATGCCCGACTTGATCGGGCATCTTGGGAATCCCTTTCACCAGCACCCCGTGCACGGTCTCACCCTGCTTGACAATGCCGGCTCTCACTACGACAGGCTCCAGCCCCTGAACCCCGGGCAGGCCCAGGAGGGCCTCCTCGGAGGGGAGCCGGCGCGGCATGGGTACGCTTTCTCCACCACTGGAACGTGGCGCAATGCGAATCTCGCCGGTAAGCTGGCTCACCCCCTCCCGGATGGCGCTGCGGAAGCCGGAGGTCACGGCTACCGCTACAATAATAACAAAGAAACTGACGGCGATAGCTATCGCCGCCACGTTTCCTTGAAAAGTAAGTTTTCGCGATATGAACCGCTCCGCTACCAAATGTGTACGCGTTCCTGCTCCGGACGGAACATCGGGTCTCCCTCGTGGATGTCCCAGGCGTCAAAGAAGGTCTGGAAGTTACGCACGCTCACGTTTACGCGGTTCACGGCCAGCGAGTGCGGGTCCAGGTTGGTAAGGCGGGCCTTCTCCTGGTCCGTGATGTTCTGGGCCCAGATGGCGCCGTAGCTCAGGTAGAAGCGCTGGGCACGGGTAAAGCCGTCAATCATCGGGTCTTTCTTGCCGGCGGTGGCGTTCTCCATGGCGGTGAAGGCGATGGACAGGCCGCCGTGGTCGCCAATGTTCTCACCCAGGGTGTAGCGGCCGTTGGCCTTTACGCCGGGAAGAACTTCCACCTCGTCGAACTGGGCCACCAGTTTGTCGCCCAGGGCATCGAACTTGGCTTTGTCCTCGGCCGTCCACCAGTTCACCATGTTGCCGTTGGCGTCGAACATGGAACCTTGGTCGTCAAAGCCGTGGGACATTTCGTGGCCAATCACCACGCCAATGCCGCCGTAGTTCACCGGATCGTCGGCGTCCGGGTCAAAGAAGGGCTTTTGCAGGATGGCTGCCGGGAAGCAAATCTCGTTGGTGGTGGGGTTGTAGTAGGCGTTCACCGTCTGCGGGGTCATGCCCCATTCGGT
>DEKS01000087.1:27539-34077 GCA_002354005.1 Bacteroidales bacterium UBA2716
TTGTCCAGGTTGTCCTTTTGGTACCAGGCGCTGGCGTTACGGAGGTTCTCATAGTAGGTGTTGGCCGGATTAATTTCCAGGCTGCTGTAGTCTTTCCACTTGTCCGGGTAGCCAATCTTCACGGTGAAGGCGGCCAGCTTTTCGCGGGCGCGGGCCTTGGTGGTGTCGCTCATCCATTCCAGGGCGTCGATGTGCTCGCCCAGGGCAGTGCGCAGGTTCTCCACCAGGGTCACCATCTTTTGCTTGGAACTTTCCGGGAAGTAGCGCTCTACGTACATTTCACCCACGGCCTCTCCCAGAATGCCGTTGGGAACGCTCATGGCGCGCTTCCAGCGGGGCTGCTGCTCCTTGGCACCGGCCATCTGGTGGGAGAAGAACTCCCACTGGGCGGTGTAGAAGTCGTCGCTCAAGGAACCGGCCTGGTCGCTTACGAACTGGGCCAGGAAATAGGACTTGAAGTATTCCAGGGGCAGATTCTTGTACAGGTTGTTGAGGCCGTCAAAGTAGCTGGGCTGCTGGACAATCACTTTCTCCTGTGCGGGAATGCCGGCGGCTTCAAACATGAGGCCCAGGTTGAGGTTGGGCCAGCGGGCTATCATCTCTTCCGTGGACATGGGGTTGTAGATGGCCTGCATGTCACGGTTTTGTTCACGGCTCCAGAAGATGGAGGCCATCTCGTTTTCTACCAGCAGGTCTTTTTCGGCAAGGGCGCGGGCGTCTTCCAGGCCGGCGAGTTCCATCACCTTCACCAGATAGGCCTTGTAGCCTTCATACAGTTCTTTGTTCTCCGCCTTGAGGTAGTAGTCGCGGTCGCCCATGCCCAGGCCGCTCTGGCCAAGGTACAGCACCTGCATGTCACTGTTGGCAAGGTCTGCCTCTACGCCAAAGCCCATCAGGCCGCCATCCCCGTAAAGGCTCATCTGGCCCAGCAGGGTAGAGAGTTCCTCTTTGGTTTTGACGTCCTTGATTTGGGCGATGTACGGCAGGATGGGCTGGGCACCCAGCTGGTTGCGGGTGGTGGAGTCCAGGGCCATCTTGTACAGGTCGGAGATTTTCTGGTCCACGGTGCCGGGCTTGGCCTCCAGGGTGGTCATGCTCTCGAAGAGGGCGTTGAGGTTTTCCTGGGTGCGTTCACGGATGGCATCGAAACTGCCGTACCGGGAGAATTCCGGACGAAGCGGGTTCTTCTGCTGCCAGCCGCCGGTAGCGTACTGGTAAAAGTCCACCTTGGGGCTGGCGGTGGTGTCCAGGTCGGTCAAATCCAATGCGGGAGCGCCGCTTTTGGGCGCGCAAGCCGCAAAGGCAAGCATTGACATCATAAGAATAATTCCTTTTTTCATATAGTGTTAATTATAAGTTCACAGTTTGCAAAATTACACAATTATGCGGATATTTGCACACTTAATCCGATTTTATGAAAGTACAGAATATCCTGGTACGGTACGGCATTTCCACCCTGGGGCTCATCATTGTGGCGCTGGGGGTGGGTATATCCATTAAATCCAACCTGGGCATTGCGCCGCCATCCTGCCCGCCCACCATTTTTAACCTGGCCTGGCCGGCCTTGTCCGTGGGAACGTTCACTTGGATCATGCACCTGGTGTTTATCCTTCTGCAGTGGGCCCTGTTACGGAAAGACTTCAAGCTCAGCTACCTCATGCAGATTCCCGCCGCTTTTGTGTTCGGTTACCTGTGCGACGCCTCCATCTGGCTGTTCGACGCCATTGCCTCTCCGGCAACGGAGTACTGGCTGCAAATGCTGCTGTGCATTGTCTCCATCCCCCTCACGGCCATCGGCATTAAACTGGAGGTGCTGGGAGAGGGCTGGATTCTGGCCGGTGACATGACCACCGCCGTGCTCAGCCGCGTCACCAAGGCGCCCTTCAGCACCGTAAAGGTAGTGTTCGACATTGCGTTGGTAGCTCTTACGGCCGCTTTTGCCTGGTTCACCTTTGGCCTGCTCACCGGTAACGGTTTCACGGTGGTCATCCGGGAGGGAACGCTCCTGTTGGCCTTCCTCACCGGTATCTGCATGCGTTTCACAGACCCGCTTATGGACCGGCTCTTTGCCCCGCTTGTGAACAAGTACATTCATCCGTAAGGAGCTTGTCATTTCGAGCGAGCAAAGCAAGTCGAGAAATCTCATGAAAAAGCTCATCGGCTTTTTAAAAGAATGGATGCTGCCCTGCGCCATTGTGCTGGGCATCGGCCTTTATTTGCTGTACCATTTTGTGCCGGTACTCCATCCCTGGGGGCCGGTGCTGCATGTGGCGGCGTCGGAGGGACAGCGGCTGGTGATTGCCGTGCTGCTGTTTTTCCAGTTTGTGAAAATATCGCCCCATGACCTTAAGCTGAGCCGATGGCATCTGGGGGCGCTGGCCGTTCAGGTGCTCAGTTTCCTGGTGCTCGCGGGGCTGGTGGCACTGACCCGGGGGGAGCTGCGGATGCTCCTGGAATGCGCCATGCTGTGCATGATTTGCCCTACGGCGTCGGCCGCGGGTGTTATTACGGACCGCCTGGGCGGAGACCTTGCCGGCACCGTGACCTATCTGGTCCTCATCAATGGGGTGGGCACCTTCCTCATTCCGCTCATTATTCCGCTGGTGAATCCATCCTCTACCCTGGGCTTCTGGTCCTATGTAGGGCATATCGCCCTGAAAGTGTTTCCGGTGCTCATCCTGCCGGGGCTGCTGGCGTGGCTGGTACGGTATACCACTCATAGTCTGCAGCGGCGCCTGATGCGCTGGGCATCCAACTCTTTCTATGTCTGGGGCATCGGCCTCACGCTGGCCATGGTCCTTTCTACGCGGGCGCTCCTTCTGAGCAGCCTGGGGGTGTGGGCAGTAGCGGGAATCGTCCTTGTGTCTGTGCTCTGCTGCTTTGTGCAGTTTTTTACCGGACGATGGATGGGACGCGCCAAAGTGGAGAGCCTTACGGCCGGGCAGGCGCTGGGGCAGAAGAATACCGGCTTCCTTATTTGGCTGGGATACAATTATTTAACGCCCGTTACTTCTGTCGCGGGCGGGCTATATGCCATCTGGCAGAACCTCTTTAATTCGTGGGAATTGTATCGGAAAGCGCACGAAGACGCGCAGCAGAAGGCTGCGTAGCCAGGTAGTGCTCGTAATGCCGTAAGATGCTGTTGACGTAGCGGCGGCTCTGGTGCCGGACCGGGAGCACCTGGTCCCACTGGTCGGCGTCCCGGCCACCGGCGGCGGCATCGGCCTTTAGCTTACGTAGTTTTCCGTCGCCCATATTGTAGGCCGTCAGGGCGAATTTGAGCGTGTCCAGGGCGCTGGCGGCGGAGTACATCTGTTCCAGTTTACGAAGGTAACGCGTGCCAATCCGGATGTTCTGCTCCGGGTCCAGCAGCGTTTGCTGGCTGTATTTCCCCGATTGAATCTGCATCAGGCCCACGGCGCCGCCGGGGGAAACCACGTGGCTGTTGAAACGGGACTCCTGCCGGATGACGGCAGCCACCAGGCGCCAGTCCCAGCCTATGCTGTCGGCATACATGCGAATGAGGGAATCGTGGGGGCTCAGGGGAGTGGGGAGGTCCCCGACTGCGGCAAAACTTTTCTCCGGAGCGCTGTGTTTGTGCACCTCGTAGGAAATCAGGAAAAAGGCAACCAGGAGCGTTACGGCAAGGGCGTATTTACCGGCTTTTTTCATCGGGTCATACTTTTAAGCCCGCTGGAGAGCCCGCCACCCAAGCCACCGCCCAGCCCGTCGCTGCTGCTGTTTCCGCCTTTTCCGCCGCCCATGCCGCCGCCGCTGGCACGTGAACTGAGCGTGCGCAGTTTCCCCAGGCGCGGGTAGAATGGCCACGATACGCCAATCTTGATGGCGCGGGAAGTCTGGATATAATGGTGTGCGGTGAAGTAGTCCTTGCGCTGCATGGGCCAGCCGTTGCCGGCGTTCTCCAGCTTGACAAAGATGCAGCACTTCTTCCACTGGGCGTTGATGAATACGTCAAACACCGGGCAGTTGCCGTAGCGCTCCTTGTTTTGCGTGGTGAAGGTGCCTGTGACCGGATTGTAGGACGGCGCGTACCAATAGGTGGTGTAGCGGGCGTTGAGGCCCAGCTGCAGTTGCAGTACTTTGGGGTCGATAATATTGAACTGCAGGTACCAGCGCAGGTTCAGGGCCAGGGTAGGGAGGGGCAGTACATTCTGGTTGGACGACAGCTGCACCAGGGCGGTGTTGTCCAGATGCACCGGCCCGAAGGCGAAGTTTTTGGTGAGCCCGACGGTGAATACGCTCTCCGCCGTACCATGCTGCCGCACAACGCCCAGGGTGTCGTAATACACCTGGTTGGCCAGAAGGGCATAGCCTACCTCCGCTTTCAGCTGCCAGTGGGGGATGTCCAGCGTGGCATGCACTTTTGTGGTCGATAACTTGGAGAAGTTATTCTCCCAGCGGAAGTGGTTGGAATAGAAATGCTGCTGGTAAAAGTCCGGCGTTTTGAGCTTGGTCTCAAAATGGGCCTTGAGGCTGATGGGGCTGTCCGGATGCCGGCGGAAGGGGAAGAAGTTGAGCGTTGCGTTGGCATTGACAGAGAAGTCGTTTACCTCTTTTCCGGCAAAGGTATACATGCCGGTAGCGTCCCATTTGAGGTAGCGCTTAAAGCTGCCTTCCACCCCGGCATAGGCATACACGCTGTTCCACTTGTGGCTGGAAGGCTTGTACAGGACTTCGTCCGGATCCTGCAGGTAGAAGGTTTGGAAACGGTCGCCGATGCCGCCTTCAATTTTTGAGACGATGGCGTTGTCCTTCCAGGGTTGCAGGCGGATGAATACGCGGTTGTCCAGGCGCATGTTGCGCAGGGAATCCGCACTCTTGGCCGGGTTGATGTTGAAAACCTCGTTGTAGAAGGTGGCCAGCTCGTCGGAATTATTGTCTACGTACTTTTTACTGTAGGTGGTGAACTCCGTTGCCGTGCCCACGAAGGCCGTGGTGGCGTCCCGGTCCAGGGTGTCCGAAGGGTGCCAGGTGGTGTCTCCGCGGTGCTTGAGTTTCTCGATGAAGGTGAAGGGAATGCGGAGGGTCTGGTCTGCAAAAACGGTCATCTTCCGATAGCTGTTGGAGGCGGCAGCCAGGTTCACGTTGATTTCGCGAACGTCCACCGTGGTGTCCCGGATCCACAGGTTGTCCACCATACCGCCGCTTTCCTGCCGGGAAATCTTGTTGTAAATGAAGCCGGCATGGGCCATGTAGCGCTTGCCCAGGTAGTTGCCGCTCACAAAGTAGGTGCGGTTGTCCGTTTTTTCGTTCTTGAGGGTACCGGCGCCGCCGTAGCGTTTCATTTCCAGGGCGATGTTAAGCGAGGGAAGGATGTTCTGCGTGGTGAAAACGCGGAAGTTGTCGGCGCTTAAACTGCTGCTGTTGAACAGGTTGCCGGAGTATTCCAGTTCCGTATACGGGGTTTTGGTGTTAAAGAACGTGAAGTTTTCCGCGTTGTAGGTCCAGCTTTCCTGGGCCTTGTAGAAGCTGGCGCTCTGCTCCTGGTCCCGGCGGAAGTAGTTGTACTGCTGGACGGCACTGCCCGGCATGCCCAGCCAGGTGGCGCCGGCGTCTTCCCGCATGAAGGGATAGTCGTAGAAATGGTAGTTGGCGGTGGTGTCCCATTTTACCGTTTCCATGCTGTTGAACAGGCGGTTGTGCTTCCAGGTGGTGAGGCGCTTGTACAGCAGGCTGTCCGGCAGGAAGGGCGTTTCCAGGATACGCGGGGTGTTCTGGATAATGCTGTCCTTGATGCGTTTGAGGCTGTCTTTCCGTTTGAGGATGCTGTCCTGTTTGTGCAGGATGGCGGGGAGTTGCACGTGCTCGTATATCCAGCGCTTGCGTTCCGCTTTGCTCATGCTTGCCCATTTCTTGTCCCAGGCAATTTGGGCCTGGAGGGTGGAATCGGCCACAAAGAGGGAGTCTACGCGGGGCCAGATGAGGGTGTCGCCTTCCGCTTTCAGGGAGTCTATCACCAGTTTGTGGGTGTAGCTGTCCTTGGTGGCTACGTACCACTGGTACAGGAAGGGATCCGTGAGTTTGAGGCTGTCCGGCACCTTCATGGTGTCCCGGGCATAGACCGTGGGGACATTGTCCTCTGCGCCAAAGAGGTCTTCTTCCTCCGTGAGGCTGTCCCGCCGGGCACGGATGCTGTCTTTCTGCATCTGCTCCATGGTGGCTCTGGCCAGGCTGTCCAGGGGGTCCCTTGGGGACAGGCTATCCAGGGAAGGACGCTGCATCATACTGTCCTTCTGCAGGACTTTTACCAGGCTGTCCAGGGGGCGGTGGAGAGAGTCCACCTGCACGGTGTCCCGCCTGGCGTCCGGGAACCAGGCATGCAACACCCTGGCGCGGTTCATTTCCACGCCCAGCGTCTGCGCTGCCACCCCTCCGGCCACTGCCAGCGGGAGCAGGATGTCTGTCCACAGTTTCGCCATATCCTGCAAATATACAAATAATTTGCCATACCCTCTACTTCCGCCCCCACCTTTCTTCCCATTCCTGCTTCCCGGGTGCTGTCATCGTCCCACTCTTT
>DEKS01000108.1:0-3970 GCA_002354005.1 Bacteroidales bacterium UBA2716
CGGGCTGGTGGACTGCGCGGCCGGGCCGCTGTTCAACGCCTGGGGCTTCGGGTTCCGGGAGCAGCAGTTCCCTTCAGAAGAAGAAATCCGCGCGTTGCAGGACCGGTGCGGCATGCGCCTCCTTCCTGCGGAACTGCCCGTCAAGGATGGGAAAGTGGATCCTGCCGATGTCAGCTTCCCGCAGCTCAACTACAACGCCATCGCCCAGGGCTACAGCTGCGACGTCATCGCCCGCTACCTCTACCGGATAGGGGTCAAGGACATGCTGGTGGACATTGGCGAAATCTGGTGCGACGGCCTCAATCCTTCCGGAAAACCCTGGTCGGTAGGAGTAGACCGTCCCGTGGACCAGCCGGAGGTGCCCTCGGACGAACTGGACGGCATCTGGAGCTCGGAGGGAAAGCCCTGTGGCATCGTCACTTCCGGGAACTACCGAAAGTTCTACATCAAGGACGGGAAAAAGTTCGCCCACACCGTGAATCCGCTCACGGGCTATCCGGTGCAGCACAACCTCCTCAGTGCAACGGTGGTGTCACAGGAGAGCGCCGCAGAGGCAGACGCCATTGCCACCTGGTGCATGGTGGCCGGCCTGGAGGCTGCCCAAAAGCTCATTCTGGACAGCCCCGCCCTGGAAGGCTACCTCATCACCGCCACGGAAGACGGCTCCATGACCGAATGGGCCAGCCCCGGCTTTAAACTTGTCGACTAATTCCGGCTCCACAGTTGCTCTCGTCCTTGTTTTGGGCTTATTTTGAGGACGAGAAGGTCCCAAGCGGGCTCTCATCCTTGTTTTTGCGTGTTTTTAAGGATGAGGTCAGGAGACTTGCAAAATAATTCCAGACGCGGGGTAAAAGTGTAAACTTTGTAAAAAGTTTATGCTATGAAAACAGACAGACGGATGCTGGGCGTGTTTGTGCGCGCCCAGGTGGAATTCATGTATAAGGCGGGTCGATTCGCAACGGCCCGGGACCTGTTTCTCTTTAGCCTCTACGCCTGCGGCATCTCGTTTGTGGACCTGGTGTACCTGCGGCTGGAAAACCTCAAGGACGGATACCTTGTTTATACGCGCAGGAAAACAGGCCGGCAAATCGTGGTTAAGTTTTTCCGGAATTTTTTTCAATGAAATAAGTGAACGGCCAGCCCGATTTTTATGCCCTGGGAGTTTGGTTTTTTCTTTCATTATGACTAATTTCACAGTTTGTAGTTTGTCTCTTACCAAGAGACGGACCGCGTTAGTAGCAAGTTAAACTTTACCGATACATGCTTATGAAACAAAAAGAATGGTATGCGGCACCGGCTACAGAGGTGCTGGAATTAACCTCGGAGGGGGTGGTCTGTGCCTCCATGAGGGTGAACAATGTTGTATTAACAGAAGAGGATTGGGAGGAGGAATAGGGTATGAAAAACATTTTGAACTATTTTGTGATGGGCGTTGCCGTACTCGGCATGAGCGCCGCCCTGGCTTCCTGCCAGAAAGAGAGTGCCAATGACAAGACTTCTACCCCTGAAACCCCTGCAGTCCGTGTAATCCATGTGGACCTGGATGCCACCGTGGCGGAGACCAAAGCCTCCTACGCAGAGAAAGTGGTAACCATTCAGGACGATGACAAGCTTTACATTGCGCTCACCGGTCCGGGAAGTGCATGGTCAGCCACCGGCACCCTTACCTTCGCCACCGATAAGTTTAGCGGAGACATCACCGTCAATACCGGTTCCTACTCCGGCTCCGATCCCATCACCGATGCCAAGGACCTCACGGCCACCTTCCTGCCCAAGGGATACGGCAGTGTGAATTATCTGTCTGCCATCGGTGAAGCTACTGCCACCAAAGCCTTCTATGCAGGTGAAAAGAGTGCTTCTGTTCCTCAGCTGGTACACCTTACCGCCACGGTGAGCGACAAGGCTGGCGTAGCCAAGACGCCGCTTACACTGGTGCCGCAAAATGCTGTGCTTTGCTACACCATTGCGGCTAACAAAGTGATTGCCGGAGCGCACACGGTTTCGGTTTCCGACGGTACCACCACCATCAGCGGCAACGTTACCGCCGTGGCCGACGCCGCCACCACTTTCGCCGTGGCTTTCCCGGCCTCTGCCAGCGAGAAAAACTATACTATGAGCGTTGTCAGCTACGAGAAAGTGGTTAAGACAGGCAAGACGCTCGCTGCCGGCAAGGTGGTAAATATTCCCGTTTCTGCCCTGACTCCTCTATTCAGCGTTGGAGCTGGGAAGTACGTAAAATTCTCCCTGGGCAACCTGCAGTACAACAGCAACACGCAGGTATGGCAGTTCGCAGAGCACCAGTACACCTATGTAGGCAACGCAGCCGGCAACACCTCCGTTACGACTGATGGCATTGCCAACAACAACGGTATTGTAGATTTGTTCGGCTGGGTAGGTGCTTCCTCCAACTGGACGGGTCTGGCGCAATACGGCATCAGCAGTTCAACCACAACCAATAGTAAAGACGGTTATGGCAATGTTGACGACGAGTCTCTTAAATCCGACTGGGGTACGCTTATCGGCACCGGCTGGCGCACGCTGACTTCTGCTCAGTGGACTTACCTTCTGAATACTCGCACAGGTACCCGTTATTGCAAGGCTACGGTCAATAGCGTGTCCGGCCTGGTCATTTTCCCGGACAGCTATTCCCATCCGACCGGGGTAACGGCTATTGCAAGTGCCAATACTGAAGGTGCTGAATTTACCACCAACTCATGGTCTGGCGAGAACTGGACCAAGATGGAAACGGCTGGTGCTGTCTTCCTNNGGCGGCAGGTACCCGCGACGGTACGTCGGTCGGCAAAGTGGGCTCCGACGGCTGCTACTGGTCGAGTACGCCTCTTGGTCCCGACGCCTTCTACCTGTACTTCAGCAGTGATTATGTGAGTCCCGCCAGTAACCTCCATCGGTACTTCGGGTACTCCGTCCGTCTCGTCCAGGATCAGTAATCGCGCGTAGCGCGTTAGGATATGGGAGCCCTGCCAGCGAGCATTCCGCTGGCAGGGCTCCTCTTTTTCCAGGCCGCGATTGCAAAAAAGCGGCCCCGCAGGGCACTTTGCTTGCCGACGCGGCAACGGTTTCCGGAAAAACGGGCGTTTCCCTTGCCGCGTCGGCCGTGAATTCGGCCCCTCAGTACCTTTCAGGTGCAAACGCGGCTAGCTAAACTACATGGAAGCAATAACTTCCAGTACCCAGACCAGCAGGCNNTGCATGGTGGCCGGCCTGGAGGCCGCCCAAAAGCTCATTCTGGACAACCCCGCCCTGGAAGGCTACCTCATCACCGCCACGGAAGACGGCGGCATGGCAGAATGGGCCAGCCCGGGATTTACATTGAAGCAATAATTTCCAGTATCCAGACCAGCAGGCGGCAGAGGCCGTCTGTTGCTGTAATAAGGAGGGCGGGGGACCAGCCCAGCGCTCCCAGCGCTACCGTTGTGACGGCTATGGCCATGAGGACGGTGGTGAGGGGAATGGCCAGTAAGTTGGTGAGGAGGAAGTACTTGGGAAAGCTGTGGAAGCGCAGCCAGGCCAGGGGACCGGTGAACAGCTGGCAGCTGATGCTGAGGGCGGCCATGGACCAAATTTTGCGCATGGGGTCCCAGGAAACGGACGGTGGATACCAGGCCTCCAGCAGCGGAAACAGCAGGAAAATGCCCGCCATGGCCAGGTAACTGAGCTGGAAGCCCGCCTCGCGGATGGCCCCCGGATCCAGCACCAGCTGCACCATGAGCGCCAGGCAGAGTACCCGTACGGCTTTCCGGGGCCGTCCCAGGAGGTGCAGCGTCTCGTTTATTGTGATGAACAGGAACGCCCGGACGATGGAAGCGCCTGCCCCCGTCATCAGCGTAAAAAAGCCCGCTCCCAGCACAATGAGCCCAAAACGGATGCGCCGGGCGGCGGGGGTGCGCCCCAGCACCCGCGTCAATTTGTCAAAAATCAGATAAATAATGCCGATATGAAGGCCCGAGAG
>DEKS01000108.1:4119-6319 GCA_002354005.1 Bacteroidales bacterium UBA2716
GCAGATGCAGGCCCACGCCCGGCTGTAGGGCATTCCAGGCGCAGAAAATGCCCAGAAGAAGGAAGGTGGCAAGCAGAATCCCCAGGCTTTGTGCATCGGGCAGGTGCAGGAGTTTTTCTCGCAGAAAACAGGGGAGGGCGATGAGTATCAGGAGGGTGCAGGGGAGCATGGAACTGCTGCCGGAGAGCATTGCCCCCAGAATGACGCCTGCCGTGAATGAGACCGACAGCGTTTCTATGCCTCTCGCCTCAACCATACATGCAAAAATACCAAATATATTTTGTATATTTGCAAAGATATACCGAACAATATTTAAATAACCCATAATTTATGATTATTCTCGTTATCAACTGCGGCAGCTCTTCCATCAAGTACCAGCTTCTGGACATGAAGAGCGACGACGTTTTCGATGTTATCGCCAAGGGTATCTGCGAAAAAATCGGCCTTCCTGCCGGCATTCTTCAGTATGCTCCCACCGGGGGTGAAAAACAGGTAAAGGATGTTCCCATCCCGGACCATAAAGTGGGCATGCAGCTCATCCTTGCCGCCCTTACGGACAAGGAAACGGGCGTGCTCAAGTCCCTGGAGGACATCGAGGCCGTCGGACACCGCATCGTGCAGGGCGGAGACTTTTTCAGCGGCTCTGTCCTGGTAAACGACGACGTCATCGACAAGATTGCCTTCTGCGCAGACTTCGCCCCGCTGCACAACCCGGCCCACCTGCTGGGCATCCGCGCCATGCAGGAGGTGCTCCCTTCCGTGCCGCAGGTGGTTACCTTCGACACCGCCTTCCACCAGACCATGCCGGCCTACGCCTACATGTATGGCCTGCCGTACGAATACTATGAAAAATACCGCGTTCGCCGCTACGGTGCGCACGGCACCTCCCACCAGTTTGTGGCCGGTGTGGGCGCCAAGCTCGCGGGCCTGGATATCAACAATTCCAAAATCATCACCTGTCACCTGGGCGCCGGCAGCTCCATCTGCGCCATCCAGAACGGCAAGTGCGTAGACACGTCCATGGGCTTCACCCCGCTGGAGGGCATGATTATGGGCACCCGCGTAGGTAACATCGACGCCAATGCCGTGCTGTATCTGGAGAAAAAACTGGGCGTGGATCCCGACGAAATGACCACCATCCTCAACCGCAAATCCGGCTTCCTGGGCGTTTCTACCAAAACCTCGGATGCCCGTGAACTGGACGAGCTCGCCAACGGCGGAGATCCCAAGGCCAAGCTGGTGTTCAAGAAATACACCTACGACATCATCAAGAACATCGGCTCCTATGTAGCCGCCATGAACGGGGTAGACCTCATCATCTTCACCGGTGGCATCGGCGAGCACAACAGCCGCCTGCGCCGTCGCGTACTGGAGAACTTCTCCTACCTGGGCCTCAAGGTGGACTATGAAGCCAATGTGGCCTTCGGGGAAGATGCCATCATCACCACGGAAGACTCCAAAGTCAAGGCCGCCCTCATCTGCACCAACGAGGAGCTGGTGATTGCCCGTGATACCATGCATTTAGTATTAGAAAACCAAGAATAATCATGATTACCAATTTCAACGATTTGTTTGCCGAGCTTAAGGCAAAAGGGATTTGCAAACGGATGGTAGCTGCCTGGGGCGTGGATTCCCACACCATCGAGGCCGCTTCGCTGGCCAGCGACAAGGGCTTTGTAAAAGTGACGCTGGTGGGCGATGCCGATATGATTGCAGCGGTTTGCAATGAAGCCAAAATCAATATCGACAAGTTTACCATCGTGGACATCAAGGACGAGCTTAAAGCGGTTGCAGAGGCTGTCCGTATGGTTCACGACGGGGAGGGGGATGTCCTCATGAAGGGCCTTTGCTCCACGGACAAGTTCCTCCGCGCCATCCTCAACAAGGAATGCGGCCTGCTGCCCGCCAAGGGCCTTCTGAGCCACGTGGGCGTTATCTCCAACCCCAACTACCACAAGCTCATCTTCATCACCGACATGGCCGTTATCCCGGCTCCGGACTTCCGCCAGAAGGTGAAGATGGCCGGCTTTGTGACGGGTGTGGCCCGCAGTTTCGGTATTGCCCAGCCCAAGATTGCCTTCATCGCCGCTTCCGAGCAAATGCTGGACAGCATGCCCGCCTGCATAGAGGGTGCCATGCTCGCCAAAATGTGCGACCGCGGCCAAATCAAGGCCATCGGTGACGGCCCGCTGGCCCTGGA
>DEKS01000108.1:6367-18308 GCA_002354005.1 Bacteroidales bacterium UBA2716
GCCGGCGACGCAGACTGCCTGCTGTTCCCCAACATCGAGAGCGCCAATGTGTTCTGGAAAACCAACTCCAAACTGGCCAAGGACGTCCGTCAGGCCGGCTTCCTGGTGGGTACCAAGGTCCCTTGCATCCTGGCCTCCCGCGCAGACTCCGTAGACGTAAAATTAAATTCGATTGCATCTGCAGTCATGTCAGTTAAATAATTATGAGAAAATTTATTGTAGCTGGGAACTGGAAAATGAATACCACCGTTCCCGAAGGTGTAGAACTTGCAAAAGCGGTTGTTGAGAAGGCCAAAGACCTGCCCGCTAACGTAGAACTGGTAGTGGCTCCGCCGTTCACCCATCTGGCCTGCGTGGCCGATGTCCTCAAGGGCTCCAAGGTAAAACTCAGCGCCCAGAACTGCGCAGACCATGAGAAAGGCGCATACACCGGCGAAGTAGCCGTGAACATGCTCACTTCCATCGGTTGCCAGTATACCATCCTGGGTCACAGCGAGCGCCGTCAGTATTATGGCGAGACCGACGAGAAACTGGTGGTGAAAACCCAGTTGGCCCTCGCCGCCGGTCTTAAAGTAATCCTTTGCGTCGGTGAAAACCTGGACGAACGCGAGGCCGGCAAGCACTTTGAGGTGGTTACCGCCCAGACCAAGAACGTCCTGTACAACTTCACCGCCGAGGACATGAAGAACGTGGTCATTGCCTATGAACCCGTTTGGGCCATCGGTACCGGCAAAACCGCTACCGCCGCCCAGGCTGAGGAAATCCACGCCTGCATCCGCAACGTCATCGAGGCCAAGTTCGGCGCCCAGGTGGCCGACGACCTCACCATCCTGTACGGCGGCTCCTGCAAGCCCTCCAACGCCAAGGAACTCTTCGCCGAGAAAGACATCGACGGTGGCCTCATCGGCGGCGCCGCCCTCAAGGCCGACGATTTCCTGGGAATTGCCACCAGTTTCTAGGTCACTTCATTCCCGGCTTATTCGGGAATCTCATGATTTCAACGCACAGCCTCTGGGTTGTGCGTTTTTCGTGGCACTCGTCCTCATTTTGGGCCGATTTTGAGGACGAGGAGGGAAAAATGAACCTCTCGTCCTTAAAAAGAGGCATTTTCATGGACGAGACTGTGGCTTGGAAGGTTTTTTGCCTCAAACCGTTGTCGCTGGGAAGGAAATGTCCGGGGGACTTCGTTCCGCTGCGCTTCACTCCGGCCCCTCCCATTGTCTCCTGCGTCCCCGCTTCCGCGGGAACTTGTATCCAACGGGCCCCTCCCCCTACACTTGTGCGGGGGTGCACAAGCCCCCGGACATCTCCTTCCCAAGCCTCCTGCGATAAAGATTTTCAAAAAACAATTTTGCTCGATCCATTTTTTTGTATCTTTGTAAAAATAAAGGATCGTATGACACTGTCTCGCGAGAAAACATACGCTCACCCTTTTGTAAAATGGGTAGGAGGGAAGACTCAACTGCTTGACGAGGTTAAGAAGTCGCTTCCTCGCGATTTTGCATCCCGTCGGCACGTAACGTATGTAGAGCCGTTTGTCGGTGGTGGCGCTGTTATGTTCTGGATTCTTCAGGAGTATCCCAACATTGAGAGGGCTGTCATCAATGATATCAATCAGGAACTCGTCTGTACCTATCGCGTCATCAAGGAGAATGTTGAAGAGCTGATAGCGGGACTTGCTCACATTCAGAACGAATATATTCCCCTGGGCGCAGATGACCGTAAGGCCTATTTCTTAGAGAAAAGAGCTCGTTTCAATACGAAGAAGACAACGCCAGTTGAAACGGCGGCACTCTTCATTTTTCTTAATAGGACGTGCTTCAACGGCCTTTATAGAGTCAATTCCAAAGGCGAATTCAACGTTCCTCACGGTAAGTACGCTAATCCACGCATCTGCGATGTGGACAATCTCCGTGCTTGCTCTGAGGTTCTCCAGAAGGTCGAAATCCTATGCGGTGACTTCGCCGAGACCGGTCGCTATGCTGGTCCAGATACCCTTTTCTATTTTGATCCTCCCTATAAGCCAATCACAGAAACATCCTCCTTCACATCCTACGCAAAAGAAGGTTTTGACGATGCTGAACAAATCCGTCTCCGCGATTTCTGTGACCAGGTAAGCAAGGATAAGGCTTTATTTGTGGCTAGCAATTCTGACCCGAAGGATGTCAATCCTTCCGAAAATTTCTTTGAGACTTTATACAATCATTTTATCATCAAGAGAGTATCCGCCGCCAGAATGATCAACTCTGACGCCTCTGGCCGCGGTGCTATTTCTGAATTGATGATTTCTAACGTAGTCAACGCTTAAATATGAGAGATTTTACCACTTGGTTGGCGGGCTTCCGCTCCGCTATAGCTGGCTATAAGTATTACACTGACTTTGAGAAGATTTACAAGAATGTAGATGCTATCAAGGTTGAGTTGAACATCCTGAACTCCCTGATAGGATGTGAAGACATCGAGAAGGAGTTTGTAGCGCTCTACAGTCGCTATCCGGAGATCCTTAAGTGTATCCCCATCCTGCTGGCTAAGCGTGAATCTGACATCCTTACAGTGGATTTTGATGGCGAACACGTTTGGAATTTCAAGCGGGCCAATTACCATATCGAGGAATACGTGGTATTCATGCGTGAGACCGGGTTGTTTGACCTTATGAAGCAGAAACATATCCACAACCTGGTGGACTACGTTACCGGTGTAGAAACCGGCTTGGACTCCAACGCTCGCAAAAACCGTGGCGGTCACGTTATGGAAGACCTGGTGGAAGGGTATCTTGTCAAAGCTGGTTTGGAGAGAGACAAGACCTACTTCAAGGAAATGTACATCCACGAGATTGAACAGAAATGGGGCATCGATCTATCCTGCATCTCCAATGAGGGCGGCACCGAAAAGCGCTTCGATTTCGTCATCAAGCGTCCCAATATGATTTATGGCATCGAGACCAACTTCTACGCCAGCAGTGGCTCCAAACTGAATGAGACTGCTCGCAGTTACAAGACTATTGCTCTTGAGACCGAGAGCCATCCTAAATTCAAGTTCGTGTGGATTACCGATGGACAAGGTTGGGGCTCTGCTAAGAATAATCTGAAAGAGACATTCGACGTTCTGGAAAATATGTATAATATTTTGGACCTTGATGAAGGTGTGGTGGAGAAAAAGCTGGTATAATATGGTCAAGAACAAGTACACTCACTCTATAGAATTAAAGCACATTCGTGTCAAGAATTCCAAGAAAGAGGATTTCGCGAAAGCGTTGATTGAACTGCCCTATCGAGGATATGAGGTTGAAGACATCTCTGATGGAAGAAAGATTGTGATAACTAAGCCGGGAGGAAAAATGAGTTTTGGACGGTTGAGTAAAGAGGACTTTCTCGTATTCATCTATACGCCCGAGACTCAGGAACTCTGGCAGATTTCTCACAATCAGATTCTTGAAGATTTGCAAGCGAAAGCCGCTGAAGATAAAAAGCAGACAAAGCGTTTAATTGACATTTTTGAGAGCGTTCTCGACGGAGTCGATCCCGAAGACCTTCAAGATAGCATTTCTTCTTTCTCCTTTACATCAGGTGAACTGCCTGAGGCCCTTCTTAAAGCCTATAAATGGATTTGGGGGCAGGAAGACGTGAATTATCCCTCTGGGAAAGGCAGATTGATGTCCTGGGAAGCCATTGCAGCATTGAGAGATAGTTTATGATCGCCCCTTTCTATAAGTCCTTGGATAAAAACTTCACGCTCCTGCAGGGAGATTGTGTCGAACTTCTGAACTCATTCGATTTCAAGTTCGATATGATTTTTGCCGATCCACCGTATCATTTGTCGAACGGTGGCATCAGCATACAGAGCGGTGTTCCTGTATCCGTGAATAAGGGCAAGTGGGATAAGTCCCAGGGCTTTGAGGAGGACTACAAGTTCGACAAAACCTGGCTGGCAGCCTGCCGGGAGCATCTGAAATCCGATGGCACCATCTGGGTCAGTGGAACATATCACAACATCTTCTCCGTGGCCCGTTGTCTTTCGGAACTGGACTTCAAAATACTGAACTGCATCACCTGGGTGAAGACCAATCCTCCGCCCAATCTTTCCTGCCGGTACTTCACCTATTCGGCGGAGTATATCCTGTGGGCTCGAAAGGAGCAGAAAGTGGCTCATTACTACAACTATGAGCTGATGAAGGAAATCAATGGCGGTACCCAGATGCGCGATGTCTGGACGCTGCCTGCCATTGCTCCTTGGGAGAAGTCCTGTGGCAAGCATCCCACCCAGAAGCCGCTATGTGTTCTTTCCCGTATTATTCAAGCATCCACCAAACCTGGAGCCTGGATTCTTGACCCATTCACAGGAAGCAGCACAACAGGTATTGCCGCAAATCTCCTTGGCCGCCGTTTCCTCGGCATTGACCAGGAAGAAAAATTCCTCGAGATGAGCAAAGCCCGTCGCGAGGAACTGAATAGTGTCAGTCGAAGGGGAGAGATTCTGTGTAAACTGGAGAAACAAGCCAAACTTTTCCAGGATAGCGACGTTCGGGTTCTCAGTGAGCCGGAGGCGTATTACGGACCGGAGCTTCCGTTTTAGCTATTCTTCTATCTTTATTCTATACCGAATGCTGCTGCTATTTTAGCTATGCGTTGAAATTGAGCAGTGCTTATTTTACGATTATTTGTTACGTCATTATAGCAAGCGTCCATTTCCTTAAGCCAAGAAACTGCGGCACCTTTTGCTTCTGCACCTTCAATCTTGAGTAATCCCTTGTAGAAGAGGGACCAGTTTGTTTTATGTGATGCAAGCGCAGAAATTTGGGCAAAGGTAAGGTAGTCCCAGACTTTGGCTTCTGGTTTATCGATAGAGTCAATTGCTCTCTTTGAGAGTAGAGTATTGCGTAAACTTTCCGGAACATAATTCCGTAGCCAGTCCGTTTCGTCAGGATAGTTCTCTTTAATCCTGTCTCTAAGCAGTTGTAAAATCTTGGTCAATAGATCGTTTGCCTCAGGATTGTAATCAGTATTAAACTCTTCGATGAATTTTACAAGAGCAGGATATGTATACTCGGGATCATTATGATTCAGAGCTAGGCGGAGAACATTATACGAGTCAGTCGGCCCTCCTGCACCTTTACTCTTCTTAATCTTAGTAATCTCTTCTTCAGAAAGGCAGCTGATTGTAAGGGCAAGTGATTCAAGGAATGGCTCAATTTCTGTAAAAAAAGTATCGCTATTATCAACGACGATAAGATTCTGTTTAGCTAACTTGATCTGAACGAAATCATCAATTATCATGATGAGTGCTGCGATACAGTTATTGATAGTTAGAAATCCTTCTGAGCCTTTATCCCATTCATCCTGGCATTCCCGCTGAATAACAGCAAGTGACTTACAAAGAAAAGGATATAACATCTTTGAGGTTGCATCGTTATTCTGCTTATCAAAAGTACCTTGGTATTGAATCGTGTTAGTGTTTTTGCGATATTTATTAAGAAAATGTGTTTTTTCCAAAGCGAGCTTTATATTCTCTGTTGTAAGGCAGCGCATAGATGTCTTCACATTTTCGCCAGTAATAACACGTTTATATAGAGGAGAATGGCTATCTTCTCCCAACTTTTCGGCAAGATAAATCATCAATGCCTGATTCCGGCTTGCAAATGAGTTCGCCTTCCACAAAATATCGATGTTAAGTGTGTTGCGGAGGGATTTGGGTACAGCTTTTTGATTCTCATTTATATCCATGAACAATTTGAGCTGTGCCTCTTTGTTTAAGTCAACAAATGCGACGACGGGAATGCAGTTTGTAGATTCAAAACGACTTCCCGAATAGCCGTATAAGCGATGCTGCCCATCAATAATATACGCAGATTGATATCTTCTTGGTAGATGGAGTACGCCAACACGTGACACCGAGTCTTCAACTTGTGTGTTTGCTTTGTCAAATTGTAGCTGATGGCCACCTGAATCAATACTAATAATCAGCGAGTTTGGAAAGTAACCGCCTTGGTTGACAAACTCCTGTATTGCCTTTAGCCTTGGCTTCTGAATTAGCCTTTGGTATGTCGGCATGAGGTCATGATTTGCGTTGTTTCTATGCAAAACATACGCTACCTTTAAAAGTTTACTCGGTTCGATAGAGAATGAATAATATGTCAATCCACCCATCTTCCCTTCAATAGCTGGAACGTTCATGTCCAATCCCTTAATCTCCTTCCCGGCGAAGAGGCTGCCCAGCAGTTGATATTTAGCAGCAGTACCTAAGTGAGTCGCAAGCCCATCGTAGTATTTTACGGAGTCTTCATCAAAATAAGCGAAATTGAAATCCCTAATTCTATCAAGGTCTGTTTGCCCAATTACATAGTTCCTGGTCGCAAAAATGTATTTGAATTTTTTTCTGCCAAACTTAGAAGTGATTTCGTCACAAATACCTTTGTAATGCCCGTACATGGCCTCTAAATCCGTTTTCCATTGTTTGGTCCTATCTAGCTTGTCAGTTTCTTTGCATTCAACAAATAGGCAGGTTTCATCATCCATGGCAATTACATCAATCTGTTTTGTAAGTGCCGGATTGGAGGATGAATATGAAAGCTCAAATTTATTGGTAGAGTTCATGTAGTCAAAACCCATTCTGTAGAAGGCTGTCCAGACTTCATCCTCAAAGGAATCTCCCAGTGCTTTAGATTTCTCTACTGTAACCGTCCTCTTTCTGCGTTTTTTTTCTACCCATCCGTCGGCAACGGCGAGTTCTAGTTCCTTCAATGATATAGTCTTGGTGAGTGTTGCTTTACTGCGTCGCTTAGACTCTTCACCTAGGTCTTCATGCTTCAATAAGAGGTTCCAAGTAGACATAGTCCATGAATGATAATAGATTATCTGTCTTATATCTCATTTTTCATGTCTCAAACACATTGGTTACCAAGTGTTTTGAGTGGAGATATGGATGGTTGCTATAATGCTTTCTTCTACGAAGGTAGCATAAAAAAGGTTAAGATCAAAGAGTTCCGTTTTCAGTGTTATTAGCGGAGGGGCATCCCCTCGGCCGCGATTGCACTCGAAGGGCACTCTGTGGCTGTTTTTTTTGAAATCGCGGCAAAGAAATGGGGCAAAATGGTGGAAATCCTTGCCGCGATTGCACCTGAAAACATCTCAGTGGGCGATTTTTTGCAATCGCGGCCGTCTTGACTGAGCTGCCGGAAGGGATACCCTCCAGGGGGCTTGTGCACCCCCGCACAAGGGTAGGGGGAGGGGCCCGTTGGATACAAGTTCCCGCGAGAGCGGGGACGCAGGAGACAATGGGAGGGGCCGGAGTGGAGCGAAGCGGAACGGAGTCCCCCTGGAGGGTATCCCTTTCGGCAACTTGTGGGGAAGGGTTCCGGTGGTATGCATGGAAGGGAGTGAAAAGCGGTGCACAATATTTTGTGAATCAAAATTTTGTTTGTATCTTTGCGGGCTTTTAAAAGCGAGCTATCGCTTTTGGTGCAATGGGGTGCGTGAAAATCGCACTGAGTAACACATTTTAAACTTTACAGAACAATGAAGCATTTTACGCTGAATGGCGAAATCCGCCAGAAGGGCAACAAGGCCGTCCTCAAGGCCTACCGTGCTCAGGGTCTGGTCCCTTGCAACCTCTATGGTGCCGGTCTGGACAACATCCTTTTCACTGTCAATGAGAAAGAGCTGAAGGGTCTTACCCACACGCCCGCTTCTTATATTGTGGACCTGGTGCTGGGTGGCAAAACCTACACCGCCGTGGCTCACGAGTATCAGTGGCACCCGGTAGAGGACAACTGCCTGCACGTGGATTTCCTCGCCGTCAATGAAACAAAGCCCATCGTGATTGCTGTTCCGCTGAACATCACCGGTCACCCCAAGGGTGTTCAGGCTGGTGGTAAGTTCACCCAGAGCGCCCGCAGCCTGAAGGTTTGCGCCCTGATGAAAGACCTCCCGGATCAGTTGGACATCGATGTTACTCCGCTGGAGCTGGACAAGAGAATGGTCGCCGGTGACCTCAAGTTCGAGGGCCTGCAGATTGTCTCCGACAAGAACACCATCATCTGCTCCGTGAAGACCACCCGTGCCATGCAGCAGGCCGCTCTGGAAGCTGCTAAGGCCGCTCAGTAAAAATGGAGTATCTTGTTGTAGGGCTTGGGAACATTGGCGCAGAATACGCCAATACCCGGCACAACATGGGATTTATGGTATTGGATGCCTGGGCTCAGGCATCCAATGTCCTTTTCAAGACCGACCGTTACGGGGACGTGGCGGAGGTTTCCTTCAAAGGGCGCTGGTTTGTGCTGCTAAAGCCCAACACTTACATGAACCTGAGCGGCAATGCCGTCCGTTACTGGATGCAAAAGCTCCATCTGCCGCTGGAAAACCTGATTGTCATCTCTGACGATATCGCTCTCCCGTTCGGCTCGATTCGCATGCGGGCCAATGGCTCTTCCGGCGGGCACAACGGCCTGCAGGACATTACGGACAAGCTGGAAAGCGACCAGTGGGCCCGTATCCGGGTGGGGATAGGAAACGAATTCTCCCGGGGCCGTCAAGTGGATTATGTCTTGGGTCCCCTGTCCGATGAGGAGAAGGCGGAGGTGCCGCAACTTGCCGCCCGCATTATCCAGGGAATCAAGGATGTTTCCACCATTGGGATAGGCCGTGCGATGAACACCCTGAACACCCGGCCCAAGCCGGAAAAGACAGAAAAGGAAGAAAACGTTGCAGATTCTTAAAATTTTCTGCAACGTTTTGTTTTTTTCTGCATCTATATAGTAGGTTTAGGTTTTAGTACACGTCAAAAAGACCGGTTCCAAGGCATTCGCCAAAGACCGGTTTTTTTGTTATTTTGCCCTTGGATGGTGCTCCAGCACCATTCTGTGCCAGGTGGAGGTGTCTATATGCGTATAGATTTCCGTGGTGAGAATGCTCTCGTGGCCCAGCATTTCCTGGACAATGCGTAAATCGGCCCCGTTCTCAATGAGGTGCGTCGCAAAGGAGTGCCGGAAGGTATGGGGCGATATTTCTTTCCGGATGCCGGCTACCATGGCCTGCTCTTTTACCAGGTTGAACAGGGAGACGCGGCTGATCGGTTTTCCAAAACGGTTGAGGAAAAGGATGTCCTCGCAGGCGGCACCGGCAGGTTCCGGCCGCTCCGGGAGGTAGGCGAGGATGGCATCGGCGGCCATCTCTCCCAGCGGGACCAGGCGTTGTTTGTTTCCCTTGCCAATGACATCGACAAAGCCTTCCTGCAGGTGAACGTGTGAAATGCGGAGACCGGCGCATTCGCTCACGCGAAGGCCGCAGCCGTACAGCACTTCCAGAATGGCCCGGTTGCGTTTTCCGTAGGGGGCGTTCAGGTCCACCGATTCCAGGATAGCGGTAACCTCCTCTACGCTAAGTACTTCCGGCAGGTATTTTCCCAGTTTGGGAGCGTCCACGCGGTCGCAGGGATTCTCTTTTACCTCGCCTTCTTCTACGCACCAGCCAAAGAAACTGCGCAGGGCGCTCACCAGACGGGCGGTGCTGCGCTTGGACAGGCCTTCCGCCGTCACTTTCCCCAGGTACTGTGCGATGTCCTGGGTGGTCACCGCGCGGGGCTCTATCTCACAAAATGACAGAAACCCCTCCACGTCATGACAATAGGATGCCACCGTATTGGGTGACATCCTACGTTCTAACCTGAGGTAATTTCTATAATCCTGAATCACAGCGTCCCGTATTTCTTTCCGTAGAGGAGCATCTGGCCCAGATAATCGTCCGTGTACACGGGAACATAATCCGTGATGGTGCCGTCTGCGGCATAGACCGGCTGGATTTCCGGGTTCACGAAGCCGCCGTAAGGCTTGAGGTTGAGGGCTTCGTAACGGGCTTTTACCTCCTTGTGCAGTTCCGGGTCGATATGGACGGCATAGGTCTCGATGAGCGCCTTGCCGGCCTCATAGTCGCCTTCGCTCTTGATGCGCTGAATCTCTGCCAGCAGCTCTGCAAACAAGGCGCGCAGCTTCACATAGTCCTTGACGATAAAGTAGGTTTTGCCGTTTTTGACCTTCTTGACAATCACCTTGTCCTTGGCGCCTTTCTCGTAGCACCATTCGGCCACGAGCTTGCGGTTTTGCATGTGCGCCTCCGTGTTGGGCCGGCCCAGCTCCACGCGGGTGAACTGCACCATGAGGCCGTTGCGGATATAATTGGCATATTCCGCCTTGTAGGCCTCCGGATCCGGCATAATGCCCAGTTCCACCATCTTGGGATCGGCCGTATAATACAGGCCGAAGAGGTCTGCGCGGGCTTCTTCCAGGGCCGATGCATATTCGCCCATGGCGGTGGAGCTCACGCCCGGAAGCAGCTGCCCGGAGGCATGGCCCAGGCACTCGTGCAGGTCCGTATGGATTTCGTCCGCAATGGTGCCCCATTTCTTGGCCAGCTCAATCTCCTTTTTATTATACGCGAATTCCGTCAGGGTGCTGGTGGGCAGTTCCTGTGCGGCGTAGTCGTACGTATGGGTGATATTGGCGATGGTGACGCTCTTGGAGCCGTGCTCCTTGCGAATCCAGTCCGCATTGGGCAGGTTGATGCCGATGGGCGTGGAAGGATAGCTGTCGCCGGAGAGGCAAACGGCGTTGATCACCTTGGCGCTGACGCCCTTGACCGTAGCTTTCTTGAAGCGAGGGTCCACCGGTGAGTTGTCCTCGAACCACTGGGCGTTGGCGCTCAGGATTTCCGTGCGCTTGGAAGCCTCGAAGTCCTTGATGTTCACATAGCCTTCCCAGGAAGCCTTGCGGCCCAGCGGGTCATTGTAGTCTTCGATGAAGCCGTTGATGAAGTCCACCGTGCCGATGGTGTCCTTCACCCATTCAATGTTAAACTCGTCCCATTTGCGGAGGTCACCGGTCTGGTAATACTCGATGAGAATGCCCAGGGCGCGTTTCTGGATGTCGTTCTCCGCTACCTCGCGGGCTTTGCCCAGCTCTTCGCAGATTTTCTCCAGGGCGGGGGAGTACAGGCCGCCAATCTTCCAGGGAAGTTCCACGATTTTCCCGGTCTGGTCCTTGACCACCTTGGTGTTGAGGCCCCAGGAAACGGGTTCAGGATCCGACGGGTCCACGATGCCGGCGTAGTAGTTTTCCACTTCCTCGCGCGTGACATTTTCATAATAATTCACGGCGGAAAGTTTCACCAGGTCCCCGGAGGTTTCCGTGGAGCGGCGCTGCGGCCATACGGCCGGGTTGTAGATAATGTCCAGGAGGCCGTTGTCCTTGATGCCGCAGGCGTCCAGGAGGGAGGCGAAGTATTCCTTTGAACATGCGGGGAAAATCTTGTCCTCTGCGTAGTGATGGTGAATGCCGTTGGAGAAGAACACCCGCTTGGCGTAGGTGAGGAAGTCCTGGTACTCAGGTGTTTCCGTGTCGATAGTCTCATTTTCCAGAATGGCCTCCAGGGCGTGGCGGACCAGCAGGTTGTCCTTGCAGTTCTGGTCCCACAGGATGTCGCGGCCGTACTTGGCGGCCTCTGCCAGGTGGTAGGCGTATTCTTTCTGTTGCAGGCTCAGGTTTTCCCAGCCCGGAATGCGGTAGCGCATGACTTTGAGATCGGCGAAGGAGTCAATGGTGTACTTGAAATCGCTTGTTGCATTTTCCTTCTCGGGGACATTGCAGCCGGCCAGCAAAAGGGCGGCACTTCCGCATAAAATCATGTTTACTATATTCTTCATAACGTGCAAATATACAAAAATATTCATTAACTTTGCCAATTATGGGAAAAAGGCTCATATGGCTTCTGATGCTTGCACTGCTTGCGGTGCAGGCCTGTAACAAGGATTCCGGCTTCGAACCGGGGTTCAGTGGGGCGGACAGTGGCACCCGGCAAGGAACGGAGCGCAGTTATTCCATGCCCTCGCGCCGGGTAATGGTCATGATATCGGCCGGTTATAACTCCCTTTCGGGCTATCTCTCGGAGGATCTGAA
>DEKS01000053.1:0-7143 GCA_002354005.1 Bacteroidales bacterium UBA2716
ACTTTATTCTTGTGGGCCCAGTCGTCAATCTGGGAGCCTTCCACCATGAGGAAGAAGCCTTTCTTGTTATCTAGCATCTGAAGGGCTTTCAGGGTGCTTTCCATGAGGATGGGGCCGCGGTCCAGCGAGGGTTTGAGGTCGTATTCGTCGTACAGGCCCAGGAATTTGTCGCCTTCTGCATCAGCAATGTCTTCCAGCTTGTCCACGTAGGTATAGCCCTTGGCTTTCATCTCCTCAATGAGGTTGCGGCCGTCGGAGCGCTGGTTCCAGAAATGGGTGCCGCCGCCGGAAATGAAGTCCACGTTGGCGTCAATATACTGGGCCGCCAGGCCTTCCTCGTCCTTCCGGGTGGGGCCGTAGATGCAGAAGTCCGCCGGGGTAGCATCGTTGATGCGGCAGGTAACGGCCACGCCCGTCTTCATGCCCTTGACGCGTTTGCCGTACTGCAGGTTAGACTCCACTTTCTCTCCGTCCGGGCCCAGGCCGATGTAGCCGTATTTGGTCTTTTTGCCGTTGGCCAGGGCGGTTCCGCCGGCGCAGGAGTCCGTGATGAGTTTGTCCGTAGCATAGGTGCGGGAATAGCCCACATACGGCATCTGGTCAATGTTCAGGGCACCGCCGTTGGCTACCCAGCCCACGCTCCACTGCGACAGGCCGGTGCCGTCGCCAATCATGAAGATGACGTTTTTCACCTTCTTGCCCTTGGGCTGTTTGACATGCACCGTCTCGTACGGGGTTTCCACCTTGTATTTATCGTCCTTGGAGAAGGAATAGGTGGCATACTTGGAGCGGTCCCGGTCCAGATCTTCCGGATTCTGGGCAAACGCCCAGGCACACAGGAGCAGTGCTCCGGCGACAAGCATCAATTTTTTCATAGGTTCCATCCTTCAAGGGTTAGGGTGAGTTCTTTTTGCGCGTAGCGCACCGTGCGGCTTTCGCCGGGTGCCAGGGAGAAGAAGTTGTCGCTCCAGAGGGGACCGGCAATGAGTTGTCCGTTGGCGTCTTTTGCTTTCAGAATCAGTTGATAGGCCACTACGTCGGAGGTGTTTTCCAGCTTGACCAGCACGCCGTCTTCCGCGGGCTCGGAGGTCATTTCCACCGTGGCCTTGGGCAGTTCCGCCACAAAGCGGAGATCCGGATATTCGAGGGTCTCGCAGCCCCACCAGTCGCCTTCGCCGTAAACCCCGTTCTTCGCCGGAACGGCGTAGAAATTATGGGCCTCGTGCGTACCGCTCAACTCCAGCGCCACAAAGCCGGGACCGGCAACGGGGCCGAACACCTTCACGGGCTCGTAGGCACGGGAGGTGATTTCCTTTTGCTCCTGACGGACCAGTTTGGAGTTCACGTCATACACTTTCAGGCTGGCGGTAAGCGTGGTTTCCGGAATGGCCTCATTCACCGCCCACACACAGCCATCGGCATAATTGTATACCAGCTGGACGGGCCGACAGGCGGTTTTGGTGCCGTAATAGCCGGCGGTGGGAACGCCCCACCAGTCGTACAGCTGCCAGTACAGGCTGGGCCAGGCGCTGTTGAGCATCCACTGGACAATGCCGGTGGCGCGGGGCACGTTGCCGCGGAAGGCCTCGAACATGGCGCGCTCGGAATCATAGTCCAGCGCATGCGCCTTGCGCATATAGTCCTGTAAATCAGTTGCTTTGCCATAAACGCCCGCCATCACCTTTTCCTGGAAGGCGGTGCTGTTCATGTGGGACGACGAAGCCGTGCAGTGGTAGGCCCAGTTGGGGCCGATGGGCCAAAGGTCCTTCTCCCCTACCGTGCGGCGCAGGTTTTCCAGCTGCGGGATGTTGAGCCCGGGACCCGTTTCCGTGTTGAAGCCGTAGGCGCCGCCGTTCCGGGTATCCGTCCACCAGTAGTCCGGCCCCACCCACTCATAGGGGCCTTCCATCTTCATGCCGGAAGGGCCGCCCAGGGAGGTGAGCCCCTTGGCGGAGCAAATGTAGGGCCTGTATTCCAGCTTGTTATACATTTCAAGGTAGCGTTTTTCCAGGCCCGGGTTGGGAATGCGGTCGCTGCCGGTGAGCCAGCCTATCAGGGAAGCGTGGTTGCGCAGGCGGACCACCTGGTCGTGGAAGTAGCTGACGGCCATATCCTCGGACGCGGGGTCGTTGATGCAGCCGTAGCCGCGGGTTTCCGGAAGGCCGCAGTAGTCTTCCCACTCCCACTGGCAGCTGAAGCCCACCAAGGTGAGGATGCCTTGCTCGTCGCAAAGGTTGTACACGGTGTCGTCCAGGCCCCAGATGTTCTCGAAGCGGATGCAGTTGAGGCCCATATCGGCCACCAGACCTACCTGGAGGGCCAGGCTTTCCGGCGTATCCTGCATGAACAGGTCGTCGGTCCAGCCGGCGGCCTTGATGAGGACGGGACGGCCGTTGAGGAAAAACTGCCGATGCCCGTTTGCGTCCACAATGCCCTGAATATCACGGATACCGAACGTCACTTGCTTGCTGTGGGAGATGATAGCGTCTTTCTCAAACGCCACGTCCATGTGGTACAGCTCCGGGGCGCCCATCTCGCGCGTCCACCAGATGCGGGGGTTCTCCACCGTTTCCTCCACGGTGAACGTGCGTTCCTCGCCGGCGGCCAGGGAGACAGGAAGGGCAAAGCTCCCGCCCTCGTACGTGCCGCGAAGGGTGCCCTCCACGGCACGTGAGGAACGGTTCTTAACCACACAATTAACCAATAAACAAGCCGTTGTAAGATTTTCCGGCTCTACGACAGGTCTTACAAAAACGTCCCGGACCTGGACATCGGGCGTGGAAATAAGCTCCACGGGGCCGGTGATGCCCATGCTCTCGTCCAGGGCGCGGGGGTTCCAGTCCACGTAGCCATGGTTGAGCTCGCCGGACTGGGCGCGGTATACCGTCACTTTTAAGGTATTCCGGTTTTTCACCCACGGCGTCACGTCCAATTCCCGGACGATGAAGGTGCCGCAGGTGGTGTCGGCCGAGGCAATGCGACGGCCGTTGAGGTCAATGTCGGCCCGGTAATTGAGGCCGCCAAAACGCAGGATGGTGCAGGCACCCTTGTCTGCGTCAAAATGGGTGGTGTATACCCAAGGCTGGTCAAAGATGCGCTTGTCCACGGCCTGGTAGCGGTCCTCCAGGAAGAGGTCCTCCCCGAAGACGCCGGTCTGGTTCAGCGCACCGGCCACGGTGCAGGGAACGCTTACCTGATACTTTTGGGAACTTCCCTGCTGCTGGAGGGTCCAGTCGGTGAGCCGGCCCTGTTCGGGAGCAGGGGCGCAGGCCAGAAGGCTCATCATGGCGGATAGCAATACAAGTGGTTTCATCTCTGATTCTTAAAGGGTTGCCGCGCCCACAAGCGCAATGTCGTCCTCCGGCATGGCCTGGATTTGCAGGTCTGCCAAGGTACGGGTATACGGGTATTTTTCGCGGAGCGTGGCCCACATGCTTTCCTGAAACAGTGCATAAGAACGGGCGATGCCGCCGCCAAGGACCACGCAGTCCGGGTCATAGGCATACATGACCACGGAGAGGAACGTGCCCAGATGCTCACCGAAGGCTTTATACAGGGCGATGGCATCCGGATTGCCGCTTTCTGCGGCCTCCGCCACGCTTCTGGGGCTGTGGCCGCGACTATGGAAGAACTTCTTGGAACAATAGGCCTCGAAATCTTCCTCTAGGTAAGGCAGGGCGCCAATCTCTCCCACGCCGCAATGCGAGCCGTCGCACAGCTTTCCGTTCACAATAACGCCTACGCCCACGCCGGTTCCCAGCGTTATGCCCACCAGGATGTTGTACGCTTTTTCCTGGCATGCCGCGGCACCCAGGGCAAAACAGTTGGAGTCGTTGTTTACGGATACGGGAACCCCGAACCGGGTTTGGAGTACGTCCTTGATGGGAACTTCGTCCCAGGAAGGGATGTTGGCCGCCTGGTAGGCAATGCCTTTGGCGGGATCTACCAGCGTAGGGACGCCCACTCCGATGCGTTCCACCTCCGGACAAAAGATCCGGGAGATTTTGTCGCACAGATAATCCAGCGTCTGCTGCTGCGACCAGTTACGGTCAAATGATGGGACGGTATTCTCCACCACCAATACAGAGCCCTTGACAAGCCCCATATGGATGGTAGTTCCGCCGATGTCGATTCCTAAAAGCATTCGATTATCAGTGGTTACAAGTTTTAGCTACCACAAAAATAATCGACACGAAAATGAAAAATTACGAAATTTGCGTATTTATACTCACAATTTGCGCAATTTCTTCTTTCGATACTCCGTTGGAGTGCATCCTTTCAGCGCACGGAAGCGGCGGGACAGGCTCTTGGTGTCCGGCTCGTCCATGCGCGCGGCAATTTCGGACACCGTATCCGATGAGGTGATGAGTTGCTGGGCAAAGTAGTCTATCCGGAGATTGGAAATGGCGGTATAAAGGCTGGTTCCGGTCACGTCCTTGAAACGCTGCTCCAGCAGCCGGCGCGACACCGGGACCTGGGCAACGACGTCCGACACCAGGATTTTGCGGGCGCGGTTCTGGTAAATGAAGCGCATGGCCTCTGCCACAACAGGGTCGCTGGTGGCCTGGATGGCGGTAGAGCCCCGGCCCACAACCGCTACGGGACGAATGACAATGTCCTCGCCCGGATACGAGGGGTCCTGCACCATCCGGGTGGCCATGGCCGCCAGCTCAAAACCCGCTTTTTCGATATCGACACTCACGGACGTAATGGCCGGCGAGGTAAGGTTGCAGGTGACTTCGTCGTTGTCCACCCCGATGATGGCCACCTCCATGGGGACGTTGATGCCCGATGCCTGGCAGGTTTCCAACAGGATTTCCGCCTGGTTGTCATCGCAGGCGAAAATGGCGATGGGCCGCGGAAGGGCATACAGCCACTGCTGGAGCTCGGAGATATCGTAGCTCCACAGGCTGGACAGCTGGCGGTCCGTGAAGATGTGGATATCGTCTATATGGAACTCCTCCCTGAGCGTTTCCCGGAAGCCCTCGAGACGGCCGTCGCTCCAGCACACGTTCTCGTAGCCGAAGAAGCCCAGGTTCTTGAAACCATGGCCGCACAGCCGGCGGGCGGCCATGGCGCCCGTAAGATAGTAGTCGCCGGTAAGGTTGGGAATTTCCTCGAACTGGGTGATGTAGTCCTGGGCGATGGCCACAATGCCGTTTTTGCGGAACAACGTCACGTCATCGTCCGGATCGAACTGCCCTACCACTACGTCGGCCCGCCAGTTTTTGGCCCATTCCACCACGCGGGGGATGCCGATTTCCCGCTTGTAGGACGGCGGCATCTTGCACACCACCCACGGCTGTTCCTGCCGCCGGGACCAGGCCATGATTCCGCGGAGCAGCTTATAGGAAAACTGCTCCGTGAAATCCGTTATCATCAGAAGGCGCATGGAGTATGTGTGTTATTCTTCCTGTCTTGCCAGTTGCACGGACACCGGACGGCCGTCCCGGTAGGCCACGATGTGCGCCTGAGGGAAGCCCAGCACACGCACGGTGTTCAGGTCCAGCAGGGCGCTGGAATAGTGCCGATACAGCCCCGTGGAGTACGTGTAGCGGAGGTTTGCGCCCAGGCGCTCGTACACGGGTGATACGCCGCGAAGCTCGTCCAGGCCGGCATGGCCCGCGGAGGTAAACAGCACAATTTGGTAGATGATGCCCTCCGGGAGGCGGTTGTCATCGGCAAAACGCCCCACGGGCATAACGCGGAAGGTCGATGCCTCCGGAGCCGTCCCCAGGCGCAGCTTGATTTTGCCGCCCATGGCATTCTTGGCAAAGGTATAGCTGAGCGAGGCGCCCACCACTTCCTTGTCTTCCGCCTGGGCCACCACGCCGCTTTGCAGGAAACTCTGTTCCACCAGGCGGATTTCCAGGTTCACCTCTTCCAGGAGGCTCAGCAGGGAATCCCGCGCCGCCTGCACGTTCTCCCGGGAAATGGCGTCCCGCAGCTTCCGGGCCTCGTCCATCTTCCGGGCGTACAGCCGCGTGTTGGCGTTTTCCTGCGGGGCCCCCGACATGGCCGATGCCGCATCCATGCGCGCAAGGTCCTTCACGGCCTTTAGCGCCGCAAGGGCGGAGAGCTCCGCGGCATCGCGCACCGCCTCCCGCTTTTGCAGGGACTCCCGCTCCAGCACATACACATAGACACTGTCCCGGGAGCACTCCCGGTTGGAGGCAAAGAGCGTATATTTGCCGTCCTCGGTGTCGCAGAGGAGGAAATCGTCCGCGGGCGAATTGAAGGGGAAGCCCATGTTCACGGGTATGCCCCATCGGCCCGATTCTGCGTCCCAGCGGGACATGTACAGGTCCAGGCCACCCACCCCGAAGAGGCCGTCGGAGGAAAAATAGAGTGTTTGGCCATCCGGCGAGAGCATGGGGAACACTTCCGTGCCGGTGCTCAGGAGGGATTCTCCCAGGAGCCGGGGCGCACGCCAGAGGCTGTCCAGGTCTTCGGTGACAAAGAGGCTCCGCGTGCCCGCGCGGTCGCGTGTGGAATAATAGATGGCATCGGCCCCCTTGGGATAATACAGCGGATAGAGCTCCGAGGAGTCCAGCTGGTTGGGCGAGGGATGCCATGCATGCTGGGGAAGCGGGTAGTACAGGAAAAAGTCCTTGCGGGAGAAGCGCTGGCGGGCCACCACATGCGGTTTGGCGCAAAGGTCCATGAGGTTGAGGCCGTTCTGGGCCTCCGTGGCCCTGGCGGCATCCCCGGCCAGCTGGTACAGCTCCAGCGCATCCCGGAAGCGGTAGGACCGGTGCAGGCTGTCCGCCCGCGCCACCATCTGCTCCAGGGTCATGCGCTCCGGGGCAATGGGCATGGTCATAGGCACAGGCCGGTCCAGAATGTTCTGGGCCGATAAGGCGCCCGCCGATACGAGCAGGGCAAGGATACCGGTGAAAAATGGCTTCATCTCTACTGCAGTTTGCAAAATTACGAATTTTTTATGACATGCATCTGTAAATAATTCTTCGTAAATAAGAAAAAATTAGTAAATTTGCAGCCTATTTTGCGGTAGTGTCTAAAGACGTTACCATTAGCGGAATACAAATAATTTAAAACAAATACAAAAATGCAAAGCAAAGGTTGGATCAGACTCGTAGCCATTCTGCTGGCCATCGCCAGCGTCTGGCAGCTTTCCTTCAC
>DEKS01000053.1:7180-11426 GCA_002354005.1 Bacteroidales bacterium UBA2716
GAGTCTAACAATGTAGCCGCCGAAGTCCGTGAGTATGTACAGGACTCCGTGGCCAACATCAGAAACAGAGCCTACATTGACTCCATCAGCACGGAAAAGGTGTTCTTCGGATACACCTACAAGAGCGTGAAAGAAAAAGAGATTAACCTGGGTCTGGACCTCAAGGGCGGTATGAACGTCATGCTGCAGGTTCAGCTGGAAGACCTGGTGAAGGCCCTTTCCGGCAACAGCACGGATCCGGACTTCGTGGCCGCCATGGCGCAGGCCAAGGCCAATAACACGGCCTCCAGCGCAGACTTCATCGGCCTGTTCGCAGAAGCCTGGAACCAAGTGGCTCCCCAGCGTCGTCTGGCAGAGATTTTCGCCACCTATGAGCTCCGCGACAAAGTGTCCAACGACGCCACCAACGCCCAGGTCATTGACGTGATCCGCGGTGAGGCCAAGAGCGCCGTTGACAACTCCTTCAACGTGCTCCGCAACCGTATCGACCGTTTTGGCGTAACCCAGCCCAACATCCAGCAGGTGGGCAACTCCGGCAAAATCCTCATCGAACTGCCGGGCGTAAAAGACCCTGAGCGTGTGCGCAAACTCCTGCAGGGTACCGCCTCCCTGGAATTCTGGCCCACCTATCAGGGCAACGAGGTAGACCTCTACGCCGTAGACGCCCGCGTGAGCGAGATCCTGGGCAACCTCGGGGACTCCACCGCGGTGGCCAATCCCCTGTTCCAGGTGCTCTCCCCTTCCGGTTGGAACAACGCTTGCATCGGCTTTGCCCAGGGCGTGGACACTGTTAAAGTGAACCAGTACCTGGCCATGGCTTCGGATGTGCTTCCGGCCGGCTTCAAGGGCATGTGGTCCGTGAAACCCACGGATCTGGTGCAAGGCAGCAACCTGTACGAACTCGTGGCCATCAAGGTGAACTCCCGTGACGGCAAGGCTCCGCTGGACGGCGGCGTGGTAACAGACGCCCGCGTGAACTTCAACGGCGCCCAGAACGGCGGTAACGGTGCTCCTTCCGTCTCCATGACCATGAACGCAGAGGGCGCCTCCATCTGGGCCCGTCTCACCAAAGACAACATCGGCAAGCAGGTTGCCATTGTCCTGGATGGTCTGGTGTACTCCTATCCTACTGTGAACACGGAAATTACCGGCGGTTCCTCCGAGATTACCGGTAACTTCGACGTTCAGGAAGCGGAAGACCTTGCCAACGTGCTCAAATCCGGTAAGCTCCCCGCCCCTGCCACCATCATCCAGGAACAGGTTGTGGGTCCTTCCCTGGGTAGCGCTTCCATCAAGGCCGGTCTCATCTCCTTCCTCATCGCCTTCTGCCTGGTGCTCATCTACATGGTATTCTTCTACCAGGGTGCCGGTCTCATCGCAGACATTGCGCTGCTTTGCAACGTCGTGCTGCTGTTCGGCGTGCTGGTTAGCTTTGGCGCCGTCCTCACCCTGCCCGGTATCGCCGGTCTGGTGTTAACCTTGGGTATGGCCGTGGATGCCAACGTGATTATCTACGAGCGCATCAAGGAAGAACTTGCTGCAGGCAAGGGCTTCTCCCTGGCCGTGCACGACGGTTACAAGAACGCTTACAGCGCCATCATCGACGGTCAGCTCACCACCCTCATCACCGGTATCATCCTCTACATCTTTGGTTCCGGTCCTGTGCAGGGCTTTGCTACCACCCTTATCATCGGTATCATCACTTCCGTCCTCACCTCCATCTTCATTACGCGCATCATCTTTGATGACCGTATCCAGAAGGGCAAGACGGTGGCCATGAGCAACAAGCTCACCCAGAACATCCTCAAGAACACCAAGGCAGACTTCATCGGCGCCAAGAAGTGGTCCTACATGATCTCCGGTGCCCTCATCGTGATTTCCATCGCCAGCATCGCCTTCAAGGGCTTCAGCTACGGTGTAGACTTCACCGGTGGCCGTACCTATGTAGTCCGCTTCGACAAGAGTGTCACCGCTGAGGACGTCCGTGCTTCCGTAGAGGCTACCTTCCAGGAGGCCGCCGCCGCTGCCGGCATCGACCAGTACTCTGTGGAGGTGAAGCAGTTCGGTGGCGACGCCCAGATGAAGATTACCACCCAGTACAAGAACGACCAGGAAAGCACCGAGGTAGACGCCGAGGTAGAAGGCCTGCTGTACAACGCCCTCAAGGGCTTCTACGCGGAGAATATCCAGCTGGCAGACTTCACTTCCACGCTGGAGAACCCCAACGGTATCATCTCCTCCGACAAGGTGGGTCCTACCATCGCCCGCGATATCACCCGCAGCGCATTCATCGCCGTGTTCCTGGCCCTGCTGGCCATCTTCGCCTACATCGCCTTCCGGTTCAAGGGTTGGACCTGGGGTCTGGGCGGCGTGGTCTCCCTGGCCCATACGGCGCTCATCGTCATTGGTTTCTTCTCCCTGTTCAACGGTATCCTGCCGTTCAACCTGGATGTGGACCAGACGTTCATCGCCGCCATCCTGACCATCATCGGTTACGCCATCAACGATAACGTGGTTATCTTCGACCGTATCCGTGAGCAGCGCGGCCTGCACCCGAAGGAAGACTTCCGCACCACGGTGAACACCGCTCTCAACGCCACGCTCACCCGTACCCTCAACACCTCCATCTCCACCCTCCTGCCCATGCTCGCCATCGCCATCTTCGGCGGCGAAAGCATCCGCGGTCTGGCTGTGGCCCTGTGCCTGGGTGTTATCATCGGTACCTACGCTTCCATCATGATTGGTACGCCCATCATGTTCGACGCCACCATGAGCGCGGCCAAGAAAGAGAAGAAGTAAGCTACTGGGCACCAGGCGGGCCCGGCAGCGCTTTTCGCCCCGCATGCGGCCCCTCCCGCCAAGGATATCAACAAAGCCGGCCCCCGAGTGGGAGCCGGCTTTTTGTGGCGTTTTCCGCCCCATTTCGGCTTCGAAGGTCCATTCCCTGGACCCTCAGCACTTGTTTCGTCCTCATTCCGGCTTCGAAGGTCCATCCACTGGACCCTCAGCACCTGTTTCGTCCTCATTCCGGCTTCGAAGGTCCATTCCCTGTACCCTCAGCGGCATTTTCGGCCCCCTCGTCCTCAAAATTGGCCGTTTTTAAGGATGGGGTCGGGGCGAGGGAACCGCACGGGCACGGTTGGGACCCCAAATGCGCCGCTGGCGGGCCGAAAGGTCCGCCAATGCTACGTTTTGCCGATAAAAGTTTATTAATATCATTAAATATCATTATCTTTGCAAATCAAATTAACCGACTATTAACTATGTTAAAACGTTTTTGTCTGTCTGCTCTTTTAGCAGTGCTTTACGTATCGGCCTTCGCTCAAGAGAATCGTGCTTTTGTTCAAGGATATAGCGGAAATGTAGAGTTCGCAAATATGGTGCTCTTTGGTAAAGATATGTTTGGCTCCAGGTATCAACTAGCAACAACCCATGGATACAATTTTGGGTCGGGCGCTTTTGTCGGAGGTGGAGTAGGTATAATGTATGATACCCGCATCGCCAGTCCGGTCGCCTCGGCGTTTCTGGATGCAAAATACAATTTTTGCGACACCAAAGTCAGTCCTTTCATAGCAGTTCGGAGCGGAGTCCGCTTTTGGTATTTATTCGGGAACTTCGTGAATATTGGTGGCGGCATCGACTTTGGCCGTTTTTCCGCCCGATTGAGTTATGAACTGTCCGGATACACAACCAGCAGGACACTTACGAAAGACAATACCCTGTTTTGTTCATTCGCATTCTGGTTCTAAACCTTCAACGCCGGCTCCCATATGGGGGCCGGTTTTTTGATGGCCTCACTGCTGGTGGGTGGTAAAACTATGACCACCTACCCGCAAATACGCCCGATTTTGCTTGTGGGTGGCAAATATATTGCCACCTACCCGCACCGGGGACCGCTACGGGCACGGTTTGGGCCCCAAATGCGCCGCTGGCGGGCCGAAAGGTCCGCCAGTGCTACGTTTTGCCGGGAAAGTGCGCCCATGGCGGGACCGGCCGATGAACCAGAGCGGGACCGGCCGTTGAACCGGGCCGAGGTCGCACCTGGCGCTTATCGTCTTTGAACCTCATACTTGTCCACGCCGATGGCGCGGAGGTCGCGGATGAACTCCGAGGTAACGGCTACCTGGAACTTCTTGGAGTAGAATTGGATACGGTAGCGGGTGAGCGGGTCATACAGGTACAGGGTGAGGGGGATGTTGCCCTTGTGCTTCCGGACCACCCGCACCAGGTCCTGGCGGAACTGCTG
>DEKS01000053.1:11456-12640 GCA_002354005.1 Bacteroidales bacterium UBA2716
TTCCCCAGCAGGGTGACTTTCCGTACCTTAAAGGCGTACGGGGCCGTTTTCCCCTGAGCGCGCTCCTCCGGCTTCAGGAAGAATTTCTCCTCCACTACACCTTCAAAAAACAACGTGGCCTTGGGCTGCATGTACTGCATGAAGGCCTCGTGGTCCTTCCCGAAGAGCGTGAGTTCGTAGGACCCGCTGTAGTCCTCCAGCATGGTGCGGGAATAGGGCTTGCCCGTTTTGGTGGTGAGCTGCTTGAAATCCGTGACAATGCCCGCCACATACACCTTGGCAGTCTTTTTGTGTGCCTCGCAGTCCGCCACAAAATTCCCCAAATCGGCCAGTTTGCAGTTGGTGAAGTTGTGCATCTCGAACTCGTAACGGTCCAGCGGGTGGGAGCTTAAGTACATGCCCACCAGGTCTTTTTCCCGCTGCAGCAGTTCCATAATGTCCATCTCTCCTTCGCTCTCCGGCAGCGGCGGACGCTCCGGTTTCATCTCTTCCATGTCCCCGAACAGCGACGCGGCGCTGGACACGGTGTCGTTCTTGTACAGGTCCCCGTAGCGGGTAACCTGGTCGATAAACATCTCTCCGCCCCGCCCGAACTGGAAGTACATGCTGCGTTTGTGGCCAAAACTGTCAAAGGCGCCGGAGTTCACCAGGCTCTCGAAGCTTTTGCGGTTCACGCTGCCGGCCATGCGCTCCACAAAGTCGTAAATATCTGTAAATAAGCCGTTTTCCTCGCGCTCTTTGACAATGGCATCGACCACGTTGGCGCCAAAGCCCTTGATGGACCCCAGGGCAAAGCGAACGTCTCCGTTCTTGTTCACGGTGAAGTGCCCGGCGCTCTCGTTGATGTCCGGATTGAGCACCTTGATACCATGGCCTTTGCAATCGTCCATGATTTTGGTGATTTCGTCCATGCTCTTGGCACAGTTGAGGCAGCTGGCAAAGAACTCCGACGGGTAGTGGCACTTGAGCCAGCCGGTCTGGTAGCTCACCCAGGCGTAGCAGGTGGCGTGGGACTTGTTGAAGGCGTATTGGGCAAACTTTTCCCAGTCTTTCCAGATTTTGTCCAGCACCTTTTCCGGATGCCCGTTGGCCTGGCCGCCCGTCATGAACTTGTCCTTGAGGGAGTTCAGGATGTCGATCTGCTTCTTACCCATGGCCTTACGCAGCTTATCTGCCTCGCCTTT
>DEKS01000053.1:12664-17334 GCA_002354005.1 Bacteroidales bacterium UBA2716
GTGAAGCCGGAAAGCTTCTGCGACAGCAGCATCACCTGCTCCTGGTACACCGTAACGCCGTAGGTATCCTGCAGGTATTCCTCCATTTCCGGGAGGTCGTACTCGATGGCCTGCTCGCCCAGCTTACGCGCCACAAAGTCCGGGATATAGTCCATGGGCCCGGGCCTGTACAGGGCGTTCATGGCAATGAGGTCCTCGAAACGGGACGGGCGCAGCTTCTGCAGCCAGGTTTTCATGCCCTCCGATTCGAACTGGAACACGGAGGTGGTGTCTCCGCGGCCGTAGAGCTCATAGGTGGGGGCATCGTCAATGGGAATGGCCTCTATGTCGATGTCCTCTCCGTGGTGCTCCTTGATGAGGTCCAGGCAGTTGTGGATGATGGACAGGGTGATGAGCCCCAGGAAGTCCATCTTGAGCATGCCTACGTCCTCAATGTAGTGGCCGTCGTACTGCGAAGTGCGGACATCTTCTCCGGTTTCCTTGTCCTTGGACAGGGTGATGGGGAGATAATCCGTAAGGTCTCCGCGGCCGATAATGGTGGCGCACGCATGCACGCCCACCTGCCGCACGCAGCCTTCCAGCGCCTGTGCGTACCTGAGCACTTCCTTATTGATTTCCGGGCCGTTCTTGAGCTCTTCAATGAACTCAGGCACAAGCCGGTAGCAGTTTTTCAGGGTAATTTTAACATCGGCGTCCTCCAGGCCCACCTGGTAGGTTTTGCCGTCCCGTTCCACCACCTTGAAGCCGGGCTTGAGTTCGTCCAGCTTGGGGTTGAAGGGATATTCCTTCTCCTTTTTCTCGCTCAGGCGGTCCGGCACCATTTTGGTGAGGCGGTTGCTCTCGTCTATGCTCAGGTGGCTGATACGCGCGATGTCCTTGATGGCGCTCTTGGCGGCCATGGTGCCAAAGGTAATCACGCGCGAGACATGCGAAGTGCCGTACTTTTGCTCTACGTACTGGTGCGCCTTGGTGAGGTCCTCGAAGTCTACGTCGATATCCGGCATGGAGATACGGTCCGGATTGAGGAAACGCTCGAACAGGAGCTGGTACCTGATAGGGTCTAAGTTGGTGATTTTGAGGCAGTAAGCAACCACGGAACCGGCAGCGGAGCCACGGCCGGGGCCCACCATGGAGCCGGCGGCGCGGGACGCGGCGATATAGTCCTGCACGATGAGGAAATAGTCCGGGAAGCCCATGCGGCAGATGGTCTTGAGCTCAAAGTCTATGCGCTCCTCCTGCTCCGAGGTGAGCGTTTCCCCGTAGCGCTGGTGCGCGCCCAGGTACGTCAGGTGGCACAGATACGCCACCGAATGGCAGAAGCCGTCTCCGCGGTAGGTGCCGTGCTTGTCGCATCGGCCGGCATCGATAATGTCCTTGTACTTTTCCAGGTACGTGTCGATATCGGCCATAAAGGCAGGGTCGATCTCATACACCGGCAGCACGGGATCCCGGTCGATGGAATAGCTTTCCACCTTTTCCGCCACTTCCAGCGTGTTGGCAAGCGCCTCCGGATGGTCCGGGAACAGCGCGAGCATCTCTTCTTCCGTCTTGATGTACTCCTGCTGGGTGTAGCGCAGGCGGTCGGGATCGTCGATATAGGAGTTGGTAGTAAGGCAGATGAGGCGGTCGTGCACGGGGCCGTCTTCCTTGCGCACAAAGTGGGCGTCGTTGGTGGCGATGACCTTAATGCCGTATTTTTGGGCCAGCTTGAAAATTTCCTCCGTATAGTAGCACTGGTCCTGGTACAGCTGGTTGTCCAGCCCCGGAACCTCCGTCTTGTGCTTCATCACCTCCAGGTAATAGTCTTCCCCGAACACGCGCTTGTGCCACAGGATGGCCTTTTCTACGGCTTCGTCGTCATGGGCCATGATGGCGCGGGGAACCTCTCCGGCCAGGCAGGCGCTGGAGCAGATGAGGCCCTCGTGGTACTGCTCAATCACCTCATGGCTCACGCGCGGCCGGTAATACTGGCCGTTGATGTGCCCCTCCGAGACAATCTTTACCAGGTTCAGGTAACCGGTGTAGTTTTTGGCCAGGAGGATAAGGTGATAATAGCCTTTTTCCTTGAGCCGATGGTCCCCTTTGGACACGTAGATTTCACAGCCGATGATGGGCTTCACGTTGGGGTGCTTCTTGGCAAACTTGAAGAACTCCTTGACGCCGAACATGTTGCCGTGGTCCGTGATGGCAAGGGCCGGCATGCCCAGCTCGTCTGCCCGGTTAAAAAGGTTCTCTATGGAAGATTGTCCGTCCAGGATGGAGTACTGGGTATGGACATGCAGATGCACAAAACTCATAAGGACAAAGGTAACGATTTTCCCTTGTCCGCCCAAATCAAGTTATCAACATTTCTGCCTAGACGTTGCGCGAAGGTTCAGCGGTTGGACAGCAAAAAACCGGCCCCCGCAACGGGAGCCGGCACTTTTACAACCCTGAGCAGGAATTACTTGCTCAGCTTGAAGCCGATGCGGTAGTTGTCGTAGCCGTCGGCCAGCTTGGCGATGCTGGCAATCTGGGAGGAGGACTGGCTCAGGGCGCCGGCGAGCTTCTTGAAGAAGGCCATGGCCTTGGCGGAGGTGAAGGTTATGCGGGCGCCGCTCATGGTGCTTTCCAGGGTGCCGGGCATATCCAGGAACTGGAAGGACTTGCCGAAGGTGAGGGTTACGGTCTTTTCGCCATCGCCCACCTTGTACTTACCGGGGATGGAGATGCCACCCACGTTGAGGGTGAAGGTGTTGTCCGTGTTATTGAAGGTCCAGGTCATGGCGCCGGGTTTCACACCAATCTTGGCCAGGTATTCATCGGCCTTGGATTCGATACCGGAAGTGACGGCGGAACCGGCCAAGTTGGAAATGATGCCACCCTCGGAGCTGGTGACAGAAACGGCGATACCGTTGTAGGAATAGGTGCCGTTTAGGGAAACGGGGCCGGAGTAGATGGCGCCGGCGGCGTTGGTGAGCACATTGCCCAGGTTACCCAGGTTACCCAAAATACCACCCAGGTTGCTCTGGGCATTGGCGGAGACTGCAACTACGGCAGCCAGGGCCAGAACAGAAAAGAATTTTTTCATACTGTATTAAGATGGATTAGTTGTTTTCTTCTTCCCTCCAGCCTTGGGCCTTCACCGGGAATTCGACGCCCTCGGGGGTTACCAAAACTGTGCCAACCTCCGGCTGTGCCAGGTGGCCGATGATATCGAAGGTCTGGAACTCCCGGCGGAATTTCTCCGCATGCAGGATGGGCACCACAAAGAGCAGGCGGTTGTCGTCCCCGCCGTTCATGGCCGCGGAAACGGGATCCACGTCCAGTTCCTTGCCCAGCTGGAAGCTGTTGCCCTCGAACGGAATTTTGTCTGCATATACCTTTACGCCCAGGCCGCTGTCCCGCGAGAGGCGTTTTACGGCGTCGGAAAGGCCGCGTGTGACAAAATAACCGTACGAAGGGTATATTTCTTCGTCTTCCAGGCGCGAGACCACAGAAGCGCTTAATTCCGGCCTCAAATAGTCCCCCACCAGCATCTTGTACTGCGCCATGTCCGGCTGGGTGCCGTCTTTTTGGAACTGCTGCGCCCCGCGCTCCAGCACCTGCAGGCCAAGGTACGCAGCGCCCAGCGGGCCGGAAACGCACAAAAGGTCCTTGGACGATGCCGCCTGCCGGCGTTTATCTGTAAGGAGCGCACACTCCCCCGTTGCCGCCACAGACACAAACAGGCCGTTGGCAGAGGGCTGCAGGTCCAGGTGCACGGCCTCGAAGCCATGTTCCTTGGCCGCCACCGTAATGCCCATCCAGAGGTCCTTGACCTGCGGAAAATCCAGTTTGGCCGATACCCCCAGCACCACGTTTAGCAGTTTGGGATGCGCCAGGGCGGCATAGAGCTCCCCTACCACGCCCACCACGCACTTGTAGCCCAGGTGCTTTAGCGGGAAATACACCAGGTTGAAGTCCACGCCCTCCAGGTACATGCGCGCCGCGGTGGTTACCTTGCCACCTTTGGACGATGTATAGGAGAGCCCGGAAACGGGATTATAGGCAGAGAGGCGATAGAGCTGTTCTATCGCCTCCACTTTGCCAATATCGGAAAATGATTCTGCCATGTTTTCAGAAGCGTTAAACTTCTGCAAATATAGCAATTATTTCTTAAGGGTGGGCGTGGCGTCGCGGGTGAAGTCGTTGGTGGAGTTGTTGGTGTCCACCAGCTTGCCGTCTGCGCTCTTGCGGAGGGCGCTCTTGCCAAAGCGGTTGGGATCCTTGTCCACGGTGCCGCAACCGGTATAACCGGCGTCGATGGTGGCGTTGAAGGCCGGGTTGCCATAGTCCTCTTCCACGCCGCAGTTGATTCCGTCCACCACCCAGGCGTTCGGAATCAGGTAACTGCCTGCAGGGTAAGGGTCTCCTTCTATGAGCGCCTCGCCGTCCATCCAGAAGGAACGGGTGCCGGTGAAAGCGTTATCGGCCATGAAAGACTCCTCCGTCACATTGTCCGGAAGCTTCACCAGGGCGTAGGATTCATAGCCGCGGTTGTGCAGGAAGCTGAAGGACTTGGACGATTTAAGGAAGATGTTCATGTTGGGCACGTCGGGGTTATCGACATCCAGTTCCTCGCCGTCGAAGATTTCAAAGTCTGCCTCGCTCAGGTCCAGGCCATACCCGTTCTCCGTGGCAAAGTCCTG
>DEKS01000053.1:17360-17968 GCA_002354005.1 Bacteroidales bacterium UBA2716
GCCGCAAGGGCGATGACAAGGGACCGGCCGGGCAGCACGGGGACATCGTCACCGTCACCGGGAATCTGGAACATGTCTTTTACCAGGATGTCGCCGGAAAGGTCATCGTCCACGAGCCAGTAGGAGAAGCCGCCGTTCTGGGAGTTCTCGGAGGACTTGCAGATGATGAGGCCATCGGCATAGAGCAGCTTGTCCGTGTTGTTGGTAATCTTGAAATACTGGTCGCCGTCCATGCTGTCGGTGGTCTGTCCGTCCTCTAACAGGCAGCCGGTAAAGAACACTTCCTCAATGACAAAGCTGCCGGACTTGACGTCCTCCACCTCCGGAAGGCCTTGGACGATGCTCAGTTTGGCGGTAGCCGTCTCGGCCACGATGGTGAGTTCCGCGGCGCGGGTTGCCACTTCTTCCAGGGCGTCTACGCGGATGTAGAGCGTGGCATCGCCGGTCCCTTCCAGCGGCTCCACGCTGTACCAGGTTTGCTCGTCGCGGGTGAGTTTCCAGGCACGGTTGGCCTTGAGTTCAACGGCAACGGTGCCATCCGTTCCAGAGTACGCCACCTCTACGGTAGCGGGGTTCACGGACACGGCCGGGTCGGGGGTTTTGTTGCA
>DEKS01000194.1:0-5628 GCA_002354005.1 Bacteroidales bacterium UBA2716
GGGGGACCACCTTGCCCGGGGAAGTGGCCTTAGAGGGCGGTGTGGTCAGGATTACGTGGGCAAGGAGGTGGGGATGATTATCGACCTTGCCCACCTGGGTCTCCCACCTTGCCCACCAGAAGGGAGAAAAGGCGTTTCATTCGTATAGATTTTGCCCGGTGACTGGGAATTATTCCACCTCGGTGAGTTCGCCGGTGGCGGATTCGATGACAAAGCCGCGGACGGTGACATCGGAGGGCATGAGCGGGTGGTTCACGATGGTGGCCACGGTGTCGCGGACGGAGCGTTCTGTGTTGTGGAAGCCTTCCAGCCAGGCTGTGAGATCCACATCGGCCCGGTTGAGGGCGGCTTCCGGGATGCCGCGGTGGAGCATCTCCTCCCTAAAATGGCCAAAGCTCATATGGCAGGCACCGCAGGTGGTATGCGCCACGACCATGATCTCGGTAACGCCCAGCTCATAGACCGCTACAATGAGGCTGCGCATGGCGGAGTCCCAGGGGGAGGGAATTACCGCACCGGCGTTCTTGATAATCTTGGCATCGCCATTGCGAAGGCCGAGGGCCTCCTGCAGGAGTACGGACAGGCGCGTGTCCATGCAGCTCAACACGGCCAACTTCTTGTCCGGGTATTTGTCGGTGAGGTGTTTTTCATAGCCTTTCGAGGCAACGTATTCGCGGTTGAACGCGAGAACGGAATCAATGCTTGTCATAGAGATTAAATGATGGTGAGTTGGTGGCTGGTGCCAGGAATATACTTACCCAGGAGATCGGCTGTCCGCAGCTTGACAAAGCAGGTGGGCGTTCCGTCCGTACAGGCAAACCACTCGTTCTCCGCGACGGCCTTGTCCATCACCAGGTGAACGGGGGCGCATTCCGGGAGGACGGCGCTCAGGATGGTTGTAGCCCCGACCTCTACGCCGGTGAGTTCCCGGAGTTTTTCTGCCGGGGCGAAGGAAACCCTGGGAATGCCGCCGAGCGCCGCGCAGAACTCCCGCGTGACAAACGGCTTGTCGTCCGTTGTGACATATAGCCAGAAGGCGGTCTGCTGGCGGTTGCAAAGGAACACGGTCTTGACAATGCGCACGCCAATTTTGGCATCAATATGCTGGCAGTCTTCCATGGTAAGTCCGGGGTCTGTGTCTACTCTCCAGAAAGGAATCCCCAGGGCTGCAAAAGAAGCATACACCTTCTCCTGAAGGTGCGTAGAGAACTCCGCCGGGGGAGTTGTGCGTATGTCGCTAACCTGAAAAGCTGTCATCTTGCCTATATCCTGTTTTTATTTGGTAAAGGTATAAAAAATTTCGACATTTTGGAAGACAAGCAATAATGGCTATCTTTGTCAGAGAGAATAACCACAGTAAAGATTGCCGTATGCAACAGTACATCCAGGAGAACAAAGAACGTTTTTACGAGGAGCTGTTTTCGCTCCTCAGGATTCCGTCCATCAGCGCCAAGCCGGAGCACAAGGCCGATATGCGCCGCTGCGCAGAGCGCCTGGTGGCGCTCCTCAAGGAAGCGGGCGTGGACCAGGCCGCCGTATACGACACGGCCGGCCATCCCGTGGTCTATGGCTACAAGGACATCGGCGCGCCAAAGACCATCCTCGTTTACGGGCACTATGACGTGCAGCCGCCGGAGCCGCTGGAGAAGTGGCGTACGGACCCCTTCGAGCCCGTCATCGCAGCCGACCCGGCAACGGGGGAGGAAGCCATCTATGCCCGCGGCGCCAATGACGACAAAGGGCAGCTGTTCATGCACCTGAAGGCCTTTGAGCACGAGGTGCGGGCGGGGCTCCTTCATCATAACGTCAAGTTCATCTTCGAAGGCGAGGAAGAGATAGGCAGCCCGTCCCTTCCCGCCTGGGTGGAGGCCCATAAGGACATGCTCAAGGCCGATGTCATCCTGGTGTCGGACACCACCATGCTCTCCGACAAAGTGCCTTCCATCAACTGCGGCATGCGAGGCCTGGCATACCTGGAGGTTCAGGTGACCGGCCCCAACAAGGACCTTCATTCGGGCCACTATGGGGGCGCTGTCGCCAATCCCATCAATGTCTTGTGCGAGCTGATTGCCTCTTTGCACGATGAAAAGGGCAGGGTGGCCATCCCAGGCTTCTACGACAAAGTGGTGGAACTCTCCACCGAGGACCGTGCCATGCTCTCCCGCGCTCCGTTCGACCTAAAAGAGTACAAGGAGTTTTTGGATATTGACGATGTCCGTGGAGAGGAAGGGTACACCACCCTGGAGCGTACGGGCATCCGTCCCTGTCTGGACGTATGCGGTATCTGGGGCGGTTATACCGGAACGGGCGCCAAGACCGTCCTTCCTTCCATGGCCCATGCCAAGATTTCCATGCGGCTGGTCCCCAATCAGCGCTCCAGTGAGATAACGGCGCTTTTCCAGCAGCATTTCAAGGCCATCGCCCCCAAGTGCGTAAAGGTGGAAGTGACTCCCTGCGAAGGTGGGAACGGGTTCCTTATTCCCATTACGTCGGAGGCCTACAAGGCGGCCTCGCGCGCCATGGCAGAGGTCTATGGGATAGAGCCGGTGCCTTCCCGCGGAGGCGGCTCCATTGCCATCCTGGCAGACATGCAGACCATCCTGGGAACGGACCCGCTCCTGATGGGATTCGGCCTGGAGCGGGACACCATCCATTCCCCGAACGAGAGCTACCTGCTGCGCCAGCTATGGGCCGGCATGCGGTCCCTGGCCCTGTTCTACAAGTACTTCTAAAGCTTTCTGATCACCCTGCACGGGTTGCCAACCGCCACCACATTGGCGGGGATATCTTTGGTCACGACGGACCCCGCTCCAATAGTGGTATTGTTGCCAATACTCACGCCCGGAAGGATGGTCACGCTGCCGCCAATCCATACATTGTCGCCGATGGTCACGGGCTCGGCCCATTCCCGCCGGCTGTTGCGCTCCTGCGGATCCGTACTGTGGCAAGCGGTGTAGATACTGACGTTGGGGCCGATAAAACAGTCGTCCCCAATGGTAACAGGAGCCTCGTCCAGCACCGTGAAATTGAAGTTGGCAAAGAAGCGTTTGCCCACCCGGATCTGTTTGCCGTAATCGCAGTAGAACGGCTGGTTAATGCAGATATGGTCGTCGCCGATGTGCCCCAACAGGCTTTTCAGGATGGAGCGCAGTTCCTCCGTCTGCGAAGGCTGCAGGGCGTTGTAGCGGTGAATCACCTCCTTGGTGGCATTGAGCTCCCTTAACAGCTGTACATCAACGGCCGAATAAGGGAGTCCGGATTGCATGAGTTCTTTTTCTGTCATAATATGTGATGTGTCCAGCACACAAATGTACGCATTTTTAAAAAATATGAACTATATTTACCACTTCAAAGACTACAGGCATATGAAAAAGATTCTGAATATTCTGATTGTACTCTTTATGGCAACCGGAGCGTATGCGCAATCGCTGGTGTCCGGTTCCTCCAGTAAAACGCTTCAGCTTCTGGAAGCGGATGGCTCCTTTTTAGTGAAGGCGTTTTATGACCTGGCCACGGTAAAAGGGGTCGATTGCAAAGTGCTCATCATTACGGATGCTTTCTCCGGGAAAAAGCTGGGGTGCATGCGGCTGGAAACAAGGCCCTCGGCCGCCCGCGCCGCAGAGACCTATGTCGGAACGCTGGACGCCGACGAGCTGGATGCGTGTATCCAGGCGCTCTCATACATCAAGGAGCATCTCCTTCTGTCCCCCTGTGAGACTTACACAGAGGCGGAATACCGGACCCGGGACAAGGTGACTATCGGCGCATTTTATGATACGCGCAAACAAGAATGGACGGCGTATATCCTGACCAAAAATGACACCCGCCAATCCATGAAGTTATTGGATGCGGAAAGCCTGGAATTGCTGAAAGAGGAAATGATCAAGGCCCGGGACCGGATTACCCGGGAAACCCATACCCCATCCTGAAGTTCGTTCCCCGGCGCTCAGAAAATACCCTACAAAAAATGCTGTCATGGGTCCAAAGAATGGGACGATGACAGCAGTATTGGGCGGCGATTATTGAATCTCAATCTGTTTCACCGCTTTCTGGAGCTCCACCTTGTCCTTCTTGGGGATACTCACATGCAGGACACCGTGTTCCACCTTGGCTTCAATCTTTTCGGCCTCGGCATCCTCCGGGAGCATGAGCATCTGCTGGAATTTCTCGTAGGAGAATTCGCGGCGGAGGTAGCGGCCTTTATGCTTTTTCTCGTTGTTCTCGGCCTTCTTTTCCATGTTGATTACCAGGTTGTTGTCCTCGTCCACATGGACCTGGAAGTCCTCTTTGGTGAGACCCGGAGCGGCAAGCTCCACTTCATATTCTTTCTCGGTTTCAATCACGTTGATTGCAGGGGCGGTGTAATTCGCTTTTTCCATCCAGCTGTTGTCGAAGAAGTCGTTGAAGATGTCGGGCAGCCAGCTTTGATCCCTTCTAATAGTAGGTAACATAACAAAACTCATTTTAAACACCTCCGGTTTCCGGCCCTTACGTGGCCTTCCGTCCGGGTTCCTTTCGCGGAACGCCTAAGGAAATTGCAAAGCCGGGACCAATGCCCCAAGATGGACTTTTTGGCATACGGGAGGTGACAGAAAGTCCATTTTACGGACATTTTGGCCATTTGATTTTTTCTTTGTACATTGCGGGGAATATGAAGAAACTGCCCAACACTTACGTTATCATTGCCTTGCTTATTGTGCTGTGCGCCGTCCTTACCTGGTTTGTTCCGGGCGGGCAGTATGTCACGGCGGGGGAGGGCGCGCTCACCTATGAAGAGGTGGGGGCTGTACCGCAAACCTGGCAGGTTTTTTCGGCCATCTACCACGGCTTTGTCAAGCAGGCGGGCATCATCATCTTCATCCTGGTGGTGGGCGGGGCGTTTTCTCTTCTCACCGCCACCGGAGCCGTAGATGCGGGCATCCGCCGGTTCATCGCCCTTATCGGCCCCAAAGACAAATGGGTCCTGGTGGCGCTTACGCTCCTTTTCTCCCTGGGCGGTGCGGTGTTTGGCATGAGCGAGGAAGCCATCCCTTTTGTGGGGATTGTGGTTCCGCTGGTGGTGTCCATGGGCTATGACGCCGTGATGGGCCTTCTGGTGGTGTATGTGGCCTCCAACATAGGCTTTTCCAGTGCCTTTCTCAATCCATTTACGGTGGGGATTGCCCAGGGCATGGCGGACCTTCCGCCTTTCTCAGGCATGGGCTACCGCATCTTCTGCTGGGCCTTCCTGACCGGACTGCTCTGCCTGTTTGTGGTCCTTTATGCCAAACGGACCCGGCGGGAGCCGCAGGAGGGGAGCGCCCTCAATGCGGAAGCCCTTTCTGCAAGACAGGCGTGGATTCTGGGGGTGCTGCTTGTCGCCGTCATTGCCCTTGTCGCCGGGGCCACCCTCTGGGGCTGGTACATGGCCGAAATTACCGGCCTGTTCCTGGCCATGGGCATCCTTTGCGGTATCATTGCCCGCTTTCCGGCCAACCGCATAGCGGACGAGCTCATTGCCGGCGCCAAGGACATCCTCCCGGCCGCCCTGGTGGTGGGGTTCGCTTCCGGGATTGTCATTATCCTGCAGGACGGAAAAATTGTGGACAGCATCCTGCATGGCATGCAGGACTCGCTGGACGGAACGGG
>DEKS01000194.1:5738-9508 GCA_002354005.1 Bacteroidales bacterium UBA2716
CTGGTGGGCGTGTCCCGGCAGGCGATGGTGCTGGCGTTCCAGTTCGGCGACGGGTTCACCAACATGATCACCCCCACCTCCGGTGTCCTCATGGCGGCGCTGGCCATGGCCCGCGTCCCCTACGAAAAGTGGCTCCGGTGGGCCTGGAAGCTGGTAGCCGTGCTCCTGGTGCTGGGCCTCATTCTCCTTCTGGCCACCCTTCCGCTGGCCCCGGCGGGGTTTTAGGCGGAAGAATCGGAAAATATAGTTATATTTGTGGGTAATAACCAATGACATAACCCACCATGACCAGAATCCTTAAACCCGAGATCCAGCTGGAGCAGTCGCTTGCCGGCCAAATTTATCATGCCCTTGAGGGCGATGTAGTACGCTTTGTCCTCAAAAATGCCCAAGGGGGCACCGACGACGACTATTGGCGGAGCCGGATGGAAGGCCACTGCATGAAGGCCGATAAAAACCTGCTGGGGAATTTTTACACCCTCTGCCATGAAGTGCAGGAGCGCCTGAACTTTCAGGAGAAAGTGGACTACTATGTCACCGGCGACTCCTCCATCAACGCCTTTTCCATTGCGGCGGAGGACAGTGAACACCCTCACATCGTCAATGTGAACTCGGAGCTGTTCAACCTCATGAGCGAGGACGAGCTCAAGTTTGTGATTGGTCATGAGCTGGGACATCTGATTAACCAGGATACGGCCCTGAGGCGCCTGATCCACTTTGTGTACCCGCCTGAGTCCACCCAAATCCCCATTACGCTGCAGTACAAGATTCACCTGCACGACAACCTGGCGGAACTGGTGGCAGACCGCTACGGGTACATCGCCTGCGGGAACCTGGAGGCCTGTGTCACGGCCTTCTTCAAGATGGCTTCCGGCTTGGATCTGGAGAAGATGCAGGTGAGTATCGACGACCTCCTGTCCGACAACAGCAAGCACCTGGACTATTTCCTCAAGGGGGGCGGCATGAGCCACTACGACCATCCGGTGAACCCCATCCGCGTGCAGGCCATCAACCTGTTCGCCAGCGCCCGGAACCAGATAGAACTGGATAACGGGATGGAGGAACTCATCCAGATTTTGCTCAAGGTGGGAAACAATCCCCTGGACGAACCCATGTCGGTGTTTGTGGCAACGGCCGGCATCATCGCCGCCAATGTGGACGGCAGCGTGAGCAAAGAGGAATACGAGCAGATCATCGGGACCCTTTCCGGCAGCAATATCTTCCCCAAGAGTTTCCTGGAGTCCGTGCTCAAGGAAGACGTGGACGCCCTCTTTGAAAAATCCGTGAGCACCATCCTTTCCATCAACCCGGGCCTGAAACCGAGCCTGCTGGAATACATGATTGGCATTATCCTCTCCGACAGGGAGATAGGGGAGAAGGAAGTGAACTTTATTTACGGGATAGGGAAGAGCCTGGGCCTGAGCGTAAAGGAGATCTCCGTCCTGTTTGCCGGCATGGTCCAGCGGAACTTCAACCCCAGCCTGGACGCCATTTCCTGAGTCAGTCTTTCTTTAGCTCGTCCACCTTCTTTTCCAAATCCTCCAGCTTTTGAAGGATTTTGGCATTGTCGTCATCCTGCATGGCGTCTACAAAGATGGAGTTTACCAGTGACACGCCCAGGATGCCGCCAAAGAAGAAGATGATGGCAAAGCCGGCCCTGGACAGGTGCCCCACGATGTCCGGACTGTTCTGGGCAATACGCACGGGAACGGCGCCCCAGTCGTCACCGGAGAAGTAGCGGAAAATGGTATAGAGCGACACGCCCGGATTCCCAAACAGGTCCGGGACGATCTTACTATATAAGGTAGAGGCCAGGATGGACGTCACAAACACAATGACCACAAAGGCGATAATGACAATGAGGGAAGCCCTGGCAGCCACCTTGAAGCCCTTGAGGAGGCCGTCCACATTGGGGATGAACTTGAACAGGCGGAAGGACTTGAAGATGCGCAGCGCCCGGAGGGACAGCAAGATATTGGTGGCCAGGTCGAAGTCCAGGAAGCTGTTCATCAGGGACGGAATGGCCACCACCGTCAGGATAAAGTCGAAGCGGTTCCAGCCATCCTTCCAATAGTCCTTCCAGCCGTAGGTGCTAATTTTGACGATGGCTTCTATGACAAACAGGATGGTAAAGAAGGAGTCGCTCCAGATGAAAAAGGTGGAGGCTTCGAAAAACCCTCCCACAAAGATGGAGATGGTGTTTACCAGCACCAGGACGAGCATCATCCGGTCGTTTGTGAAGAAGGATTGGATGGCGTTCTGCTTTCCCATGTGAAATACCTTATAATTGTTGGCACGAAGATACGAAAAATTTGGTGGTCCCAAAATAAATCCGTACATTTGCAGGCTAAAATTTTTAAAACTTTAAACTCATTGCATCATGGCAGAATATTTACAGCCTGAGAAAAAGCAAGAGATTTTCGCGAAGTACGGGAAGTCCAATAAGGACACCGGCTCTCCTGAGAGTCAGGTTGCTTTATTTTCCTACCGTATCGCTCACCTTACAGAGCACGTGAAGAAGAACAAGAAAGACGTGGTAACGCGTCGCAGCCTTCTCCGCCTGGTCGGTAAGCGTCGTCAGCTGCTGGACTACCTCCAGAGAATCGACATCGAGAGATACAGGGCTATCGTTAAGGAGCTGGGTCTCCGCCGATAAGCAAAAGGATAGGAAAAAACGGGGGCAGAGTAATATGCAAGGCATATTCTCTCCCCCTTTTTAATGAGAAACAATCGGAATTGCGGAACGGAATTTGGTTTTTTTCGCACCGTCGAAAAAAATAAATTCCGGCCGCAATAAAATAAGAAAAAGACATCCTCCATAGGGGAAGATGAATATTGACGAAACAAAGACGTAATCAGATGAACATTATCAAAAAGACCATCACGTTACCCGACGGTCGGGTAATCGAGATCGAAACCGGAAAACTCGCCAAACAGGCTGCCGGTTCTGCCGTTGTGAAAATGGGTGGCACCATGCTGCTCGCCACCGTCACCTGCGCCACGGAGGTGAAAGAGGGTACGGACTTCATGCCCCTCACCGTGGATTATCGTGAAAAATACTATGCCGCCGGCCGTTTCCCCGGAGGTTTCCTCAAGCGCGAAAGCCGCCCCTCTGACTATGAGGTGCTCATCGCCCGTCTTGTGGACCGTCCCATCCGCCCGCTGTGGCCGGAGGACTTCCACCTGGAGGTCTTTGTGAATGTAATGCTCATCTCGGCAGAGAAAGACATCCAGCCGGATGCCCTTGCCGGTCTGGCCGCATCGGCCGCCCTTGCCACCAGCGACCTGCCCTTCGGCGGTCCCGTGAGCGAGGTTCGCGTAGCCCGCATCGACGGTAAATTCGTCATCAACCCCGGTTTCGAGGACAACAAACGGGCCGATCTGGACCTGATGGTTGCCGCCACAGAGGAAAATATCATGATGGTAGAAGGTGAGATGAACGAGGTTTCCGAGCACGACATGCTGGAGGCCATCAAGTTCGCTCACGAAGAAATCAAGAAGCACTGCCGCGTGCAGAAAGAACTCATGCACGAGCTAGGTACGGACGTGAACAAGCGCGACTACCCGCACGACGAGCAGGACGAAGACCTCCGCAAGGCCGTGCACGAGGCTTGCTATAACAAGTGCTATGAGCTCGCCAAGAGCGCCAAGCCCAAGCATGAGCGCGAGGACGGCTTCAACGCCATCCGCGACGAATTCAAGGCCGGCTTCTCCGAGGAAGACCTGGAAGTGAAGGGTGCCATGATCGACCGCTACTACCACGACGTGGA
>DEKS01000194.1:9521-9904 GCA_002354005.1 Bacteroidales bacterium UBA2716
GAGAAGGAAGCCATGCGCAACCTGGTGCTGGACGAAGGCAAGCGCCTGGACGGCCGCGCCACCAACGAGGTGCGCCCCATCTGGTGCGAAGTGGATTACCTCCCTTGCGCCCACGGCAGCGCCATCTTCACCCGCGGTGAAACCCAGTCTCTGGCCTCCGTTACCCTGGGCACCAAGATGGACATGAAGGAGATGGACGAAGTTCTCATCCAGGACGACCAGCAGTTCGTGCTCCACTACAACTTCCCGCCGTTCGCCACCGGCGAGGCCAAGCCGCAGCGCGGCACCGGCCGTCGTGAGATTGGTCACGGCAACCTGGCCATGCGTGCCCTCAAGCCCGTCATCCCTACGGCTCCCGAATTCCCTTACGCCGTGCGCGTAGT
>DEKS01000189.1:0-143 GCA_002354005.1 Bacteroidales bacterium UBA2716
ATCGGCTTTGTCCTGATTTTCCTTATCATGATAGGGTTCTTCGGGTACCAGAGCCGTCAGGTAGCCAAACAGAAAGCCCATCAGGCCCAGCTGGATTCCATTGCCGCCGCAGAGGCCTACGCCCAGTGGCAGCAGGACAGCAT
>DEKS01000189.1:179-14163 GCA_002354005.1 Bacteroidales bacterium UBA2716
CCGCCGCAGCCGCAGATGAAGCCGCAGCTGCACCGCAGGCCGCCGTGGCCCCGGTCTATTCCGATTCTTCCCTGAATGCCGCCGCCCGCGCAGAGGCTCAGCTTGTTACCCTGGAAAACAACAAACTGCAGGTGGTCTTCACCACCCGCGGCGCCCAGCCGTACTCGGTGAAGGTGAAAGATTACCTTACGTATTCCCAGGAACCGTTGTACCTGCTGCAGGGAGAAAAATCCCAGCTGGGTTATGTGGTGTATGCCCCTACGGCTGTAGATACGCGTAAATTTACCTTCCAGTATGTCCCGGAGGCCTCTTCGGACAGCACGGTGGTCATGCGCCTGCCGTTTACGGACGGAGGCTATATCGAACAAAAGTACACCCTGGTCAAGGATTCCTACTCGGTGAACGAGACCCTGTCCCTGGTGGGCATGGGCCATCTGATTCCCCGGAACGTGGGCAGTGTGGACGTGGACTTCGACGCCATTATCCCGCGCATGGAGAAGGGCTATAAGAACGAGACCCAGTATTCCCGCCTCAACTACTATTTCCCGGACGACAACAAACCGGCCAACATTGGCAACGGCCGTGGGGGAGAGAAACGCTTCAACAACAACATTGAGTGGTTCGCCTTCCAGCAGCAGTTCTTCAGCGCCATCATGCGTGCTCCCGGTAACTTCAGCTACGGTGAGTTCAAGATCGACTTCCTGCCCAAGACGGGATCGGACCTCATGCACTGCCGCGCCCTCATGCGGGCCGATATCACGCCCGGTGCGGAGCGCATAGACCTTCCCTTCGAGTTTTACTTCGGTCCCAACGACTATAAGGGCCTGAAGGCCTATGGCCACGCCTATGAGAAGGTGATTCCCCTGGGCGGTAAAATCATCGGCTATTTCACCAAGTGGGTGATTATCCCGCTGTTCGACTGGCTGCACAAAGGCATCTCCAACTTTGGCCTCATCATTCTCCTGATGACCATCTTCATCAAGATTGTGGTGTTGCCCTTTGCCTACAAGAGCTACTCGTCCAGTGCCAAAATGCAGGCCCTGAAGCCCTACATGGAGAAAATCAACGCCAAGTATCCCAAGCAGGAGGATGCCATGAAAAAGCAACAGGAAACCATGGACCTGTACCGCAAAGCCGGTGTATCGCCCATGGGCGGGTGCCTGCCCATGCTGCTTCAGATGCCCATCCTGTGGGCCATGTTCCGCTTCTTCCCGGCCTCCATCCAGCTTCGCCAGCAGCACTTCCTGTGGGCGGAGGACCTGAGCGCCTATGACGATGTCATCCACTGGAGCACCAGCATCCTGGGCATGGACCATATCAGTTTGTTCGCCCTCCTGATGGCTGTCTCCATGTTCTTCTACTCCAAGATCACCATGTCGCAGCAGGCAACGGGAAACGACCCCAACGCCAAGATGATGCAGGCCATGAGCCTGTACATGATGCCCATCATGATGTTCTTCATCTGTAACAACCTCTCCAGTGGCCTGAGTTACTATTACCTCCTGAGCAACCTCATCACCATGCTGGAAACCTTCGTAATCCGCAAGTGGGTGGTGAACCCGCAGGAGGTCCTGGACAAGGTGAAAGCGGCAGAGGCCAGCGGCAAGCCCGCTCCCAAGAGCAAGTGGCAGCAGCGCCTGGAAGAAGCTCAGAAGATGCAGCGCGAGATGGAAAAACAGAGGGGGAAGAAACGCTAAATGATAAAAGACAATTTACACGAAATCAACAGTAAACTGCCATCAGATGTTACCCTGGTGGCAGTTTCCAAATTTCATCCCGTGGAACGCCTGATGGAGGCGTATAACGCCGGGCAGCGGGTGTTTGCGGAAAGCCGCCCGCAGGAGCTTGCCGCCAAGGTCCCTCAGATGCCCGCAGACGTGCAGTGGCATTTCATCGGCCATCTGCAAACCAATAAGCTCAAGCTGGTGCTGCCGTATGTGTCCCTGGTGCAGTCCGTGGACTCGATGCACCTGCTGCAGGCCATCTCCACCTGGGCTGTCGCCCACAACAAGGTCATCGACGTTCTCCTGGAACTCCACCTGGGCGCGGAAGAAACCAAGCAAGGCTTCTCAGAGGATGAGATCATGGCTATAATCAGCGGGACAGGTATATCTTCGCAAACCCATGGCCACCCTCGGCCGTGTAAGAGGGAGGGGCCCACTGGAGTTTTGGGGCAAGGCGTAGCCGCCCCAAAAACGATTGTTGGGAGGGGCCGGAGCGAAGCGGAGGCGGTTTGCGAAGATATACCTGCTCCGCTGAAAAGTATCAGGATCCGAGGCCTGATGGGGATGGCGTCCCATACGGAGGACAGGGCGCAGGTGGAAGGGGAGTTTGCCCGGATAGAGGCGCTGTATAAACGAATCAAAGCCTCCGGGATGGAAGGCTTTGATACGCTGTCTATCGGGATGTCCGGGGACTGGCCGCTTGCCGTGAAGCATGGGGCTACCATGGTGCGGATTGGCACCGATATCTTTGGCCCCCGCGAATATTAGAGGTTGCAGGAAACAAAGCTTACAATTTCGTCGCGCAGGGACTCCGGGTAGTAGTCGGGGTTGTTGATACAGTCATCGTGTCCGCCGACCTTGCTAATAAGCATTTTCACCGAGCTGCTCACTTTGGTGGGCTTGCCGGCCGTCCACGGGTCATTGTGTGCGTATACCAGCAGGATGGGAATGTGGGTAGTGGGCAGGAACTTCTCTAATACGGCCTTGCTCACGCTGCCGTCGAATTTCCCGATGAGCCATTCGTCTTTTTCTTCCACGGAAGGATCTTCCGCATAGGCGCGGTCAAACATCGTCCCATCAAGCACGGAAAGCTCCTGGTAGGGGTAGGTGAAGGTGCCATACTCTTTGAGACACTGGATGGTGTACAGGTAGTCGTTGTACGCCTGCTGCTCGTCGCTCGCGTCATTGCCCTTTTTCTGCTTGCGGGAAAGTTGGTCGTCCAGGTCATCGTAGCGGAAGGTCAGCAGCTTTTCGTCGCTGGCGCTTTCCGAGGGCATGAGCAGGGCACGGTCGTGGGCGGAGTAGTCTGCAAACAGGCTGAAGAAGGTGTTCAGCGTCCCCTTGACATAGGAGGAATAGGACGTGCATTCGTCTTCGGAGAGGCCTTCCTTCTTCATCTCGTATTTACAGTATTTCTCGTGGAAGTCTTCCGTGAGCATGCGGTTCAGGAGGGCGTGCATGCGGGCGCGTTCCGCTGTCGTCCCGCAAGTGTGCAACACATACCGGCCCACGCGCTCATCCAGGTAGGTGGTCTGGAAGGGGGCGCAGAAGGCGGCTACTACGTTCATATCGTCCGGATAAAAGTAACTGTAGAATACGGCGGTGTTGCCATCCTTGCTTGTACCGGTGCTCACCCAGCTTTCCGGGAGGAGGGGCTTCAGGGTCTGGAAAATGGCATGCAGGTCGTCGCAGGCCTGTTTGATGGTGAGGTACTTCCACTTGGGGTCTCCGCTTACCTTGGATTTGCCGTAATAGCGGTGCTCCATGTACACCACGTTGGCATCCAGGTTGTCTGCCAGGTCGTTGGCGGGATTCTCGGCGAAGCCGTTGTGCTCGTAACCGCGGGTGTAGAATACGGTGGGCTTGTCAAAGCCCTGAAAGCAGATGACGCCAAACTGTTTAAAGCTGCCCGTACCGGGGTTTTGGTGGTCTATCGGCTGCTTAAAGGTAAAGGTATAGCTTTCTTTGAAACCGTACTCCGTTCCACCGGGATTGGCTTTGAGGTTTTCTATCTGGGGAACCGCGCGCAGTTTGTCGCGAAGGGGTTGCGCAAAACCCTGGCCTGTGATGCACAGGGCCAGGGTTAAAGTGAGGAGAATTTTTTTCATACGCAGTGGATGAAAGGATTATTCATCTCCCTCGTCTCCTTCATCGTCGTCGTCGTCAACGGGCTCGTCCGGAGTCTGGTAGATGTAGAAGGGCGGGTTGTTGCGCGGGAAAGCCGGGTTCACGGCGAACCATTTGCTCCAGCCTACGGTTTTGTCAAAGGTGGTGAGGTTGTAGGTCTTGTCCCATGCGTTATTTGCGTCGGTCTTGATGGGCTTGCTTGTATCGACCACGTTATTTACAAGGCTGTAGCTGGTGCCGTTTTTGTCAATGGCCTGCTGCTTGCGTCCTTTATCGGTGTAGTCTACCAGGTAACCCTGGGCACCCAGGCATACGGAGTAGCTGAGGTTGTCGTAGTATTGGTCACCTTTGCATTCCAGGGAATTGTAGTGGATGGGCTGGGCCTGGTCCAACGCCGTTTTTACCTTTTCCAGGAGATTGATGTAGTTCTGGTCCTTGCTATATACTTCTTTGCCCAGGAAGTACAGGTAGTCGTACAGGTCGAACTTGTTTTCCTCTTTATCGTACTGATAGGTCTTTGCGGCGGCGGCAAGATAGCCTTTTTCGTTGTCCAGCTTGTTGGCACACAGGTAGGTGGTGATCTCCTTCAAGGCGCCAAGGAAGGCAGGCAGTTTTTCCATGTCCGTGACGTGGAAGTTCGCGTTGCCGCCCTCCTGGGGAAGGTTTTCGTTCAGGCTGCCTCTGGCAAGGTCCTCAAGAGCGGTTTTAAAGGGGTCGCCGTCCCGCATGGCCTCAATCATGTCTTTGTAGCCAAAATCGCTGATGGTGTGTCCGGAAGCCATGATGTAACTGGCGGCTCCCTGGAGCTCGGAGATGACCTCAATCTGGCCCATCTCGCAGGATTGATAGCCCAGCAAGGCCAGCTGAACGCCGGATTGTCTGATGCCTTCCTTGATTTGGTACATGCTGATGCCGGGATTGTCCTCAAAATTCTCGTCTGAAGCGGTGGTTTTGGTGAGCGGAATATCCGCTGCCAGGTTGTAGCCGTCTCCGTGGCCGGTGACAAAGAAGAAATAGTGGCTGGCGGGTGCTTTTTCTACCGCATATTTGATAAAGGACGAGATGTTTTCCGGGGCAAACATCTTATAATCTGCACCAGCGATCTTGGAATCTTTAGGAAGCGTCAGATAGCACTTGGAGCCTTTCGGGGCAAGGATGGAGGGCGTTATCTCGTAGCGATAAACAGTTCCCGGCTCGCCGCTGATCTTGAAGTTCATTGCTTTCTCTTTTGCGGCTACTCCCTCTTCGCTGGAATATTTATACTGCGTAATGATGCGGACATTGCAGTTTTCCCCGTCAAGGGCCTGGGCCATATCCTTGATGGTGTCTTCGTCACCGATATCCAGGTTACCGCCGCCGATCCCATAATACAGGATGGTATAGTCTGCTTTGGCGGAAGGGGTGGGAGTGGGGGTGGGGTCTGTTTTTCCGGAGTCGTCTTTCCCGTCCCTGTTTTCCGGTGTGGTTTTGTCGCAGGCCGGTACCAGGACCGCCAGCAGGGCGGCCATGGTAAAGATGCTTACAAGTCTTTTCATAGAGCTATAATTTTGATGATAGTGTTATTTCTGCACAAATATACCATTTTTTCTTTTGCTTTATGCGTTTTCCTTCTATATGGACCAAAAAAATGGACTGGCCAAAGGGTCAGTCCATTTTATATGCTGTGGAGAGCGCCTTACAGCATGAGGGCGCCTACCAGACCCAAAATGGCGTAGAACTCAGGGAGAGCGGCGTAGATAAGGGTGTTGGTGAAGACGTCGTGTCCCTGGGAGATACCCACAATACCGTTGGCGCAAACCTGGCCCTGACGGATAGCGGAAAGCATGCAGACCAAACCCACGGAAAGGCCGATGCCGAATACCATGGTGCCGGCTTCTGCCACGCGGCCCATGAGCATGAAGAAGGCCACGAATCCATAGATACCCTGGGTGGCAGGGAGAGCGCTGAGTACCATGTAGTTACCGGAGCCTTCCGGTTTGCGCTTGAGGGCGCCTTCTGCCGCGTTGCCCGCGATGGTGGTTCCATAAGCGGAACCGATACCTGAGAGGGCCAGTACCAGGCCCAGACCCAAATAACCTAAAATTTGTTCCATAAGTTTTTTATAATTTAATTGTTTATTTCTTTAGCGGGTTGTAGTTGCGGCCGGCGGCCTCATAGCCGGAATTCTTGAAGAACTCCAGGAAATTCAGACGCAACGGGTGCACAAAGGCGCCCAGGGCGGCCATGGCAATGTTTAAGGTGTGGCCGATGACCACGATGAGAACGAACGGGAGCCAGAGCGTAGGGTTGGAACCGTCCCCAAGGACCATAGCGCCAATGTTGTTGAAGGCCATGCCCAGCATGCTGCCGGCGAGGCCCAGCGCATACAGACGCAGGTAACTCAGAACATCACCCAGCAGGCCGGTGGCCGTGTTGTAGGTGTTCCACAGGCCCACGCCCACGTTGGCCAGTTTGTTGCGCTGCATGTCATTGAACACAAAGATACCCAGGGCACTCACGATGCCAAGGACAATCACTACCCATTTGGTAAGGTCTTTGTCCATGATGCCGGCAAACGCCAGGGCAGCCACAATGACACCGCCCACAATCAGGAGGGTCCAGCCCCAGGAGCCCAGGGCATTGATGAAGCCCTTGTTCTTGGTTTCCTGGTAGGTTTTTACGCACATGGCCAGGCACAGGTGTACCACACCCACAATGAGGGCCAGCACCATGGTGCCATCGTATCCGGCAATCTTGGCCGGAAGGAAGATGCCTTTAATGGGTTCGAAGATGCTCCAGGTGCTGATGTCCATGGAGAAGAAGGTATGGAACAGGAAGCCGATGACGGTGGTGCCGATTCCCAGCAACACCACCAGCGGCGCCATGTCCTTGAAGGAGTCCACCTTCTTCAGGAGCAGGCCCACCAGAATGAGGATGAGTCCGTAGCCGCAGTCTCCCATACAGAAGGCGAAGAACAGCAGGAAGAACACGCTGATGAACGGGGTGGGGTCGAATCCGTCATACGACGGGCGGCCGTACATGTCGGTCAGGGTTTCGAACTGCCTCACAAACCAGTTGTTGCGGAAGCTGATGGGCGGGTTGTCTTCTACCACGGCGGCGTCCTTCAGGTAATAGACGCCGGTCTGGTCCAGGGCAGCCGTAACGGTATCGTCCTTTTCCGTAGGAGCATAGCCTACCAGCGTGACGATGGTGTCCTCTGCCGCGGGAACGGCGGCGGCGCCGGCCAGGTACAGGTCCAGTTTGGCGTATAACCGGCTTCTCTTCTCTTCCAGTTCGGGGATGCGGTCTTTGGCACTGGCGATGCGTTTGAGTACCCTTTCGAAGTGGGCTTTTTTGTCCCGCAGTTCCTTTTCCTTTGACGCGATGTCCGTGGTGGGGGCGGGGACTTCTCCGGGAAGCGTATCCGGACCGGCTACCACAAACAGAATCTCGGATTTGGTATGGGCGATTTCCTTGAGGGCATATTCCTGGGCCCATTCCGGTTTATACGCTTTGCTTGAGAGCTTGTGGAAATGCACGGGAACGCCGGCCTGGGCCAGTTCCTCAAGGATTCCGTTGTCGAAATTACCCCATAGTCGAAGCTCGGACACTTCCTTTTCCAGTTGCTTGATTTCTACCGTGTCGTCGGAGTAGCGCATGAGCATACCGCCCGCGAGGCGAACGATATCCCCATCGATGAACTCCCGCTCCGTTCCTTCCGGAATATCGGCTTTCTGCAGCCCTTGGATAAGGCCGTCCAGAAGCTCGATTTCCGCCTTGATGTTGTGGGAGGTGTCGTCAATGGGCTTTATACTGCGCGTGATATCCACCAGGCCCACCTCCTGCAGGCGCTCCAGCAGGTCTCCCTGTTCTCCATTCAGCAGAATAAAGGAGTATTTGGTCATGGGAGTAATCATACTTGCTCTGAGGCCTCCTCTTCCTCTGCGTGACGGTTTTTAACAATTTTGGAAGATGCCTTGGACAGGTTCTCTTCGTCTTCCATGTAGCGTTTGATTTTGCGGATGGCTTCCCGGTAACCGGGGATTTGTACTTTCTCGTACAGGTTCACCTTCTGGGTGGTCTTTTTGCGCTGGTAGTCCAGGATGCGGGCCTTTTCCAGATATACTTCGCTCTCAATGCCCAGGCGGCTCAGTTCCTTGAGGATGGCCACGCCGTCTGCGTACCAGGCAGGTTTGACAAAGGCATTGAAGGGCTTGATTTCGTAGTGAATTTCTCCCAGGGCGGGGGTTTTCACGCCCGCTACCTTTTTGGTGTACAGGTCCACATCCGTGATGGCAATCAGGCCCGGTTCGAATTCGTTCCACAGGGCCGCCAGGTAATCGTAACGCTGCAAGGCTTCTTCCAACTCACTGAGTAAACGCTCGCTGTCTGCCTTGGCCTTGCGCACTTCCAGACGGAGGGCGCTCTCCTTGTTCTGAAGGGTAGGGAGAGCCCTCTGCCGGACTTTGAGCTGCTTGCCCATTTCCGTCAGCGAGGTTTTGTTGTATTGGAATTTGATGGCCATTATTTAACCCAGTATTTGTCTACAAGTGCCTGTTTGATACCGGTTTCCGCCGGGCTGAAGTGCTTGGCGAACAGCTTCCAGGCGGTATCCAGCATTTCTGTGATGCCAATGTTAACGTCAATGGCCAGGAGCTCCCGGGCGTAGTCTTTGGCGTACGCCAGGCAGCGGTGGTCGTAGTCCGACAGGTCGAAGCCGTTCTCCAGTTTGGTTTTGGCGTTCTGGGCGTCGGCGTACAGACGGACGGAGGCGTTCATCACCTGCGAGTGGTCCTCGCGGGTCTTCTTGCCCTGCACCAGCTGTTTCAGACGGGACAGGCTGCGGAACGGGTCGATGATGACCTTGCCTGTATCGGAATCGGCACGCAGGAACAGCTGCCCTTCCGTGATGTAACCGGTGTTGTCCGGGATGGCGTGGGTGATGTCGCCGTCGTTCAGGGTGGTAACGGCAATGATGGTGATGGAGCCCTCCGTGGGCAGCTGTACGGCTTTCTCGTAAATCTTGGCCAGGTCGCTGTACAGGGAACCCGGCATGGAGTCCTTGGACGGGATTTGGTCCATACGGTTGCTCACGATGGAAAGGGCGTCGGCATACAGGGTCATGTCCGTCAGGAGCACCAGCACCTTCTCATTTTTGTCTACGGCGAAGTATTCCGCTGCGGTAAGGGCCATATCCGGCACCAGCAGGCGTTCCACCGGGGGATTCTCCGTGGTGTTGATAAAGCAGATAATCTTGTCCAGGGCGCCGGCGGCCTCAAACGAGTGCTTGAAGAACAGGTAGTCGTCGTTGGACAGGCCCATGCCGCCCAGGATAATCTTGTCTACATCCGCACGCAGGGCTACATCTGCCATCACCTGGTTGTACGGCTGGTCCGGGTCTGCGAAGAACGGAATCTTCTGGCCGGAAACCAGCGTGTTGTTAAGGTCGATGCCGGCAATGCCGGTAGGGATGAGCTGCGAGGGCTGGCGACGCTTGTACGGGTTCACGGACGGACCGCCGATCTGGCGCTCCTCGCCGTCTATTTCCGGACCGCCGTCAATGGGGTGGCCGTAGGCGTCGAAGAAGCGGCCGCTGAGCTGCTCTGATACTTTCAGGGTAGGGGGCTCGCCCAGAAACACCACTTCCGCGTTGGTGGGGATGCCCTCCGTTCCGGAGAACACCTGCAGGGTGATGGTGTCCCCTTTGATGCGCACCACCTGGGCCAGACGACCGTCCACCACGGCCAGTTCGTCGTTGGAAACGCCCTTGGCCTTAAGCGAAACGGTGGCCTTGGTAATGCCTTCAAGCTTGGTATATACTCTTTGATATGCTTTTGTTGCCATAGCTATGCAATCATTTTCTTAACGGATTCATTGTAGGCCCAGAACTGCTCGCTTTCGTAGGCGGAATAGTTCATCTGACGGAGCTCGTTGATGAGGCGTTTGAAGAAGTCGCGGCATTTCTCGAAGTCTTCGAACTCGAACTCCTTGTTGCAGATGTCCAGGATGAGGTCCAGCATGAAGCGCTGGCGCTCCAGCGGACACAGGGCGTCGATGGCATCGAAGGCGTCCTGCTGCAGGATTACAAAGTCCACCAGCTCGCTCTTCCAGAAGTTGATGTGGTAGCTCATGGGAACGCCGTCGTCGCCCAGGATGTTGATTTGCTCGCTGGCCTCTTTGCCGCGGCGGATGATGTTCTTGGCCGACAGCACTTTGTCCACCCAGCCTTTTTCTATGGTCTCGTCCAGGAAGTCGCGGATTTCAGGGTAGTCCAGGTACTTGGAATAGGAATCCAGCGGTCCTACGGCCGGATAGCGCTTTTGGTCTGCGCGGTTTTGCTCCAGGGCATAGAAGCAGCGGGCCGCCTTCTTGGTGCTCTCCGTGACGGGCTCCTTGAGGTTACCGCCGGCAGGGGATACCGTGCCGATAAAGGTGACGGCGCCGGTCTGTCCGTTGTTCAGGATCACCATGCCCGCGCGGGCGTAGAAGTTGGAGATGATGGCGGAAAGGTCCACCGGGAAAGCATCGGCGCCGGGCAGTTCTTCCATACGGTTACTCATTTCACGGAGGGCTTGTGCCCAGCGGGAGGTGGAGTCGGCCAGGAGGAGGCACTTCAGGCCCATGGCGCGGTAATACTCGCACAGGGTCATGGCGGTGTATACGGACGCCTCACGGGCGGCCACCGGCATGTTGGAGGTATTGCAGATGATGGTGGTGCGCTCCATCAGGTGACGGCCGGTATGCGGGTCGATGAGCTCCGGGAACTCGGTGAAGATTTCCACCACCTCGTTGGCACGCTCACCGCAGGCGGCCATCACAATGACGTCGGCGTCGCCCTGCTTGGCAATGGCGTGCTGCAGCACGGTTTTACCGCAGCCGAAGGGACCGGGAATAAAGCCCGTACCGCCTTCTGCGATGGGATTCATGGTGTCTATCACGCGCACGCCCGTTTCCATGATGCGGCTGGGACGCGGTTTTTCCTTATAGCCCTTGATGGCTACCTTCACGGGCCATTTCTGGGTCATGGTGACCTTCACGTCTTCTCCATCCTCGTTGGTCAGGACGGCAATGACCGTGTCAATGGTGTATTCGCCTGCTTCCTTGACGGATTTCACGGTGTAGGTTCCCTTGAAGGAGAACGGAACCATGATTTTGTGGGGCAGCCAGCCTTCCTTTACCTCTCCCAGCCAGTCTGCGGCTTCCACTTTGTCGCCGGGTTTGGCGAGCGGAGTGAACGCCCACAGTTTCTTGTGGTCCAGGGGGGCAGTGTACTCACCGCGCTGGAGGAAGACGTTTTCCATAGTGGCCAGGTTGTTCTGCAGGCCGTCGTATACGCTGGAAAGCAGGCCGGGACCCAGCTCCACTTCCAGCATGCGGCCCTCGAATTCTACGGCGTCCCCGCCCTTGAGGCCGCGGGTGCTCTCGAACACCTGCACGGAGGCGTTTTCTCCGTTTACCTTGATGACCTCTGCCATCAGCCTGACGCCTTGCGCCGTGATGTAGCAGATTTCATTTTCTGCAACGGGACCGTCTACCTTCACCGTAACGAGGTTACTTACGATACCGGTTACAATTCCTTTTGTTTTCATATATGGTTGCTTGTTATTCTGTGTATTTTACCCCTTTGAACGTGCCGCGGACCTCGCTCACCAGCTGGCGGAACAATTCCCGGCCTTTTTCCTGGTCCAGGGCCAGCCAGCGGTTCACGATGTGCAGTTTGGCTACATAGGCCAGCACCGCGGTAAGGTCAAAGTAGTGAAATGTTTCCAGGCTGCTGATTTTATCCCAGGTGACCTCGTCCAGGGCCTGTTCCCGGTCCAGCAGGCTGCTTGCGGCAAGGGCCGATTCCACCTTGGCGGCTTCTTCGAACTCGCCGCCGGTGAAGCGGTAGCCGTCAATGTCCAGGCCCGTGTCCTCTTCCGATCCTTTGCCGGTAACAAGGTCCATCTCGTCCGGCCGACCCAGCTCCCGGTTCAGGTAGCGCACCTTGGCGTTACGCAGGTTAAGGTCGAAGCGGAAGTACTCCCGCACGAAGCGCAGCGGATGCGCCAGCGCCTGGGCGTAGAAGTCCGGCCCCAGCACATGGGCGTCGAACCCGCTGAGGAGGAAGTCCATGACGGCGGCGTCTTTTTCCGAGAGGTTTTCCCGGATTTGCTCCAGGGTGCTTTGGAAGCCTTGCCCGTCTTCGTACTTGAAATCGGCCGTGAGATAGGGAAGGGAGGAGATGATGTACTCGAAATTACTCATTTCCTAGCCAAAAAGGATTTCCTTGGTGGTGGGACGGAGATAGTCGCCGATGAGTTCCTGGAAGCTCTCATCCGTAAGGGAGATGAAATAGCTGCCGTCTTTGGGGCCAATCTTGAAGCCGCCGTTGATTTTCTTGGCGAAAGAGGCTTCCACGCCCTTGCCAAGGGCTTTGGTGAGTTCGTTTTTCACGAAGGGCTCCAGCTCTTTCTGCAGTTTTTCCGGCAGAACCAGGGCAAGGTCCGTGCTTTCCTGGGCGCTGAAATTCTTGGCTACGGCCTCGATGATGCCTTTGAGGAAGTCTGCGCTGGACAGGGCCTCTTTTACAGGGGCGTCCACCGCTTTGGCTACAATCAGGTTCTCGATGCCGGCACGGGTGGCCTGCAGGGCCTGGATGGAGGCCATTTTTACGTCTCCTTCCAGTTTGATTTTGTAGTCCTGGGCTTCTTTTTGTGCCTGAGAGAGAATGGCTTGAGCCTCTTCCTGGGCTTTTTTTACAATGGCAGCGGCTTCTGCCCGGGCTTTTGCCAGAATGGCCTCGCCCTCTTCTTTTCCTTTTGAAAGACCCTCGTTGTACAGTTTTTGGGTCAGTTCCTGGAGTTTGTCCATATTTGTTTAGTTAGTGTTTTCTATGTCCTACAAATATACACAATCCCCTCTAGAAAACCAAATTTGCTAAAACAGATACGTACTGGAAGTACTCACCGTCCACGTCCCCACCTGCGGGTCCAGACCGCGTCCCACGTCAAAGGACATCACAAAATTGGTGTTCATCTGGATTTTTCCGCCAATGCCGAAAGACAGCATAATAGGGAGCTTTTTATCTTGATACAGAGGAATATCCGGGTACGGCGAGACTGCAGCCTTTTGCTCTTCCAGGCGGTATGTGCGCGTGATGCCGCAAATGTCCATGAAGGGGTTGAGCACCATGTCGAAGTGCTGGTTGAACAGATTGAATTTGAAGGGCGTTACGCGGAACTCGATGTTGGCCCAGGCATAGCCTGCGGCGGCCACGCGGTTGTTGATGATGCCGCGGACGGTGGTGCGGCTGCCCAGTCCGTCCATTTCCTCGTAGGGGTAAAAGCTGCTAGCCATCTCGTTGAGGGCGTAGTAGGGGATTTCGCCCCACAGCTGGTGCTGGAAGCCCAGGTGATAGGCAAAGACCCATCGGCCCGGGAAGATGGTCACGTAGTGGCGGAAATGTGCCACCAGCTGCCCGTAGTTGTATTTCCACCGGCTCAGGTCCGTGTTGGCCGTAAGGTAGAGCTCTGCGAAGATGCCCTTGCCCGGCGAGGCTTCGACGTCCCGGGTGTCGTACACCACGCCGCCTTTGAACTCCAGCGAGGTGCCGCCTTTGAATTCATCGGCCCGGATGAGCCCTACGTCCCGATAGGTCAGGAGCAGGCTCCTGCCGCTGTCGTAGCGTTCCAGGTCGATATCGTCATGGATGACATGCCGGACCACCAGCCCGCCCATCCAGTCCAGATTGCCGACAATGCTCCCCATGGCCGTTGCGGTGGCGCGGAAAAAGCGACGATGAAGGGTGTACCAGGCTGTCCGGGTGTCCACGTTGGCATCCAGCTCCGGCAGGTAGGGGGAGGCGATGCCGTTGAAGCCGTAGAATTTGTGCACCATGGCGTCGCGGTAGGTGAGCGTGCCGTTCAGGCGGACGCCCGGAATGAGGGTGGGGCTGTCCCCGTAGGCATGGAAATACCAGGAGCCTTTGGTGGCATAGGCGCCGGCAAAGCCCAGGTGATGCAGGAAATTGGGATAGGCGCTGCCGTCCCCGTAATAGTAGAAGTCCGAGAAAAGGCCCAGGCCCAGGCCGGTGTCCGTGCTGTATCCGATATTGGGCAGGGGCGTGAACTTCCAGCCGGTCTTGGGCTTTTGCTCCTGCTCCTGTTCCTGCT
>DEKS01000189.1:14212-21078 GCA_002354005.1 Bacteroidales bacterium UBA2716
AGGAGGAGCGTGAATATGGCCAAGCGTCTTTTCATGGGCGCAAAGATAGCAATTATTCTGCTTTCAGGCGCAGAAAACTGTATCCAAAGCGTTTGCAGGCGGCTTTCTCCAGTTCCTCGCGGTCGTCCGGATGGGCAATGGAAATCAGGAGTTTGGCACGCTCTGCCAGGCTCTTTCCGCGCAGGTACACAATGCCGTATTCCGTGGCCACAAACTGCGTCTGGAAGCGGGTGGTGACCACGCCGGCACCCGGGGTGAGGGTGGGGACAATCTTGGCTTTTCCCTTGGCGGTGCGGGAGGGAAGGGCAATGAAGGTGCGTCCGCCCTCTGCCAGGGCGCAGCCGTACATGAAGTCGTGCTGGCCGCCCACACTGGAGAAAATCATCTCGCCGATAGAGTCGGCACAGATTTGCCCCGTGAGGTCCACCTCGATGGCGGAATTGATGGCGCAGGCGCGCGGATTTTGGGCAATCAGGAAGGGGTCGTTGGTGTAGGCCACGTCAAAGAACTCCATGGTGGGGTTGTGGTCGATGAACTTGTACATGGGGGCGGAGCCGATGGCGAGGGCCGCCACGCTTACGCCCGGATGCACTTTTTTGAGGGAATTATCAATGACGCCTTCCTTGATGAGGCGGATCACCCCGTCGGTCATGGCTTCCGTGTGCAGGCCCAGATGCTGGTGGTGCTTGATGCCGTTGAGGACGGCATTGGGGATGCCTCCGACGCCAATCTGCAGGCACGCCCCGTCCGGGATTTGTGACGCTACGTTGGCGCCAATCGCCGCCTCAATGGGCGTGGGCTCGCCAAAGACCATCCCCAGCGGCGGCTCTTCCGAGTACACGGCCGCGCTAATCTTGGATTCATGGATGAGACATTTTCCGTACAGGTAGGGGATGTTGGGGCTCACCTGGGCAATCACCACGCGCGCACATTCCACGGCGCTAACGGCGATATCGGCCGATATGCCAAAGCTGCAATACCCGTCCTTGTCCGGCAGGGAGCAGTTGATAAACGCCACATCTACAGGAATTTCCCGGCGGCGGAACAGGCCCGGGACCTCTCCCAGAAAGGCGGGCGTCATGGTGCCGTAGCCGGCGGCGATGTGCTTTCGCTGGTCTCCGCTGATGAAGATGCTGTTCACCAGGAACGCGTCCTTGTATTCGGGCTTGCAGAAAGGAGCCTCGGCTGCGGTGACGTTGAACCCGCAGACAATTTGCACCCCTTGGAGCTCCGCATGGCGGCGGGCCAGGGCTTCCTGCAGGATAACGGGAACGGAGGTGCCTCCCTGGCACACTACGGTGTCGCCGCTGCGCACCAGGCGTACGGCTTCGTCGGCGCTTACATACTTCATGATACCAATTTGATAAACTGTTTCAGGTGACGGTCCAGGCGCTGGAAATCCCAGTCGTTCAGCAGGCGCGACACGCATACGCGGATGCCGCACTGCTTGCTGCCGGTTGTGTTGAGCGGGATGGCCACTACGCCGCAGCGGATGAGGGCCTCCAGCAGCGTCCGGTTGTCCATGTCCTTGTAGGTGACGGTATAGAAAAAGCCGTCGCCGATGGTCTGGTTCATGTCTTTGTCGTACACCAGGCGGAAGCCGTTCTGCTCAAAGATTTCGCGCGAGAGATGCGCCCTGAGGCCATAGTCCCGCAGCTCTTTCACAAAGTCGTACCGGCCGTCCAGGCAGGCCTCGAACATGGCCGACAAGGCATACTGGGCCGAGTGCGAGACGCCCGAGGTGTTCACATACAGGTAGTTGAGAATAAAGTTGTCCCCGAAGCGTGCGATGCCCCATTTCTCCTTGAGGGCCGGGTATTCGCGCTGGTACAATTTGTTCCCGATACAGGCAATGCCGATGCGCTCGCCGGCATAACTGAAGATTTTTGAACCGGACAGGAGCATTACGTAGTTGTCCGTGTAGCGGGCTACGGTGCTCTGGAACGGGGGCTGGAAGGGGACGGAAAGGTCTTTGCGGAAGTCCATGCACAGGTAGGCCATGTCTTCCAGGACAATCACATCGTACCGGGTGGCCAGTTCGCCGATGATTTGCAGCTCTTCCTCCGTGAGGCAAATCCAGGCCGGGTTGTTGGGGTTGGAATAGAGGATGGCGGCAATGTTGCCCTCCTTGAAGTAGGACTCCAGTTTGTCTCTGAGTTTCTCTGCCCGATACTCGTAAATATCGAACCACACATTCTTGATGCCCAGGATATCCGGCTGGCGGCCGTGTGCGCTGAACCCGGGGCAGATGTACAGGATGGTGTCCTTGCCCGGCTGCAGCTGGGAGCATTCCAGAATACTGGTGAGGCTGCCTTGCATGGAACCGACGGTGGGGACAATGCACTTGGGGTCGATGTCCACGTTTATGAAGGCTTTGATAAAGCGCGCGGCGTTTTGCTTGAGTTCCGGAAGCCCCTGTACGCTGGGGTAGATGGAACATTTGCCCTCGTCCAGGGCCTTTTTCTGGGCCTCGATGCCATAGGGACAGGGCGGAATGCCCGGTACGCCGAACTCCAGGTGGGTGAAAGGCTCGTCCGACTGGGATTCCAGCATACTGCCCAGCATGGCGCATTGCCGGATGGTGGTGTGGGAGATATCGTCAATGCCCAATTCCCGTAATTCTTTGTTCAGGACGGACTGGGATAGAGGGAGTCTCATGTTACTGTTCTTCTAAGTGTTGCGCCGCACCGGCGTTGAAGGCTTTCAGGTTGGCTTCTACAATGGTCTCACCCTTGCGGGCGAATACGCGGCGGATGCCTTCGCGGAGCTGGTCCGGCTCCAGGATGTCCAGGCCGGTGCTCATGGCGCCGAGCAGTACCATGTTGGCTCCGCGCGGGTTATTGAGCTCCTTGGCGATGGCATCGGCATCCAGCGCCACCAGGTGCGGGTATTGGTGCAGGGCGGCCACCACCTTTCCCAGGTCCGGGTAGTTGGGGATGTTCACCAGCGGTGTGGTATTGGTGACAATCCAGCCGTCTTTGGCCAGCCAGGGAACATACCGCAGGGCTTCCATGGGCTCCAGCGATACAATGAGGCTGGCGCCGCCCCGGGGGATGAGGTCGCTGTAAATGGGTTCCGACGACAGGCGGAGGTGCGACTGGACGTCTCCGCCGCGCTGGCTCATGCCGTGAACCTCTGCCTGTTTCAGGTACAAGCCCTGTTCCAAGGCAGCGGCACCAATCACCGTGGCAATGGAGAGGATGCCTTGTCCTCCCACTCCGGCAAGTATAATATCTTGTTTCATTTCATGAAATCATTAAATGTTAACAGAGGTTACTTTTTCGAAGCATGGCGGCGGAGGGTTTGAATGCACTCGCGGCGGCACACAATCACCGAAACGCCGTGGTAATCCAGTTCTTCGCGGATGACTTTTTCCATGTCCGGATAGTTCTTGGGAAGCGGGACGATGGTGCGGATGTGCTCTTTGGGAACGCCCAGGCCTTCGCAGATGGCCTCAATGCGGCCCGTGCCTGCGCTGTCCTGGCCGCCGGTCATGCCGGTGGTGAGGTTGTCGGAGATGCACAGCGTGACATCCAGATTACCGTTTACGGCATCCAGGAGGCCGGTCATGCCGCTGTGGGTGAAGGTGGAATCCCCGATGACGGCTACTGCGGGGTAGGTGCCCGAGTAGGCCGCACCCTGGGCCATGGTGAGCGAGGCACCCATTTCCACGCAGGTGTGGAGGCTGTTGAAGGGGGGCATCCAGCCCAGCGTGTAGCAGCCGATGTCGCCAAAGACGCGGGCGCCGGGGTAGTCTTTGAGCACGTTGTTGAGGGCGGTGTAGAAGTCCCGGTGGCCGCAGCCCTGGCACAGTGCCGGAGGGCGCGGGGCCACCATCTCCGAAGCGGGGAAGCTCTCCACTGCAGGAAGGCCCAGGGCCGGGCGCACCGCCTCCGGAGAAAGTTCTCCGTCGCGGGGCAGGCTGCCGTCCAGGCGGCCTTTAATGGTAATGGCCGTGGGATAGACGCCCCGCAGCCGTTCTTCTACCAGCGGCTGGCCTTCTTCCATGACCAGGATGGTCTGGCAGTGACTGGCCAGTTCCTGGGCCAGTTTTCTGGGGAAGGGATATTGGGAAACCTTGAGTACCGGATACGGGCAGCCGTCCGGGAAGTTCTCCATGAGGTAGTTATAGGCAATGCCGCAGGCAATGATGCCAAGGCGCTTGTTCGGGCCATCTGTGAGCCGGTTGAAAGGGGAGGCGGCGGCATCTTCCTCAAAGCGGGCGTAGTCCTTGATAAGCTCCCGGTTGCGGACGCGGGAGTTCACCGGCAGGGTAACCCACTGGCGCGGATTCTTGGGGTAGTGGAGGGGGTTCTGCTCCCGGATGGTATCTGCGCTTTCTACCACGGCGCGGGAATGGGCCATACGGGTGGTCATCCGAAGGAGCACCGGGATGCCGCGCTCTTCCGAGTAGTCAAAGGCGGCGCGCGTCATGGCATAGGCCTCCGCCTGGTTGGAGGGTTCAAAGACGGGCATCATGGCAAAGGCCCCGTAGAAGCGGGAATCCTGCTCGTTCTGTGAACTGTGCATGGAAGGGTCGTCGCAGGAGGCAATTACCAGGCCGCCATTGGCACCGGTGGTGGCCGAGCCCATGAAGGGGTCTGCGCACACGTTCAGGCCCACGTGCTTGAAGCAGACCAGCGCGCGTTTGCCGGCGTAGGACATGCCCAGCGCCTCTTCCATGGCCGTTTTTTCATTGGCGGACCAAGCACAGTGCACGTTTCGCTCCCGGGTGAGGGGATGGACCTGGATATATTCCGTAATTTCCGTAGAAGGAGTGCCGGGATAGGCATAGACACCTGATAGGCCGGCGTGAAGGGCTCCGAGGGCAATGGCCTCGTCTCCTAACAGTAAATTTTTTTGCGCCATGTGGTTAGTTTTTTACGCTATTTGCTTACAAAGTTAAAACTTTTAAGCATTTTTGCAAAGTTTGTTCAAAAGTTTTAATTTATGCGTAAGTTCTTTGAATAATTTAGTGCAGGATAGCGCTGGCTGCAATGCTGGCCACAGTGGAGCGCAGGCGGGCGACGGAGCCGCCGTCGGTTGGATGGACGCGGTTGGAGAGGATAATCACGGCCGTGCGGGTTTCTAGATCCAGGATAAGGGAAGTGCCGGTGTAGCCGGTATGGCCACGTACCGTGCGGGGATTGAAGATGCTACCGCAGGTGTAAGGCTCAAGATGATAGCAGTCCCATCCCAGGGCGCGGGCCACTTCCGGCGCATTGGTTTCCGGAATGCGGAACATCTGCTGCACCGTAAGCGGAGAGAGAATGCGGTGGCCGTTCCAGCTGCCGCCGCCAAGCAGGCAGGCGCTCAGAACCGCCAGGTCCTCCACGTTGGAGAAAACTCCGGCGTTGCCGGAATTGCCGCCGTTCACCAGCCGGGCGGTAGGGTCGTGGACTTCGGCCTGCAGGACATGTCCGTCCGCCAGCTGCTCCGTAGGTGCACACAGCGGGACTAAATCGGGCCGGCACTGCGTTCCGTCAAAAAGCGGAAAGTAAGTGGTGTGCCGGAGACCCAGGACATCGAAAATATGCTTTTGGGCATAGTCACAGAGCCTCTCGCCGGTCACTTGTTCCAGAATATGCTGGAGGACGATGAAATTCAGGCAACTGTAAAGCTGCCGGGTGCGGGGCCGGAAATGACGCCCGGCTTCCGTGGCAATCCAGCGGATGAGCGAGTCTGGGCAATGGGTCCCGTACTGCGCCACGAAAGCAGGGACATCCGGCAGTACGGCATCCAGTCCGGAAGCATGCGTGAGCAGGTCCTGGACGGTAATTGCCACTTGCTCCTGCGTGTCCGGGGCCTTCCACGGCAGGAAGCCCGGAATGTATCGGCTTACCGGGTCCACCAGCCGCACCTGGCCGTTTTCCACCAGCTGCAGGACGGCAATGGTGGTGCTCACACATTTGGACACGGAAGCAAGGTCGAACATCGTCTCCACGGTCATGGGCTCCTTTTGCGGCACCAGCGCTTTGTTGCCGAAGGCCTTTTCATACACCAAGGCATCGTCCCGGACAATGCCGATGACCGCCCCGGGAATGTCGCCGGCGGCGATGGAGGCCTGGACGGTACTGTCAATCAAGGCGAGCCTTTGCGCATCCATCCCTGCCGAAGCGGGCAAAGCGTGGCGGATGCCCTGGGTCGGACAGGGCGTGCATGCCACCAGCAAGGCAGCAACAGCCACAAATACTGCTTTTTTCATATCACCGCTAAGATAACCATTTGCGCTCACAAATCAAAACTTTCTCGCGTTTCTGTTTCGCAATCAATCCCTTCGCGATGGCGTAATATTTCCTGTAAAATGGAACTGCTTGACTAGTAGTCGTTTAACAAAAATCGCCTGTGCGAGATTGCATAGGCGATTTTGGGTAAATAGTTATAAATCAGCTGATTACATTTTACGCCCCGTGCGCTTCTTAGCCCAGGAAGCTGAGGAGGATACCGGCGGCGACGGCGGAACCAATGACACCGGCCACGTTGGGGCCCATGGCGTGCATGAGCAGGTGGTTGGTGGGGTCAATTTCGCGGCCTACGGTCTCGGAAACACGTGCGCTGTCCGGAACGGCAGACACGCCGGCATTGCCGATGAGCGGGTTGATCTTTTTGGCCGGGTTGGCAATGAAGAGGTTCATCAGCTTGACGAACAGCACGCCGCAGGTGGTGGCAATCACAAAGCTCAGCAGGCCCAGGCCGAAGATAAGCACGGACTTGACGCTGATAAATTTGTCTGCCTGCGTAGAAGCGCCCACGGTGAGGCCGATCAGGGTGGTGACTACGTCGATGAGCGGACCGCTGGCGGTATTGGCCAGGCGCTTGGTTACGCCGCTCTCCTTGAGGAGGTTACCAAAGAACAGCATGCCCAG